>VGHO01000099.1 GCA_016868175.1 Betaproteobacteria bacterium
CGTGGACATCGGCCACAACGACCGTGGCATCGGCGCAGGTGTTCGCAGCCTCGAAGCGTGGGAGATCGAGGCGGCGCTCGACGCACAGTCCGCCGGCTTCGTATTCGTGGCCTCGCCCGAGTCGCTTTCTCACCTCCCCACGGTTCTGGAGGTGATGCATCGCCATGGCTTGCCGGTGATTGTGGATGCGGCCGCGCAGTTGCCACCGCGCGAGAACTTGCGTCGCTATGTTGCCATGGGTGCCGACCTCGTGGTCTTCAGCGGGGGCAAGGCACTGCAGGGCCCGCAGTCCAGCGGGCTCCTCATTGGCCGCCGCGAGCTCATCGGCTCGGCCCTGCTGCAGATGATGGACATGGACGTCCACCCCAATACCTGGGCCCCGGCGGGGCTGGTGGACCCCTTACTCCTGCGCGGTATCCCGGTGCACGGCATCGGCCGCGGCTTCAAGGCGGGCAAGGAGGAGATCGCCGGCCTGTTGTGCGCTTTGGAGCGCTTTGTCGCGCGCGACGAGGCGGCGCATCTCAGGCATTGGACGCAGCGGCTGCAGGCGATGGTGCGGGCCTGGGAGACGCAAGCCCCAGTGCTTGCGCCAGAATTGTGCCCCGCAGGTCTGGTGAATCCGGTTCCTCTGCTCGCGCTGCATACACCCGAGCCGGCGGCGCAGTTCAGCCGCCGACTACAGGGGATGTCGCCTCCCGTGCATCTGGCCGAAGGCCGCATGGACGAAGGTCTCTTGCTGCTCAACCCGATGGCACTAGCCGCCGCCGACGATGCGCTGGTGGTGCAGCAGATCGCCCGCGCAGCCCGGCAGGCCCTGAATCCGGAAGCACCGGCATGAGCAACGAAGCGCGCCCTGCGGGCAAAGGGCGGCTCCCTTGCGCGGGGCGCAAGCCGTGGCTTGGCTTGCACCGAATCAGCCGCGGCTTCGGGGTGCCTCCGAAGTGATTCGGCGGTGCTGACCAATCCTTGGCGAGGGCATAATGAGGGCTGAAGGGATTCCAGCGCGAAAGCCCCGAGGTCTCAGATGAACGATCCATGCGCATCCACGAGCTATCCGGTTGACGCGACCAACCAGGTCAGGCGCCGCCACGAGCGGGGCTTCTACGACTATTCCACAGTGCACGCCCTGTTGGATGCGGCGGCGCTGTGTCATGTGGCCTACGTGATCGACGGCCAACCGTTCTGCACGCCAACCCTCTTCTGGCGTGAGGGTTCGCGGCTGTACTGGCACGGTAGCAGCGCCAGTCGAATGCTGCGCAACCTCGCTCAGGGCGAGCCAGCGTGCCTCACGGTCACGCACTTCGACGCACTGATCCTTGCGCGCTCCGGTTACAACCATTCGGCGGACTACCGCTCGGTGATGGTCTTCGGCAAGGCCCGGCTGGTCGAGGATCCCGAGGAAAAGGAGAACGCTCTCGTGCGAATGGTCGATCGTCTGTTCCCGAACCGCACTGCGGCGCTCAGGCCGGCCACAGCACAGGAAATCAGAGCCACGTCGGTGATTACCATGGACATCGAGCGGGCGTCGGCAAAGATTCGCGCCCGCGGCGTGGTGGACGAGGATGAGGACTACGAGCTCCCAATCTATGCTGAACGGATTCCGGTCACCCAGGTACTGGGTGAGCCGGAGCCTTGTCCTCGCCTGCTGAACGGGGTTGAGCGGCCGGAGTCGCTCGCGATCTACCGGAGCACGCGCTTGCTGCAAGAAGTACTCACCGAGGCCCTGCTGGCAGATGGCAATGTTCAGGACTAGTTGGAGAATCGCATGATTGATACTTTCCACCATCGACATGCCGCAATGCTCCTGAAGTACAGCGGCATAAGCTTTATCGCCGGCGCCGTAAACCACGGCTTCTTCAGCGGCGAGCGTTCGTTGTGGACTGCAGCGGTTGGCGTCTTGCTGTTTGTGATCGGCGCCACGCTGGAGTATCGCCACAACCACGACTCCGCAAACTCCCGTGCCGGACTTTTTCACACATTGCTGCTGGGCGCTCTGCTGTCCGTGGGATTGGGGTTCTTTACTGGGGGCTTGCAGCATTTCCCCGACTCTCCCGACCGCAGCGCTTGGGTGGTGCCCCTCGGCTTCGCCATCTCCGCAGCAGCGCTTGCGCTGAGCACCACGGGACTCTGGCGAGCGTCCAGTACGCTCTACAGTCTGGTCGCCGGCGTCGTGGTCGGGCTGGGGAGCTACGGCACCTGGCAATGGCTCGAGCGCAATCCCGAGTACCTTGGGTCACATGCCCACGGCGCGGTCACCCACACCTCCGCATCGATCGAAGCTGACGCTGACTCTTCTCCCGGCGGTCTCACCGCCTTGAGAGCGGATCGCGTACTCGATATCCGGATGAGCGACGCCATGCGCTTCAGCCCGGACCAAATCCAGGTCCAGGCTGGCGAGACCCTCCTCCTGAACGTCATCAACGATGGCAAGGTCCCGCATGAGCTGGTCCTGGGTACCGACGCCCAGCTTGAGCAGCATGCCCAGGCAATGAAGCATGGTGCAGCCCATAGCGCTCACCAACATGCGACTGGGGCCGCAATCCACCTGGGCCCGGGCGAGCGCGGCTCCCTTGTAGTGCGATTTGACATGGCGACCGTCCTGCAGATGGCCTGCCTGATTTCAGGCCACTACGACGCGGGCATGCGCGGCAAGGTGGAGGTGTTGGCACTGGCAGCCTCGCAGCCCAGTTTTTCCGAGCCGGCCCGTGTGCCGCTCAACCTCGGCACCCACGGCACCCACGGCACCCACGGTATCCACGGCACCGACGGCACCCGCGGTAACCACGGTATCCACGGCACCGACGGCACCCGCGGTAACCACAGGCACTGAAGCTTCTTCCGTGCCCCCACCCCCGCGCTGGGAGCCGGGTTCAGAGGTCGAGGTTGCGCGCTGGGGGTGGGGTTCCCAGTCCAGCGCCTGATGCCGGCTTTGGGGAGTCTCACCTGCTGAGACTTCGATGTGGGATCCTCACTTGCTTGCGAGGATCCCACCATGGACCGTACCGAACGCTTCTACCGGATCGACCGATTGCTGCGTGATCGGGGTTGCCTGCCGCTCGAGGTGCTTCTCGAGGAAATCGGGATCTCGCGGGCAACGCTGCTTCGCGACCTGAGTTACATGCGCGATCGCCTGCACGCGCCGATCGTGTTCGATCGTGTGCGAGGCGGATACCGCTTCACCGAGGAACGCGGCCACTATGCGTTGCCCGGCCTGTGGTTCAACGCCACTGAGATCCATGCGCTCCTTACCATGCAGCACCTGCTGGGCGAACTCGAGCCAGGGCTTCTTGTGGCGCACATCGCGCCCCTGGAGCGGCGGCTCAAGGGGCTGCTCGGGGAGGGTGGTTTTGCGTCCGCAGAGGTGATGCAGAGGGTGAGGCTGGTGCCCGCAGCCAAGCGTGTGCACCGCGGAGCTTTCTTCGAGGTGGTGGCGAGCGCTCTGCTTGCCAGGCGGCGGCTTCGCGTCACGCATTTCAACCGCAACAGCGGCGAGTTCTCCACGCGTGAACTCTCCCCACAACGGCTTGTGTACTACCGCGACAACTGGTATCTGGACAGTTGGTGCCATCTGCGCGAGGATCTGCGCAGCTTCGCAGTGGATGCCTTCCTCGCAGCGATGGCCATGCCCGAATCCGCGCTCGAGATCGAGACATCCCGGATTGCCACGCGCTTCGATGCAGGCTACGGAATCTTTTCGCACCCTTCAGCCATGCTTGAGTGGGCGGTTCTGCGATTCAGTGCCTGGCGGTCACGCTGGGTGGAATCCGAGAGGTGGCATCCCGAACAGCGTCTGCGCAAGCTCCACTCGGGCGAAGTTGAGCTCGAGGTGCCCTTTCAGGATCCACGCGAGCTGATCGGCGACATTCTGCGCTACGGCAGTCACTGCGAGGTTCTAGGGCCGGCGGGCCTGCGTGCCGCCTTTGCGGCTGAGGTGCAGGCGATGGCAAAGCGATACGCTGGTAAATGTGCAGGCGATGGCTAGACTTTCGCGCTTGGCCCCACGCAGCCCCCAACGCTCCCGATGCTCAACAGCGGATTGAAGGATTGGAGGTTCCCTTCCCCGCCCCCACATCACGGGCGGCCGTGATCATGCCTGGCTGGTGGTCGGCTGCATTGCGTTGTCCATTCTCGGCAAGCAGTGCACGCTGCGCCAAGGGCTGCTCTTTGCGCGCAAGCGCACCGTCTGCTGCGGCACGGGTCACGCTCGACAGCAGGGCGATTGTTCGCTAAGGTTTCAGTCGATGCACCAAAGGATCGTCCGGTACTGCGCTCACCCTTCCAGACCGCTGAGCCCAGACCGCTGAGCCCAGATCGCTAAGCCCAGATCGCCGACCTGCTCCAGGAGCGATCGCGGTTAGGGCGATGGGCGGCCCTTGAAGGAGGAGGTGGATGGCTACGAAAGTCATGATCCAGCACCCCACGAGCGGTCTGACCCGCAAGGGCTACTTTGGATTCAGTTGGACCTACCTCTTCTTCGGCTGGTGGGTGCCGATGTTCCGCGGCGAGTTGGGCGTGGCTGCCCTGCACCTGCTCTTTACGGTGGTCACATTGGGTCTATGGCAGATCATCGTTGCCTTCCTCTACAACAAGCAATACATGACGCGGATGCTGGAGAAGGGCTACGTGCTCAGGGACACCGAGGAGGCGATGGCGAAGGCCCGAATCGCACTTGGGATTGCCTCAGACCTTGCGTGAGGGAGGCTGACGCACATTTCTTTGGGTGACGGCGGTTAGGTTATCAAGGGTTCCGCCCAATCCGGCGTCCAACCAGCCGCACAGCCGCGTTCATTGCCCGGGCCTCGCTTCATCCTGGCCCAGCCGGCGGTGCGCCGCACGCCGGTTCGCGCTTCGTCAGGCCGCACGAACAGGCACGTTCGGCGGTTTATTGATTCAAGGAATACAAATGATCAGCGGCCACTGCAACTGCGGATCTGTCCGCTTTGAGGTCCATGGAACGCCCGCCGGAGTTTTCGTATGTCACTGTTCGATCTGCCGACGGGCTACCGGTGCGAATGGTATGGCCGTGGTCGTTGTTTGCAATGAGAGCTTCAAGTGGATCCAGGGACAAGAGAACATCGCCCAGTGGGCAAAGCCGAATTCGGAGTGGGAGACCTGGTTCTGCAGGATCTGCGGTTCCCGACTCCCAGGGAGGAATGACGCGCAGCGCATGTTTGTCCCGGCGGGGCTCTTGCCGGGTCACGGTTTGGGGCTGACGGTTAAAGCTCACATCTGGGTTCATTCCCGAGCGGAGTGGGACGAGGTTGGCGACGGAGGCACCCGGTTCGCAGAGCGCTTCGGTGGCAGTACCTCTTGAGGCGGTATGAAGCACGCGACTCCTTCGGCACTTCAACAGATCACCGAATTGCCTTTGGCGCTTCGCTCATTTGGGGAACTCAGAGAAACCAAGACGGGCACCTTCTACCGTGGCCGCTCAGCCTTTCTTCACTTCCACGAAGCTCCAGCGGGGCTGTTTGCCGATGCACAACTGGACGGGAGGGAGTTCACCCGGTTTGGTCTTTCAGAGTTGAACGGTAAGGCCAAACTTCTCGAGGCGGTAAGCAATGCGCTTGAGCTGCCAACAAGGCCGAGATGACCTCAATGTGTCGACCCAAGTGCAGTTTGTGCATTGAAGTAAATGCACCACGAGCATGGCTGCGGCATGATTGGGATGAGGGTCCGCCCGCCTTCTATTAAGGCGCAATCAAGTTGATATCTAAAACTTTTTCGAAGGACAGCAACATGCCTCACGAAGCTACACCGATTCTTCGCGTGAGCGATGCGCCAGTATCAGCACAGTGGTACCAGCGCTTGGGTTTCCAAAAAGATTGGCGCCATCAGCATGAGCCAGGCTTTCCCTGGTTTATCTCAATCAGCACAGCAGCCGGAGCAACATTATTTCTTACCGAACACAGTGGCGATTGCGAACCGGGAAGTAGCGTCTTTCTCGTCACGTCCAATATTTCATAACTTAAGGTCAACCTTGCATTGCTCGTGTTACAACGCAATATCCGCGTTACAGGTCCCACGCCAAGGTGCCACCGCGCTCGGCATCAAGTCATTTGGCTTGGCCGCGGAGAGTGTGCGTCTTGACTTGACCGACAACGCTTCAACGTTGCTGACCCGTAGCGACTACTCTATCATTTGGTCTATTGAAGAGGAGAGCGTGATGCAGCATGTAGAAGCGAAGACCAAGCTGCCTGAACTATTGCGCGGTGTGCAGGCGGGTCACCGGTACACCATCACGCTGCGCGGTCAGCCTATCGCCCATCTGCTGCCTGTGCAGCAAAAAAAAGTCAACGATGCCGCTGCTGCAGTCAATCGGATGCGCGCCTTTACGCGTTCGAGAAAGCCCACGCCCGGACTCGTTCTCAAGGCGCTGGTTAACGAAGGGCGTGCATGAATTTTGTGATGGATGCGTCGGTCGCGCTGGTCTGGCTGGCGCCATCCATGCACGCTCCAGGATTGAAATATGCCGACGCTGTTTTGAACGCGCTCACGGTCTCTCAGGCAGTGGTACCCACCTTGTTCAGGCTTGAGGTGGGCAATGTGATCGCAAGGCTTGAAGCCAAGGCAATCGTGACCGAAGCCGAGAGCCGGCGTTTCCTGGCGCTGCTGGCAGACCTTGACATCACGACGGATTCGGAAACGGTCGAACGCGCCTGGGGCGACACGCTCAATCTGGCGCGGCGCTACAAGCTTTCCAGCTACGATGCCGCCTATCTGGAGCTCGCCCTGCGAACGGGGCTGCCCGTTGCGACGCTGGACGCTGACCTCGCGAATGCCAGTGTTGTAGCGGGTGTCGTTGCATTCAGTGCCGAAGTCGGCTGATTGATCGTCTGGCTGGTGCCCGCACTGCCGAAGTTTTGAGCGATCGCACGGCACCGTTTCGTTGAAGGTGTCATCGTGATTCACAATGCCTAGATCTGAGCGGATAGCCGATTCGGTTTAACAATCAAGATTTGGGAGCATGACATGTCACAACAAGGCTTGGTCGTCTTTGCCAAGAACAAGAAACGCGTCTCCGCGTTTTATCAGCAAACTTTGGGCCTTGATCTCGCGGAGACGGGGACTTCTCACGATTTGCTTCGGGGGCATGGCTATGAAGTCGTTGTCCACACGATCCCACGCAAGTATGCGGCAAGCATGACAATCACAAAGCCTCCGTCGCCCCGGGAAGACACACCGTTCAAGCCGACCTTTGTTGTTGTTAGCCTCGAAGCGGTTCGGTCAGCTGCGCAGGCCACTGGCGGCTATCTCAAACCAGATTCCGGCGCGTGGCACTTTCGGGGCCATGTTGTCATCGACGGATGGGATCCAGAGGGGAACATAGTACAGTTCAAGCAGGCGGAGTAGACGTGGTTCTCCAAGTCATTTGCCTTTACAAGAACCCTAGAGCGACTTGATTAAAGATACAACGATGGATGTGATTGTTCTAGCTTTTTATGAACCTTTACTGATATTGCTATTTTTCCTTTGGCAGTGGTGGTCATTGCGTAAAGACAAGGCGTTACTGCGGGAGCAGCGTGAACGGGAGGCAAAAGAAGGCCTTGATGTGCCACGAACGTGATGCTTCGCCATCAACGGAATCAATGAAATAGATGAGCAAGATTTTGGGGCCGATGAAAAGTAAGCAGTCAATTACAAAGCTTCGTAATCTTGGTCCACGGTCTGAGCAGTTATTGGCCTTTGCTGGGATCAAAACGGTGGAGAAACTTCGTGGTCTAGGATCGATTGCAGCGTATGCGCGCGTCGTGCGTGCGTCCAAGCAAACAAACCTAAATTTGCTGTGGGCCATTGAGGGAGCACTGACTGACCTGCCTTGGCAAACTGTAGCGCGCTTGCACCGAGCCACGTTGCTGTTGGCGCTAGAGGACTATCAGCGTGCTGACCGGTCTGAACAAAAATGACCGACCTATGTGGTCTTCTTTTTTAGCCAACGCAAAAAACGCTTCGAACTCCGCGTGCGCACGATCCCGCAGTCGACTCGATACAAGAAAGTACTCCAAATCCTTCGGCGAAAGGACGAACGCGAGGGGGCGTCCACGCCTTGTGATCGTGACAGGCTCCCGCTGGACGCCATCAATCAACTCGCCAAAGCGGTTCTGGGTTTCAGATGAGGTCTCGGTTCGCATGGATCACCTCGCGGGCGAAGTAGCTATTTCAGCTATTGTAGCGACATCAAAGCGATTCAGGCCGGACGGAAAATGACCGCCGAAGAAGCAAACGGCCAGAACGCTGACCCGCTTCCGGTGCCATTACGCTAAGACCCCGCCAACGATTACGATGCAAAACAACCCACTCGCCTGGGTCGAGTTTGGCGTGTGCCGGAGCGGAGATGGTGCAGGGCCAGTTGGGTCAGTCTTTGTGGGCTGCTTTTCATCATGGAATCTGCAAGAGTGCCTTAATCTTGGCCCGTACATGCAGCATGACGTCAGCGTTGACTGTGGTCTTCTTTTTCGCGCGGCGGATTTTCCAGTCGAGAGACTTTACCTGGTCCGACAAAACCGCGCACTCGATACCGCCGACCTCGGTTAGGACTTCGAATGGATGCCCTTTGACCTTGGTGGACAACGGGCAACAGACCATCAAGCCTGTTTTGCTGTTGTAGTTGGCTGGACTGATCACCAAGGCAGGCCGGTGCCCCGCCTGTTCATGCCCGGCCTGCGGATCGAATTCCAGCCACACGATGTCGCCGGTATCAGGCGCATAGGCACGCGGTGGCATCAAAGTGCCTCATTCCCAACGGGTTGCCCGAAGTTGACCTCATCATGGGTATTGCCCTCGTGGATGCCGTTCACCAGAGTGTCAAGGTCGTATTCGATCTGTTTTAACGGTTGAATGATGATCCGGCCGCGCGAGACAACCAGGTTCACCTTCTGCTCGAGTTGATAACCTGCCTCTTTCAATACAGCAGTAGGCAAGCGTAGAGCGGGGCTGTTACCCCATTTTCGGATGACGGTTTCCATGGTTTCAGACTCCTCACTAGTGTCTACATTGTAGACACGATGGCGAGATTGCGCAAGTGCCGGCGGCCGCCTGTGGAAAGGCGCATCAAATGTACCAACCGGCGTCTTGTCGGTGAAAGCGTCGCTCGGAAATGGGTCGTTGGATTGGCGCGTCACTTGTAATGCGGATGACTCTCTGTCCGTCAAAACAAGAAGCGTATGGCGGCATGACCGCCACCGCCTTCAAGCTTCACCAAGTGAGGTTGACTGGGGATGCGTTGGTTTCGCTTGCGCCCACCGCGTGATGCTGTCATTGAGAGCGGTCCGCTGATTGCGCTGTTCAAGAGCCAATAGCAGGCTTCGTGCGTGCTACCATTGTGCTTACTGGCAATTTCGGAGCAGACGGCGTAAGTCACGATCCGCAAGATGGGCAACTCGCAAGGTGTGTTGATCCCAAATTTTCCATTAGCCCCGATGTCTAATGGAAGCCATTAGCGCAAGTTTCGGATTTAATTGAAGAAACGGGATTTTCTGAATGAATTGGTGGTGCGCGATTTCAGTGCGAGGTAA
>VGHO01000100.1 GCA_016868175.1 Betaproteobacteria bacterium
CGTCGAGAATCAGCAGGCGCGGTCGCATCACCAGTGCGCGCGCAATCCCCACGCGTGCCTTCTGTCCGCCCGAGAGCTGATGCGGAAAGCGCGATAACAACTCCGGCGCGAGGCCCACCTGCTGCGCCACCTCGTCAACCCTTTCATCGGCCGCTAGGCGATCCATCCCCGCGAGCAGCACACAGGGCTCGCGAATCGTGTCGCGCGCACTGAAGCGCGGGTTGAGGCTGTCGGTGGGATCCTGAAACACCATCTGGAGCACTGCGCGACGCGGATGGACCGCAAAGCTGCGGGCAGGCGTGGCAGCAAGATCCTCGCCCTCGAAAAGGATCCGGCCTTCGCTCGCATCCAGAAGCCGCGCGAGCAGGCGCACGAGCGTGGACTTTCCGCAACCCGACTCACCCACCAGACCGAGGGCCTCTCCGGGCTGGATTGTGAGCGACACATCGTCGACCGCATGCAACTGAGCGCCCCGGCGCCCGGCAAGCGCAAAGCGCTTGTGAAGATGCTCCACGCGCAGCAAGGGCTCCTCGAGGACCGAGCGCTCAGGCACGGATCTCGCCGGGATCGCGCCCCCCGCAGTTGAAGCCGCCGGCATCGCGCCCGCCGCAGTTGAAGCTGCCGGCATCGCGCCCGCCGCAGTTGAAGCTGCCGGCATCGCGCCCTCAGTCACCGAACGTCCCAGGCGCACCCTGCCGCATTTCGGCGGGGTGCAACTTTGCGGCGGCCCCAAAGGTGAGGGGATGCCAGCAGGCCACCGCATGACGCCCGGGATGCCCGTCCATGGCTGGCCGCTCACCGCCGCACCGGGCGCTTGCGCGCTCACAACGTTCAGCAAAGCGACACGCCGGAAGGTCGTTGCGGCGAAGATCCGGGAGGTTGCCCCTCACTGGGGAGAGGGCAGCCAATGCAGTGTCCGCTCCCGGGGTGGAGCGGATCAGGCCTGCGGTGTAGGGGTGTCGCGCTTGCGCAAAGAGCGCCGCAGTGGGTGCTGCCTCCACAGCCTGACCGGCGTGCATCACCACGATCCTGTCGCAATACTCCGCGGCGAGTGCCAGATCGTGCGTGATGAAGAGCGTGGCCATCTGGCGTTCGCGCGCCAGCGTGGTGATCAGATCCATCACGGCCGCCTGCGTGGTCACATCCAGCCCCGTGGTGGGCTCATCGGCAACGAGCAGCCCGGGTCGACATGCCAGTGCGATCGCAATCATCACCCGCTGACACATGCCCCCTGAAAGCTCGAAAGGATAGGCCCTCACCCTGCGCTCCGGATCCGCGATCGCCACCTCCCTCAGCGCTTCGATCGCGCGATCGCTCAGGGCCCCTGCCAGATCTCCCCCGGCACCTCCGCGCAAATGCACTGCATGGCGGCGCAACACATCCTCGATCTGGCGCCCAACCGGCCGGATCGGATTGAGCGCAGTGCGCGGACTCTGGAAGATCATCGAGATCTCGCGCCCCCGCAAGTCCGCCAGGGTGGAGCGATCGGCCTTGAGGAGGTCGATTCCACCGAAGACCGCCGACCCGCTTGTAACGCGCGCCGCAGCGTCGCTGATCCCGAGCATTGCGTAGCTCAGGACCGACTTTCCCGATCCGGACTCCCCGACGAGTCCGAGGATTTCGCCCTTGTGCAGTTGCAGGCCCACCCGATCGAGCGCGCGCACCGTGCCTGAACGGGTTCGGAACTCGAGGCTGAAGTCACGCACATCGAGCAAAGGGGGTTGATCCTCCGCGATCAGGTACGCCTCCGCGGATCGAGCAGGTCGCGCAAGGCGTCGCCCAGCAGGTTGAAGGAGAACACGGCAAGCATCAGCACGGCCCCCGGGAAGAAACTCACCCACCACTCGCCCGACACAATGAACTGCGCGCCCTCGGCCACCAGGATGCCCCACTCGGGGGTGGGTGGCCGCACGCCGAGTCCGATGAAACTGAGACCTGCGGCGTTGAGAATGGCCCAACCCATGTTGAGGCTCACCTGCACCATCGCCGGCGGAAGGATGTTGGGCAGGATGTGAACCCGCAGGATCCTCGCCTCGGTATTGCCCGAAAGTCGCGCCGCCTCCACAAAGCCCGCCGCGCGCCGCACGTTCGCCTCGGCGCGCGCCACCCGGATGTAAAAGGGCAGATTGATGATCGCGGTGGCCAGCACGATGTTCGTGACCGTGTTGCCCATCGCCGCCACGATCCCCATCGCCAGCACGAAGAGGGGAAAGGCCATGATCGTGTCGCTCAACCGGGTCACCAGGGTGTCCCACCATCCTCCAAAGAAACCGGCGGCAAGCCCGAGTGGAAGTCCGATCAGAAAGGAGAGCGCCACTGCGGCGATCGCGATTCCGAGGTCGAGACGGGTGGCAACGATGGTGCGCGAAAAGATGTCGCGACCCAGCGCATCGGTGCCGAACCAGTGCGCGGAGGAAGGAGGCTGGAGCGCGGCGCCCGCGTCGCTGCGCAGCGGATCAAAGGGCACCAGATTCGGACCCAGGATTGCGGTGAGCACAAAGACCACGAAAAGCAGGGCCGCAAGAAGCGTGACCGGGTTGTCGCCGAGCACATGGCGGGCATGCTGCCAAACGCTCGGTGGCGCAAGTTCGATGGATTGCACTCAGTGCTCGAGACTGACGCGGGGGTCGATCACGGTGTAGAGCAGATCGATGCAGAGGTTGAGACCCACGAACAGGAGCCCCATCAGCAAGACGAAACCCTGGACCGGTGCGTAGTCGCTCGCCGTGAGCGCATCGATCGCGTAGCTCCCCACGCCCGGCCAGCCGAACACCTTCTCCACCACAACGCTCGAGCCAAGCATGAAGCCAAACACCATGCCCAGCGTTGTGATCACCGGCAACAGCGCGTTTCGCAGGCCGTAGCGAACGAGTACGGTTGCCTCGGACAGGCCGCTTGCGCGCGCGGTGCGGATGAAGTCCGAACTGAGCACCTGGAGCATCGAGGCTCGGGTCATGCGGGCGATCGGCGCCAGCACGAAGATCGCCATGGTGAGCGTTGGCAGGATCAGTTGTCTGAAGCTCGCCCACCACACCGCGGGTTCGCGCGCCAGTGCAGCGTCCACCAGAAAAAGGCCGGTCACCGCACTCGGCGGGGAGTACACGGGGTCGAGCCGCCCCAGCGGAGGCGGCGCCCAACCGAGCAGGAAGTAAAAGACATAGGCGAGCAGCAATCCGGTGAAGAAGGCCGGCAGCGATACTCCCATCGTCGTAACAATCCGACAAAGATGATCGATCCAGCTGCCCGGCCGGGTTGCTGCCAACACCCCGAGGGGAATGGCCACGCCGCACGCAAGCACCAGCGCGATCAGCACCAGCTCCAGCGAGGCGGGCAGGCGGGTGAGCAGCTCCTGCGCCACAGGCTGGCCTGTGGTGAGCGACAGGCCGAGGTCTGCGCGCATCAGCCCCTGCAGATAGATCAGAAACTGCTCGGGCAGCGAGCGGTCGAGGCCGAGTTGTTGCCGCACCTGCTCCACGGCCTCGCGCGTGGCTGCGGCACCGGCAAAGTAGGCGGCAGGGTCCCCGGGCAAGGCCCGCGTGAGCACGAAACTGATCGCCACCACGCCCACCAGGTTCGGCAACGCCGCGACCAGACGTCGCAGGACCATACGACCGACCATCGCGCTCAACCCGCCTGCAGAGGGTCCTGGGGCGTGGGGGCTGCCGGAGGGTCGATCAGGCTCACGTGCGCCGCCACGATGCGCCAGCCCACAGGAAACCGTACCCAGGCCTGGCTCTGGCGCCCGCGTTTGCTCGCCCCCTCGCGCAGGAACTCGGTCATCGCAGTGGCAAAGTCGTGGCCATAGGTGGTGATCACGGTACGGTGCAAGGTCCGGGCAAGCCCGGCCGCCGGGCGGGCGTTGCGAAATGCGCGGATCTCCTCGATCCCGTAGAGGTTCTCGGCAATGCCAAACCGCGTTGTCAGGGCGCTGTCGCAAAAGAGCTCATCAAGCACGTCGAGCCGGTTGTGCACCAGTGCATCCTCGTAACGCCCAAAGGCCTGCGCAACTTCCGCATGGACCTCGGGCAGGTTGAGTTGCAGCACAACGGGCGGCGAAGCGTGCGCATGTGCAGCCGTGGGCAGGGTTTCCTCGGCGTGGTCGGCAACAGGCTCGGCTGCGCGGCTGATTTCAGTCATTCGGGGTTGTCTCCTGGGTGAAGTGCCGCAACCAGCGCCCTCGCAACCCCGGCAGCTTCGAGGGCGGATGCCACCCGAAGGCAAAGATCCTCGCGCCATGGTGCAGCCACGATCTGTACACCGATCGGCAGATGCGGCGCCATTGCATCGCAACCCCACACCGGAACCGTAACCACCGGCAGTCCGATGCACGAGATCGGCTGGGTGAGGAGTCCGAGACTTGGCCGCAACGCAAGACGCTTGCCCGCAAGCTCGAAGACATCGCTACCGATCGGTGGCGCGCAGCAGGGCGTGGCCGGTGCAAGCAGCACATCGACCTCGGCGAAGCTCGCCGCAACCTGCCGTGCGAACCAGTGACGAAGGCGCTGCGCCTGCTGCACCCATGCGGCAGGCAGGAGTGCGCCCGCAAGGAAACGGTCGCGGGTCATCGGGTCGAACCTCGCAGCGCAGCGCCTGAGGTTGGGCAGGTGCAAGGCCGAGCCCTCGGCGTTCGTGATCAGGAACGCGGCAGCACGTGCCAGCTCGACTTCGGGCCAAACAACCTCACGCCGCGCGCCGAGTACCGCAGCCACCCGCCCGAGAGCGATGCGGGCGGGCTCGGTGGTCATGGTGTGGAACCAGCCCCCCAGAACTCCGATGCGCAAACCCTCGGCGCCCAGGGCAAGCTGCAACCGTGTGACCTCTTCCGGCCGGGCGATCTGCGCCGGATCCAGCGGATCAACCCCTTGCATCGCGTCGTAGGCTCCCGCGAGCACCCCGACCCCACGGGCAAACGGCCCCAGATGGTCGAGACTTGCCACAAAGGGGAAAGTACCCGTGCGCGGCAGGCGGCCGAAAGTGGGTTTGAGGCCGAACACCCCGCATAGCGACGAAGGAACCCGTATCGAGCCATTGGTATCCGAGCCCAGCGCAAGGTCCACCTGACCCGCTGCTACTGCGGCTGCGGATCCACCGGAGGATCCACCGCTCATGCGCGCGAGATCATGGGGATTGCGGGTGGGGCCGTAGTGGGAATTCTCGGTGGTGAACCCGTAGGCGTACTCGTCCATGTTGAGCGCACCAACACACACTGCGCCTGCTGCCTCGAGCCTCGCCACGAGCGGAGCATCCGCACGCGCGGGCGCGCGCGCCTTCTCGATCACCGATCCGGCCAGCGTGGTGAGTCCCTTCAGGTCGAAAAGATTCTTCACCGCAAAACTGAGACCCCGTAGCGGAAGAGGCTCCAGACTCCGGTCGAGCGCCTCGGCGCGGGCCCTCGCGCGCTCGCCGAGCACTGCACTGAAGGCGTTCACCCGGCGGTCGGTTGCATCGATGCATCGAAGCGCGGCCTCGACCGCCTCCACCGCACTGCGCCCCGACAATGCCCCCTGCACCGGCGCCGAAGGCGGCAGTGGCACCAACGCCGAAGGAGGCAGTGGCACCGACGCCGCAGGCACCGACGCGGACAGGTCTGGCGGCGAAACATCCTTTGCCAGGCCGGAAGGGTTGGGCGAAACGGGTCGAAAGGTGTTGCCCGACTCGTCCGCCGGGCCGAGTTCCCTTGCCATCACCGGCCCGGCGAGCGCGGCCGCGAACCCCAGGTAAGCCACGACCCCGTCGCGGTACGCGGGATCGATGTTGAGCCCCAGCGCGGCGGCGGTGTGGATGAGGTAATCCTCGAAGGAAGGATGCTCGTGCACGCCGGCTCAACTCTTGGAGAGATCGCGGTAATCGGGCTGCAAGTGGAACCAGTACACATAGCCCTGCACATTCTTCTGCATTGCCACATCCATGGCGAGCTGAAAGATCGGAATGCGGGGCACCTCGTCGTAGGCGATCTGGATCATTTCCTTCACCAGCGCATCGTAGCTCGGGCGGCTTTCGGCAAAGCGGGCACTGTCGATCACCTTGTCGAGCTTCGGGTTCTGGTAACTCATCGTGTTGAAGACTGCGTTTTGACCGTGGTAGCACCAGAAAAAGAAGTACTCCGGAAAATTCAACCATCCGCCAAAGCCGTTGAGCGTCAGCGGCATGTCCTTCTTGAGCAATGCAGCGCGCCAGGTTGCACCCGGGATCTTGTTGATCGTGGCCTTGATCCCGATCTGCGCAAGGGATTCCTGCATCAAGACTGCCATCGGTTCAGAAACAGTGGCGCGACCCAGGTCATAGCTCAACGTGGTCTCGAATCCGGCGGCCACGCCGGCTTCAGCCATGAGCGCCTTGGCGCGCGCGAGGTCGCTCCGATATCCGGTGGGCTGAGGCCATGCGGTGGTAGCGATCTGCGCAGAAGGCGCTCCATAGAGTTTCGCCCCGCGCCCGTAGATCGCGGTGTCATACATCTTGTCGTAGGGCAAGGCGTAGGCCACCGCTTGGCGGATCTTCACATTGTTGAAGGGCGGCTTGGTCATGTTCATCCCGAGGTAGAGCATCGAGTTCTCGATCGGCATCGTCGAGACCTTGATTGCCCCACCCTCTTTGGCGAGTTCGGCGAAATCCTTCGGCGGAAGGTCGTAGGTCATGTCGATGTCGCCCTTCACGAGGAGCGCGCGGCGGTTGCCGGCGTTGGGCACCTCGCGCTGAATGACCCTGCGCAGTTTCGGCAGCGGACCGCTCTTCCAATCGTCGTTTCGCACATAAACGATTTCCTGGCCCGGGCGGAATGCCTCGACCTTGTAGGCACCACCGCCAGCGGTGTTGTTGCGCGTCCAGTTCAAGCCCCAGGGATCCTGCGGGGTGGCATTCTTCTTCACCAGTTCCGCGTTGAACACGCACGGCACCACCACGGCGAGGTCGTTCATGGTGAGCTTGTCGCGGCGCAGGAAGCGCACCGTGAAGGTGTGCTCGTCAACCACCACGAACTGTTCGGGCTTTTCCAGCGAGCCCGCAGCCATCTGGAAGGTCGGGAATCCGCCCACACTCACCGCACGATCGAAGGACCACTTCACATCGTTGGCGGTCACCGGCGCGCCGTCGTGAAAACGTGCATTGCGGCGCAGCTTGAAGGTCACCGAGTTGCCGTCGGGAGCGATCGTCCAGCTTTCGGCCAACTCGGGTTCCAGTTTCTCGAGGTCATACATCACGCGGCCGTCGGGAAGCTTCTTCTTCCCGTAGGTCATCAGCCGGTCGTACACCAGCCACGACACGCCGTAGGCGGGCCGGTTGGCACCAACGGTGTGGATGTCGAGCGAATTCGGGCCAAACTCGTTGGCCACGACGAGCACATCGGCAGGGCGGGCCTGCGCATGAACCGCAGCAGGAAGCCCGGCAAGGGCGCCGGCAGCGGCGGTACTGGCGAGGAAGTCACGACGGTCCATGGAGTTCTCCTTCGTCTGTGGTGGTGGGAGAGGGTTGCAACAACGGTGGGTCGGGGTCTCTGGGGGGCCGGTCCCTATGGAGGGGGGGCCGGTCCCGAGGGAGGAGGGCCGGCTCCGAGGTAGGCGCGCCAGCCGCCGTAGGCGCTGATGTCGGGCGCACCGACGAGTGCGTGCGGCTCGCACAGGAAGCCATGCACCTGGGTTCCGTCCTCGATCTCGAGCGTTCCCAGGCCGAGCGGTGCAGGAATCAGCGCCAGAAACGACCCCACCTGTGTGATGGGTATCGACCAGATCTCGACAGCAATGGCAAAGCCTTCCTCGCCTTCAGGCACGCGGCAGAGTCCAGGTTTCGGGGGGGCACGCGCTTCGAGCGCATGCAGTCTGTAGCGTGGAGCGGTGGAGGTGGCCCGCAGAAGATGTGCACCGCGCTCAAGCAACTGCCAATTGAGGGGCATGCCTCTCAGATGCGCGCCAACGACGGCAAGCGGCAGGGAGGGCTCCGAGACGGGGTGGGGGCCCTCCGGCACGGGCGGCAACCAGGGCTCTGGCGCAGGATTCGGGCCGACGGGCACAGGCGCCAGCGGGGATTGCAAAGCGGGGGGCGGACGCTCCCACCTCCGCCCGAGGTCGAGGAGCACCAGGTCGGCGCCCTCGGGCCCGATGAGCGTAATACCGAAGTCGAGGCCCGCCGAGGTTTGGCCCGCAGGCAAGGCAAGCGCGCACCAGCCGAGCAGGTTTACGAAGTTGGTGAACTTGCCGAGGCGCGCATTTTCGCCGAGCGGATCGCGTGCCACTTCGTCAAAGCGTGGATGACCGGGCGCGCTTGGTACCAGCAGAACATCCACTTGCGCCCAGACGCTTCGGAGCTGGGCGCGCAGCGTCTGCAAACGATAGAGCGCCCGGAAGGTATCGGTGGCCGAGAAACGCAGTGCGCCCGACACCACCCTGCGCACCGACTCATCCAGCGCCAGTGGATCCCGCTCGAGGATGCTCTGCAGCACCGTGTGGCGTTCGGCCACCCAGGGCCCGTCGTAGAGAAGTGCCGCAACCTCGTCCAGCAAGGAAAAATCAAGGTCAACAGTGTGCCACCCAAGTTCACGAGCCCCAGCGAGCGCACTTTCCCAGGCAGACGCGTAGTGCGCGTCGCCGAAGAACCGGGGATCGCGGGGAATTCCCGCGCGTACCGTTGGAGACGCAAACGCCGCCCCGCGGATGCTGCGGCTGTAGGGATCCAGATCGTCTGCTCCCTCGATCACTGCGAGCACGCGGCGCGCATCGCCGACCGTGTTTGCGAGGATCGAAACGCAGTCCAGCGTCCTGCAGGCCGGAAGGACCCCTGCGGTCGAGACGCGGCCTGGCGTTGGCTTGAGTCCGACCAGACCGTTGAAGGCGGCTGGAATCCTTCCCGAGCCTGCAGTGTCGGTACCCAGCGCAAAGGGAACCCAACCGCGCGCCACTGCGATTGCCGATCCCGAACTCGACCCGCCGCTCACCCGCGCAATGTCGGTTCTGCACGGTGCTTGCCCATAGGGCGAGCGCGTACCCACGAGCCCGGTGGCGAATTGATCCATGTTGGTCTTTCCAACCCAGATCGCACCAGCGTCGAGCAGACGATGCACCACCGTGGCATCGCGCTCGGCGGTCCGCACAAAGGCAGGGCATGCTGCGGTTGTGGGTTCGCCTGCGATGTCGATGTTGTCCTTGACCGCGAAGGGCACCCCGAGGAGCGGGTACTGCACGAGCAGTTCATGGCGAGTCAGCGCAGTAGCGATGCGTCGGCGCAGTCGATCGACCTGATGCTGCCATGCGGCTTCGCCACAGAGATGAAGCCAGACCGAGCGGTCGACGCTGCCATGCCCCGCGTCGCACAAGGCTTTTCGGAGCGCTGCAAGCCGTTCAGGAAAGGGCGAACCCTCTGCGGCGGCCTGGATCCAGCCAACCGCTTCGTTCAGCACGAATCGGCCCAGGGATCAGGGAGGTTGGTCGAAGCTGCCATCAAACGATGCGCGCCAGGGAAGCGCCGAAACGGCGATCTGCCCGTGCAGCAGGAAGCGTGCCAGGGTGA
>VGHO01000101.1 GCA_016868175.1 Betaproteobacteria bacterium
AAGCCCGCAACCAAGGCCGCATCAAAGCCCGCAACCAAGGCCGCACCAAACCCTGCAGCCAAGGCTCCGGCCGGCGCTTCGAAAGCCCCGGCCGGGCCAGCCTTGGAGGCTGCATCGGTAAGCAGGGCAAAGGACCCGGCAGCCGCAAAACGCACCCCCAATGCCGCCTTCATGAAGCCGATGACCCCGAGCGCAGCGCTTGCCAAGGTGATCGGAGCAAAGCCGCTTCCGCGCACGGAGGTCACGCGCAAACTCTGGGAGTACATCAAGAAGCACGACCTTCAGGACGCCACCAACAAGCGTCAGATCAATGGCGACAAGGCCTTGGCGGAAGTCTTCGGCAAGCCCAGCGTGACCATGTTCGAAATGACCCAATTGGTGGGCAAACACCTGAGCTGAAACACGACGATTCCCCGATACCCGGCACACGCGGGGTAGACACTGCTCAACCTGCCGCCGCTCAGAACGCGCTGCGGGTTGACTTTGAACCTTGCAAGGCCAGTCGGAAGCTGCGCGGCTCAGCGTCGACGCAGCACGAAGTGCCAGACACCGCCTTCGATGCGCTCCTCGAGCAGCGCATTGCCGGTCTGGCGCGAAAACATCCGGAAGTCGCGCTCTGCACCTTGATCCGTGGCGAGGATGTGGAGCGTTTGCCCGGATTGCATCGCGTTGAGCGCTTTCTTGGCCTTGAGGATCGGCAGCGGGCAATTGAGTCCGCGCGCATCAACGGTAACGTCCGCCCCGATAGGGTCTGCAGCCGACACCCTCAGGCCTCCCGGATTCTCGAGCTCACCCAGGCCTCCACCGAAGCGAGCGCATCGGGAAGCGCCGCAGGCTGTGTACCGCCCGCCTGCGCCATGTCGGCGCGGCCTCCGCCCCTGCCGCCAACCTGTTGCGCCACAAAGTTCACGAGTTCTCCGGCCTTGAGTCTGGAGGTGAGGTCTGCGGTAACACCCGCGACAAGGCTCACCTTGTTGCCCTCCACCACGCCGAGCACGATCACCGCGGTACCGAGGCGCGCCTTGAGCTGGTCGATCGTGTCGCGCAGACCGCGCGCATCCACCGCGTCGAGCCGCGCAACCAGCAGGCTCGCCGGGCCAATGCGGCGCGCCTTGCCGAGAAGTTCATCGCCCTGCGCAGCGGCAAGCCGCGACTTGAGCTGGGCAAGCTCGCGCTCGAGCCCCCGCAGCTGTTCGAGGACCTGTCCAACCCGCTCGCCGACCTCGTGGACCGGCGCCCGGAGCAGTTGAGCGAGTTCCTCGAGCCGTTGCTCCTGTCCCTGCGCAAACTGCAGGGCCCGATCGCCGCTCACGGCCTCGATCCTGCGGATCCCGGCAGCAACCCCTGATTCCGCCACGATCTTGAACAGACCGATCTCCCCGGTGTGCGCCACGTGCGTGCCACCGCAAAGCTCGCGCGAGCTCCCAATCTGGAGCACCCTCACCTCCTGGGCATACTTCTCGCCAAAGAGCGCGGTTGCGCCGCTGCGCACCGCCTCGTCGAAGGCCATTACCCGTGCCGTGGTGGCATGGTTCTGAAGTATCTCGGTGTTGACCCGTTCTTCCACCGCGCGCAGCTGCTCCGCGCTGAGTGGCGCTGCGTGGCTGAAGTCGAATCGCGTGCGCTGATCATCCACCAGCGAGCCGCGCTGCTGCACATGCGCACCGAGCACTTCGCGCAGGGCCTTGTGCATCAGGTGCGTGGCCGAATGATGACGCATCGTGCGGGCACGCCGCTCGGGATCCACCTGCGCCAGGACCCGGTCACCGACGGCCACGCTCCCCGCCTCGAGGGCGACCTCGTGGCCAAAAGCGCCGGAAGCGAGCTTGCGGGTGTCGTCCACCCGGGCCGAAAAACCGTGCGGCGACGTCAGCCAGCCTCGGTCGCCCACCTGGCCACCCGACTCGGCGTAGAAAGGGGTTTGGTCGAGCACGATCAGTGCCCGGCCCCCCGACACGCGTTCGACCTGTTCGCCGTGCGCAACGATCGCCACCACCGAGGCCTCGGCCTGGAGTTGCGCATACCCACTGAAGCGGGTGATCTGGCCTGCCACGTCCACGTCGGCAGAGGCCTTGAACTTGCCGGCAGCGCGCGCCTGCTCGCGCTGCCTTTGCATCGCTGCGTGGAACCCCGCTTCGTCCACGCTCACGCCGCGCTCGCGGCAGATGTCGGCGGTGAGATCGAGTGGAAATCCGTAGGTGTCATACAGACGGAAGGCGGTTTCGCCGTCGAGCCGCGTGGTGTGCGGTGCAAGCACCTGCTCGAGCAACTGCAAGCCGTGTTTGAGCGTTTCGGAAAAGCGCTCCTCTTCCTGGCGCAGCACCTCGCGAACCCGCTCTGACGCCTGAACCAGTTCGGGATAGGCCTCGCCCATCAGCCCTGCCAGATCGTGGACGAGCGTATGAAAGAAGGGTTGGTCGCAACCGAGTTGATGGCCGTGGCGAAGCGCCCTGCGGATGATCCGGCGCAACACGTAGCCACGCCCCTCGTTGCCGGGGATCACGCCGTCGACCACCAGGAAAGCACAGGCACGAATATGGTCAGCGATCACCCGCAGCGAAGGACTTTCGCGATCACGTGCGCCTGTAGCACGGGCCGCTGCCGCCACCAGCGTCTGGAAGAGGTCGATGTCATAGTTGCTGTGCACTTGCTGCAAGACGGCTGCGATGCGCTCGAGCCCCATGCCGGTATCGACGCAGGGCCTCGGCAAGGGGGTAAGCACACCCGCGTGGTCGCGCTCGTATTGCATGAAGACCAGGTTCCAGATCTCGATGTAGCGATCGCCGTCTTCCTCGGCCGATCCGGGCGGGCCACCTGCAACTCTGGGGCCATGGTCGTAGAAGATTTCCGAGCAGGGCCCACACGGGCCGGTATCGGCCATCTGCCAGAAATTGTCGCTGGCGTAGCGGGCCCCCTTGTTGTCACCAATGCGGATGATCCGCTCGGCCGGTACCCCGACCTCGTTGGCCCAGATCGCGTGGGCTTCGTCATCGTCCTTGTACACCGTGATCCAGAGCCGCTCGGGTGCGATCCCGAAGCACCGGGTAAGCAAATCCCATGCGAACACGATCGCATCGCGCTTGAAGTAGTCGCCGAAACTGAAATTGCCCAGCATCTCGAAGAAGGTGTGGTGCCGGGCGGTGTAGCCCACGTTTTCAAGGTCGTTGTGCTTGCCTCCTGCGCGCACGCTGCGCTGGGAGCTCGCGGCGCGGCGGTAACTGCGTTGCTCCTTGCCAAGAAAGACCTCCTTGAACTGCACCATCCCGCTGTTGGTGAACAGCAGCGTGGGGTCGTTGGCGGGAACCAGGGGGCTCGAGGCCACCACGGTGTGGCCGCGCGCGGCAAAGTAGCCGAGGAACTGGGAGCGGATCTCGGAGGATTTCATGACGATGACGATTCTAGCGAATCGAGGCAGGCGCAGAGCCTCTCCACCCGCCGCGCACAAGAAAAAGGGGAGGCTGCAAACCTCCCCCAAAAGGAGACCGTCATGATCCGGAGCAAGTTCGGAGAACCCACCAGACCTGCTCCAAACGTCACCCGACGAAAGGAGCGAATCGATTGTGTCAGCACAAGGGTGCGTGCGTCTGTCAGCGGCTGTTGCGAGTTGCAAGACTTTGTAAGGCATGGCGGGCTGTCAAGTTGCCCACTGCTCCGCTATGCTTGGTCAGAATCGATTGCGCATCACTGCGCCATGCAAGCAAAACCTGAGGGGACCGGGCAATGCATATCAAAAACCAGCGGGATCTCTGGTCGGGGATCCTTTTCATGGGCTTCGGGCTCGCCTTCGTTTTTTTTGCGCGCGACTACACCATGGGCACTGCGGCAAAGATGGGCCCGGCCTACTTCCCAACCGTCCTCGGGGGCGTGCTCACAGTCCTCGGGGCGGTGATCAGCATCAACGGCATCGGTCGCTCCGGCGACAGCAGCGAGACCGGGGTCCGTATCGACCCAACCGGCTGGCGGGAACTGCTCCTGATCCTCCTCGCGGTCGTTGCGTTTGCGGCCACCCTGCCCTCGATGGGGATCATTGTGTCGATCGTGATCCTGATCTGGCTCTCATCACCGGCAAGCCATGAGTTCAAGGTGAAGGACACGCTGATTGCCACGGTGGTACTCCTTGTGCTCTCCTACCTGGTCTTCGTGAGGGGGCTTGAATTGCAGTTCCCTTTCCTGCCCAGGTTCATCAGTTCCTGAGACGGCCGCAACGCCACACCCGAAGCGCAAGCACAACGAGCGATCAGCGAGGAGAGAAGCGTCATGGAACTGCTTTTGAGCAATCTGGCCACCGGGTTTTCGGCGGCGGCCACCGCCCAAAACCTGATGTACTGCTTCATCGGCGTGACCCTGGGCACCCTCATCGGCGTGCTGCCGGGCATCGGCCCGCTTGCCACGATCGCGATGCTGTTGCCCGCAACCTACCGCATGACCGACCCAACCTCGGCGCTGATCATGCTGGCGGGGATCTACTACGGGGCGCAGTACGGGGGATCCACCACCGCAATCCTGGTGAACCTCCCGGGCGAATCCTCCTCTGTCGTCACCACCCTCGACGGCTACCAGATGGCGCGTCGCGGCCGGGCGGGGCCTGCGCTCGCGGTGGCTGCGCTCGGATCCTTTTTTGCAGGTACGGTGGCCACCTTCCTCATCGCCGCCTTCGCGCCGCCGCTTGCCGAACTCGCCTTCAAGTTCGGGCCGGCCGAATACTTCTCGCTGATGGTGCTCGGCCTGATCGCGGCGGTGGTGCTGGCACACGGTTCGGTGATCAAGGCTCTTGCGGTGGTGGTGCTCGGTCTGCTGCTCGGAATGATCGGAACCGACGTCAACTCCGGGGTGGCACGCTTTTCCTTCGACATTCCCGAACTCTCCGACGGTATCGAGTTTGTGGCGGTGGCGATGGGCATGTTCGGATTCGCCGAAATCATTCTCAACCTGGAGCAGCGCGACAAGCGCGAAGTCTTCACCAGCAAGGTGAGCGGCCTCTTGCCGAGCGCAAGCGAGCTGCGCAGCAGCGTGTGGCCGGTGTTGCGCGGCACAACGCTCGGATCCTTCCTCGGTATCCTGCCCGGGGGCGGTGCGGTCCTCGCCTCCTTTTCGGCCTACGCGCTGGAAAAGAAGATCAGCAGGACGCCCGAGCGCTTCGGCAAGGGTGCGATCGAAGGCGTTGCGGGCCCTGAAGCCGCCAACAACGCCGGTGCGCAGACCTCGTTCATCCCGATGCTCACGCTCGGCATTCCCACCACCCCGGTGATGGCGCTGATGGTGGCAGCCATGATGATCCACAACATCCAGCCGGGGCCGCAAGTGATGACGAGCAACCCCACGCTCTTCTGGGGACTCATCGCGTCGATGTGGGTTGGCAATCTGTTGCTGGTGATCCTCAATCTGCCGCTCATCGGCATCTGGATCAAGTTGCTCACCGTGCCCTACCGGGTGCTCTTTCCCGCGATCCTGCTCTTTTGCTGCATCGGCGCCTATTCGATCAACAACAACGTCTTCGACGTCTTCATGACGATACCTTTTGCGATCCTCGGCTACGTATTCAAGAAACTCGATTGCGAGGCGGCACCGCTTCTCCTTGGTTTTGTGCTCGGAAAACTTATGGAGGAGTACCTGCGCCGCGCACTCACCATCTCGCGCGGCGACCCCACGGTCTTCTTCACCCGACCGCTTTCGGCAACGCTCCTCGCCCTCGCTGCAGCGCTCCTTCTCCTCGTGTTGCTGCCCTCCTTCTCGCGAACCCGCGAACAGGCCTTCCAGGGCGACTGAGGACGAAACGTTTCCCCTCCAAACCCACCAGTGAACCAGGCTGTCGAGCGCGCTGGCGCAGACCGGGGCCGCAGCGCTGCGCTCGAGTCCCACGCGCCCCCGGACTGCACCCTGCCGAAGGTGGCTGCCTTCGATGTGTTTGGCACGGTGGTCGACTGGCACGGCACGATCACGCGCGAGGTGGAGTCACTTGGCCTGGGGGTGAACGGCAGCGACTTTGCGCTCGCCTGGCGGGATCTGTACCGCCCTGCCATGGCCGAGGTCCGCGAGGGCCGCATCGGCTGGACCTCGATCGATGTGCTGCACCGTCAAAACCTCGAGGAGATCCTGCGCCGCTTCGGGATTCGCCACCTGAGCGAAGCTGAAAAACGATCGCTCAACCGTGTCTGGCACCGCCTGGAGCCCTGGCCTGACGCGGTTGCGGGGCTGGGGCGGCTGCGCCGCGGCATGATGATCTGCACCCTTTCCAATGGCAATCTGGCGCTGCTTGCCAACATGGCGAAGGCATCGGGCCTGCCGTGGGACCTCATCGTCTCGGCCGAGAACTTTCGCCGCTACAAGCCCGACCCGGCAAGCTACCAGGGACTGTGCGCGCTCTGGGAGCTTTCCGGCGAAGAATTGCTTTTCGTGGCCGCGCACAAGGACGATCTGGATGCCGCCCACGCGGCCACCGGCTGCAGGACCGCTTTCGTGTGCCGTCCTCAGGAGTTCGGCCCCCGGGGCCGCAGCGACCTTCAGCGCGAGTCGCGCTTCACCTACCACGCAAGCGATTTCCACGACCTTGCCCATCAACTCAAGCTCTGAGCCCCGGCAGCCTGCAACCACGCAACCGCCTTCACCCACCGCTTGCCGCCCGCCGGTGGCACCGTGTATTCGAGCACCGCAGATCCGCAGGGCCGCATGGTCTCCTTCATCGGGTCGAACCACACGGGTTTTGGCTCCGGGTGGTTCACTTCGGGCAAAATCTACGGGCGGCCTGTGGTGCTGCGCGCCGGAAAGTGAGCCGACTTCCACATGGACTTCGGCGCCGGGCTGTTCATCTGGCCGCTCAGCCACGAACCAGGCCCGGCTCATGTGGCAGCGGGCAAAAGTCGGCGCGGTGGCCCAACGGCGTGGTTCTGAACTGCCGGCGTGTCCTTTTGCATGGGCCCGCCCCGGCGCGATAACCACGCAGCGTGTTCCTTATCCGCCGGGAGAGGCGTTGCGCCTGTTTCCCGCGCCTGGAGCCGACAATCCGGAGCAATGTGCACCATGACCGACGCAGCCTCGCCTTCAAGCACAACGCAAGGGGTCGCCTTCCTTGGATTGGGCGTGATGGGATTTCACATGGCCGCTCACCTTCAGAGGGCCGGTCACCGGGTCACGGTCTACAACCGCACCGCTTCGAGGGCTCAGGCCTGGGTGAGCACCCACGGTGGACGATCTGCGCCAACACCCTGCGAAGCGGCGCGCAACGCGCAGATCGTCTTCACCTGCGTCGGCAACGACGACGATCTCCGCGCCGTCACGCTCGGCGACCAGGGAGCGCTTGCCGGCATGCAGGAAGGCAGCGTGCTGGTCGACCACACCACCGCATCGGCCGAGATTGCAAGGGCACTCCACCAGCGTGCCGCCGAAGCGGGGGTGGGATTTCTCGACGCCCCGGTCTCTGGCGGCGAGGCTGGTGCCCGCAACGGAACGCTCACCGTGATGGTGGGCGGAGACGAGATCCACGCCAACCTTGCGCGTCCCGTGGCTCTTGCATTTGCCCGCGCCTTCACCCGGATCGGCCCGAGCGGAAGCGGTCAACTCGCCAAGATGGTCAACCAGATCTGTATCGCCGGTCTGCTCCAGGGACTTGCCGAAGGAATCAACTTCGGGATCCGTTCCGGAATCGACATGCAGTTGGTGCTCGAGGTGATCGGCAAGGGGGCAGCGCAGTCCTGGCAAATGGACCACCGCGGGGCCACGATGCTGGAAAACCGCTTCGACTTCGGTTTTGCGGTCGACTGGATGCGCAAGGATCTCGGGCTCTGCCTGGATGAGGCGCGTCGAAATGGCGCAGCGCTGCCGGTAGTGGCTCTGGTCGATCAGTTCTACAGCGATCTGCAACGCATGGGTAGTCGCCGCCACGACACCTCGAGCCTGATCCGCCGCTTGCGCGAGACGCCCTGAAAATGACTGCGCAAAACGCGCCGCACTTCATCCGCGCGCTCGTGGAGCAAGACCTTGCCGCGGGCCGCCTCGCGGGACGGCAATGGGCAGGTTTTCCCTCGGATGCACGGCAAAGCGCGAGTTGCCCGCGCGACGATCCCGCCGCACTGCGCACCCGCTTCCCGCCCGAACCCAACGGTTATCTGCATATCGGGCACGCGAAATCGATCTGCCTCAACTTCGGACTGGCGCGCGACTACGGGGGCCGCTGCCACATGCGCTTTGACGACACCAACCCGGTGAAGGAAGACCAGGAGTATGTGGATGCGATCCTCGACACGGTGCGCTGGCTCGGCTACGACTGGAAAGACACGCAGGAAGACAACCTCTACCACGCGAGCGACTACTTCGAGGCCTTCTATGCCTGCGCCGAGTACCTGATCGAGGCCGGTCACGCCTATGTGGATGAACTCCCGCCGCAGGAGTTGCGCAGGCGCAGAGGCACGCTCACCCAGCCGGGGGAAGACTCGCCCTACCGCGCCCGCCCCGCCGGCGAGAGCCTTGCGCGCTTTCGCGCGATGCGAGCCGGGGCACACCCCGAGGGCAGCATGGTGCTGCGTGCCCGGATCGACATGGCCTCACCCAATCTCAACCTTCGCGACCCAACGCTCTACCGCATTCGCTTTGCCGAACACCACCGCACTGCAAACAGATGGTGCATTTACCCGATGTACGACTACGCGCATCCGATCTCCGATGCCCTCGAAAACATCACGCACTCGCTTTGCACCCTCGAGTTCGAGGATCATCGGCCCTTCTACGACTGGCTGCTCGAGCGGCTCGCCGAAGGCGGGTTCCTGCGCCGACCGCTGCCGCAGCAAACCGAGTTCGCGCGCCTCAACCTCTACTACACCGTCACCAGCAAGCGGAAGTTGCAGGAACTCGTGAGCAGCGCCAGGGTGAGGGGCTGGGACGACCCGCGCATGCCCACCCTGGTAGGGCTGCGCCGCCGCGGCTACACCCCGGAATCGATCCAGCGTTTCTGCGAGCGGATCGGCGTGTCGAAGGCCGCGCAGTGGGTCGACCCTTCGGTGCTCGACGGCGCGCTGCGCGACGATCTCGAGTCCAGGGCACCCCGCGCCTGCGCAGTGATCGACCCGGTGGACCTCCTGATCGAGAACTGGCCCGAAGGCGCACGCGAAGCCTGCGAAGCGCCCTGGCACCCGCAGCATCCCGAATGGGGCAGGAGGCGCATGCATTGCTCCCAAAAGCTCTGGATCGAGCGCGACGACGTGCGCAGCGCGGCGAGCAAGGGTTTTTTCAGGGTCTTCCCGGGCAATCGTGTGCGTTTGCGCTACGCCTTCGTGATCGAATGCACCGGTGTCGATCTGGATGAAGCAGGCGCCGTGGTGCGCGTCCGTGCGCGCTACTTTCACGACTCGCGCTCGGGCACGCCGGGGGCAGACGTCTACAAGGTGAAGGGCAATATCCACTGGGTGTCACAGGACGAGGCGATCGGTGCCACAGTGCACCTTTACGACTCGCTCTTCACTCATCCACAG
>VGHO01000102.1 GCA_016868175.1 Betaproteobacteria bacterium
TGTCTGCGATTTCGGCCAACGCCGACCGCAGCACCGGTCATCAGACCCAGGAGCACAGCCTCGTCCGACCACCCCGCCTCCCAGGCTGCATAACCGCCCGCTGCGCGGGCGCGGTGGGGCTCGAGCACACCTTCGCGGCTCCCGCCGTAGCCATTGCTCAGGAGGGCAACCCGAACTCCCTGCCGCCGAAGTGCGCGCGCGAGGGCGATCACGACCGGTGTCTTTCCGCTGCCCCCCACAACCCAGTTGCCGATCACCACCACTGGCGGGCGCTGTGTGCGCGGCCTCACGATCGCCCGTTGGCGTTGCTGAGCGTAGAGCCGTGTTGCGGCGGCGAGTCCGTGGGCCAGCGGCGATCGGGCAAGCATCCAGGCAAGACCCCTGGCGGCCAGCGACTCCGCAGGAGGCAAAGTGGGTTCAGCTTCGTGGAGCCGGCTGCCGTTGGGGTCTTCGCCAGGGTACCAGTGACGCAGCAGTTCGCGCTCGAGCGCAGCCCGCAAACTCATGGGTGGTTGTCAGGTCCCGGACGAATGGTTGCTGCAGAAGAGGCGTGCACTGCTCTGTGGACGCGAGGTCCTGAAGGCGGGCGGGGCAGGCGCACCCTCAGCGGGAGCGGCCCCCCCAAAGTCTGAACCGGCAGGTGCATCACACTCTGGAGAATACGCTGCCCGACAGGCGCGAGCGTTTTGTGTCGATCGGGCAGCCGACGTTTCCACATCGGATGGCGTCCTCGAGCACGGGGGCAGCTACCCGAAAGTCATTCACAGTTTCTGTGGATAAGTCTGTGCAAAGCCTGTACCCTCGCATGCCAAGGCCTTGAATTTCCAGCACAGATCCGCATTGCCAAAAAAATAGTCAGAAAAAAATGATTCAAATTCAATGCTTTACGAGTATCCTCCTCTTGGCCTTGATTGGGCTTCACCCTTCTCCCCTGTAGGACCCCGCTTGTGGAAAGTTCATTCCGATCAAGGACTCCGGCGCAAAGCCCGCGACCTTTCCGGGTTGCCGAAACCGGCGATGCCGGGGTGTACCCGGGCGAGGTTCTCGCCGTGTCGGAACTCGTACTTGCGCTAAGCCGCCTGCTCGAGCGCAGCTTCTCCACGCTCCGGGTGGGCGGGGAGATCTCCAACCTGAGCCTCGCCGGTAGCGGGCACGTGTACTTCAGCCTCAAGGATCGCGCTGCGCAGATTCGCTGCGTGATGTTCAGGGGCCGGGCACTCTCGCTCGAGTTTCGTCCGCGCGACGGCGACCAGGTGGAGGTGCTCGCGCAGGTCTCGATGTATACCCCGAGGGGCGAGGTGCAACTGCAGGTTGAACAGATGCGCGCCGCTGGCAAGGGGGATCTTCAGCAGCAGTTCCTCGAGCTTCGCGACCGGCTGCAGCAGGAGGGGCTTTTCGACGCAGCGCGCAAACGCCCCTTGCCCACGCACCCGCAGCGTATCGGGCTCATTACCTCGCCTCAGGCGGCGGCGCTGCAGGATGTGGTGGTCACGCTTGGCCGGCGCATGCCTTCGATTCCGGTGATCGTCTACCCTTGTCTGGTGCAAGGCACATCGGCTCCGGCGAGTCTGGTTGCAGCGATCGAAACTGCAAACCGGCGCGCCGAATGCGAGGTCCTGCTTCTGGTGCGTGGCGGAGGTTCCCTCGAGGATCTCTGGGCCTTCAACGATGAGGCGCTTGCGAGGAGCATCGTTGGAAGCCGGATTCCGATCGTGAGCGGCGTGGGTCATGAGAGTGACGTCACGATCGCCGACTTCGCCGCCGACCGGCGCGCAGCCACCCCCACAGCCGCAGCGGCCGAGGTTGCGCCTGATCGGGCGCAGGTTCTGCGCGGGCTGCACGCTAGCGCAGATCGACTGCGCCGCGCCTGGGCAGCAGCTTTCACGCGGCATGAGCAGCGCATCGATCTGTCGGCCCGCCTGCTCAGACCGCCTTCGGCGCTCGCCCGCGAACGTCAACTGAGGCTTGAAGCCCTCGCAGCGCGCCTTTCGCCTCCTCGGCTCGATCGATTGCAGCACAGCCTGGTGCGCAGTGGCGACGCATTGCTTCGATCCATGCGGGTCCGTCTGGCCACCGAAGCGCGCAGCCTCGATGCTCGGACGGCGCAACTCGAACTGGTGGATCCGCAGCAGGTGATCCGTCGTGGCTACGCGATCCTGCGCGACGGCTCCGGGGTGCTGATGCGTGCCCCGGAGCAACTGCACGAAGGCCAGGAACTGGAAGTCTCGCTTGCGCAGGGCGAGGCGCGGATCAGGCTTGCCAGCGCCCAGGAACTCTGAGGGACGGTCAGGGCCCGCCGAAGTACTGGGCGTTGCCGATACGGCCGCCAACCTTGATTCCCTTGCTCGCAAACCACCCCTTTTCCATTTCGAGGGCGTAGCGCACTGGCTCGACCGCGCAGTGACTGTCGTCGGTCCTTGGCTTCATGTCGGCCATGTTGACAACGCTTCCGTCGTCGCGAAGGAAGGCGATGCTCAGCGGAATGAGGGTGTTGCGCATCCAGAAGCAATACGGAGCCTTGTCGCGGAACACAAAGAGCATGCCCTCGTTGGTCCCCAGCTTGTCGCGGAGCATCAGTCCGCGGCTGCGCGATTCGTCGGTTGACGCGACCTCGGCAATGATCCGGTGCATGCCCGCTCGCAACTCCACGCGGGGCAGCGCCCCAGCGGGATTGTGCGGCGGCACGGATTGCGCGACCTCGAGCCGCAGCGACGTGTCGGCGTGCAGGGGCGCCTGCGCTGGGTGCAGGATGAGGATCAGGCATGCAAGATGCGTGATCCCTTGGCGGAGCACTCGGCCGGAACATCGGCGCTGTGGGGCAGGCTTGCCTGGAAGGGCTGTTTTCATGCGGGACTGCTGCGCGGCCATTGCAAGGCTTTCAGAATACCCGGCGGGCGATGGCTCGCCCGATGGCACCAAAGAAAAAGGCAGGGCGAGAGCCCTGCCTCAGGCACGATGCCGAAAGCCTCTTGAGCCGCTCAGCCCCGATGGCTCGACCACGCCCGAAGGACTGAAGGGCCGTGAGGCCTGAGCGTTCGTGATTACTTCTTTTGCTCTTTCTTGGCGTCGGCCTTCTTGTCGTCCTTCTTGGCATCGGCGGCGTAGGCGGCGCCCACGGCGAACAGGCTGGCCATCAGGATTGCGATCAGTTTTTTCATGATTTCCTCTGGTTTGAGAGTTGAGATTGACCAATCGGTCACTAGCTTCAACGCGGAGCATACGCATCGGTTGACAGCAGGACCGAAGTTTAGTGACGAGACCACGCGAGTCCCAAGTAAAACATCGGGTGAGCTTTCGCGGTGCAGCATTCGCGCAACATGCCGGCGCGGCGCCTGGCCTGGAAACAAAACGACCGGCAGGTGCCGGTCGCAGATAAAAGCCGGGAAAGCCCCAGCGTTGGGCCTCGCGGTGGTCGCCGCGCTGGGCCCAGTGACGGGCCCTGCGGTGGAGACCCTCCGCAGGGCAGGCAGTCAGGCAGAAGCCTGGATGTTTGAAGCCTGCTTGCCCTTGGGACCCTGGACCACGTCGAACTGCACACGTTGGCCCTCCTTGAGGCTGCGGAACCCGTTCATCTGGATTGCCGAGAAGTGTGCAAACAGATCCTCTCCGCCCTCATCAGGCGTGATAAAGCCAAAACCTTTGGCGTCATTGAACCACTTTACCGTACCGGTCGCCATTGTAAATCCATCCATCAGAAATAAAAACGAAGACATCCCGATCTTCCGATCGAAAACCAGCGCCCACCGAAGATCACGAAAACCCCCGTCGACCCCGGGATTCTCAGCGCTTGTCATCAAAGCGTCAAGCGAATTGCCTGCGACGACCCGTGCGGACCCTGCCGGTCGGCCCTGAGAGCAGCGTTGACGGCTGCGGCTATGGTGTGGATACAACAAAGACGCCACGATCCCCCAAGCCGCCTGGTTTTCCTTCGCGTCAGGCCAGGTGCCCTTGTGCCCTCGCAGCTTGGCGCGAGCGCATAGAATCCGGTTATGTCGATTCCGAACGCTCCAGGTACAGTGCTCGAGAAGCAGGAGGTGCAGATCAAGCCTCCGCCGCTCTATCTCGTGGTGCTGCTCAATGACGACTACACACCCATGGAATTCGTGATCGTCGTACTGCAGAAGTTCTTTAATATGGGTCGTGAGAAGGCCATGCAGGTCATGCTCAAGGTACACAGGGAGGGTCGTGGGGTTTGCGGGCTCTTTCCCAGGGATATCGCAGCGACGAAAGTCGAACAGGTCTGCGGGTTTGCCCGTCAATACCAGCACCCGCTACAGTGCGTGATGGAGGAAGCATGATCGCTCAGGAGCTTGAAGTCAGTCTGCACATGGCCTTTGTGGAGGCGCGTCAGCAGCGGCATGAATTCATCACCGTGGAGCATCTGCTTCTGGCGCTGCTCGACAACCCTTCGGCGGCCGAGGTGTTGAGGGCTTGCGCAGCCAACATCGACGACCTGCGGCGCAACCTCGGAGGGTTCATCAAGGAGAACACCCCCGTCGTTCCGGGCAACGACGACATCGACACCCAGCCGACACTCGGATTCCAGCGCGTGATCCAGCGCGCAATCATGCATGTGCAGTCCACTTCCAACGGCAAGAAGGAGGTGACAGGCGCCAACGTGCTGGTGGCTATCTTCGGCGAGAAGGATTCGCATGCGGTGTACTACCTGCACCAGCAGGGCATCACGCGGCTCGATGTTGTGAACTTCATCTCGCACGGGATCACCAAGGCGCCGCCGCCGAAGGAGGCTGCCGGTGAGGAAGCCAAGTCGGGCGAAGCCGAGGAGCAGACCGCTTCGGCGCAAAACGCCGGCCAGCCGAGTGCCCTCGAGCAGTTCACCAACAACCTCAACGCCGCAGCCAAGGAGGGTCGGATTGATCCCCTGATCGGCCGTGAGCACGAGGTGGAGCGGGTGATCCAGGTGTTGTGCAGGCGGCGCAAGAACAACCCCCTGCTCGTGGGCGAGGCGGGCGTTGGCAAGACCGCGATCGCCGAGGGGCTCGCCTTTCGCATCACCCAGGGCGAGGTACCCGAGATCCTTTCGGATGCCACGGTGTATGCACTCGACATGGGTGCCTTGCTCGCTGGCACCAAGTACCGTGGCGACTTCGAACAGCGGCTCAAGCTGGTGCTCAAGCAACTCAAGGCGGTGCGGCACAGCGTGCTCTTCATCGACGAAATCCACACGCTGATCGGCGCGGGATCGGCATCGGGCGGCACGCTCGATGCGTCCAACCTGCTCAAGCCTGCGCTCTCCTCGGGGCAACTCAAGTGCATCGGTGCAACCACCTTCACCGAGTACCGTGGCATCTTCGAGAAGGACCATGCACTTTCGAGGCGATTCCAGAAGATCGACGTGGTGGAACCCTCAGTGGAGCAAACGATCCAGATCCTGCGCGGGCTCAAGTCGCGATTCGAGGAGCACCACAGTGTGAAGTATTCGTCGGCAGCGCTGTCGGCGGCAGCGGAGTTGTCGGCCAAATACATCAACGATCGGCATCTGCCCGACAAGGCGATTGACGTGATCGACGAGGCGGGCGCAGCGCAGCGGATACTCCCCAAGAGCAAGCAAAAACGCACCATCGGCAAGTTTGAGATCGAGGATATCGTGGCGAAGATCGCGCGTATTCCCCCGGCTTCGGTGTCGAGCGATGATCGAAGCAAACTCCAGCACTTGCAGCGCGACCTCACCAACACGGTCTTCGGGCAAGAGGCGGCAATCGAGGCGCTGGCCGCAGCGATCAAGATGGCGCGCTCGGGCCTCGGCAAGCCCGAAAAGCCGATCGGTTCCTTTCTCTTCTCGGGGCCCACCGGGGTGGGCAAGACCGAGGTGGCTCGGCAACTCGCCTTCATCATGGGGATCGAGCTGATCCGCTTCGACATGTCGGAATACATGGAGCGGCACGCGGTGTCGCGGCTGATCGGTGCGCCTCCGGGCTATGTAGGCTTCGACCAGGGCGGGTTACTCACCGAGGCGATCACCAAGAAGCCGCACGCGGTGCTCCTGCTCGACGAGATCGAGAAGGCGCATCCGGATGTGTTCAACATCCTGCTCCAGGTGATGGATCACGGCACGCTCACCGACAACAATGGGCGCAAGGCCGACTTTCGCAATGTGATCATCGTGATGACCACCAACGCGGGCGCCGCCGACCTTCAGAAACGCTCGATCGGATTCTCGAACCTCAGCGCGCCGGGCGACGAAATGGCCGAGATCAAGCGGCTTTTCACCCCCGAATTCCGCAACAGGCTCGATGCCACGATTTCCTTCAAGCCGCTCGACGAGCAGATCATCCTGCGGGTTGTCGACAAGTTCCTGATGCAGCTTGAAGAGCAGCTTCATGAAAAGAAGGTCGAGGCGGTGTTCACCGATGCGCTGCGCGCTTTCCTTGCCAGGAAGGGTTTTGATCCGCTCATGGGCGCACGCCCGATGCAACGGCTCATCCAGGATACGATCCGGCGAGCACTTGCCGACGAATTGCTCTTTGGCAAGCTTGTGCACGGTGGCAAGGTGAGCGTGGACCTTGACGAGAAGTCGGAGGTTCGGCTTGAAATCGCCGGACAGAACAACGCGCCGAAGCCGAGTTCGGACGCGGGCGAGGAAACCGCCGAGGCGGTTTCGGCCTGAGCGCCTGCATCGCTTACTGTTGGGAGAGCAGCGGACAAGTCGGCATTTGAAGCTGGAATGGAGCGACCAGGTGAACCGGAATCTGGAGCAGCGATAGAAGAAACGATGGAAGTAGAGATAGAAGTAACCATGGAAGTAGCGATAGAAGTAACGAGAGGAGTAATCATGGAAGCGATGCTAAAAGCAAAGATAAAACGAATGATAAAATAAAATAAGATTATCGACGAAAACGATACAAGCAGGAATAGTTGCAAATCATAATAAAACACTAAAAGAACCGGTTGAACACTTAACGTGATTAGCGATACAAAAACAATAATTATTTGCGGCCGAATTGGCCACAGAACCAACATCTGAAACGGAGGGAAACGTCATGCCAGCAAAGAGAATCCATCGGGTTGTGCAACTTCTGCTTGCGCAATTGCTCCTGGTTTGCGCCTGGCAGGTTCAGGCGAGTTCGATTTCCGGCAGTGGTGCCGTCCTTGCGGCCAATTGCGCCAATTGCCACGGCACGAACGGTCGCGCCATCGGAGCGATGCCTGCGCTCGCAGGCCAGCCGAAGGCCTACCTCGTGGAGCAGATGCGCGCCTACAAGGAAGGACGCCGCACGGGCACGATCATGCACCAGCTTGCCAAGGGCTACACCGAAGAGCAGATCGAGGCAGTGGCCACTTTCCTGTCCCAACAGAAACGCTGAGATCGATCCCGCCCGCTCCCCTTGGGGGGTTGTAGCGGGGTACGCGGGTACTTCACGCTCCGCATCGCGGGCGTGCTGAACGACAACATCCGAGAAGGGGAGAGTCATGAGTCAGGATGCAATTGGAACCACGCTTTCTAGGCGTCGGGTGGTGCAATCGCTTGGAGCTTCAGTCGCCCTCGGCGGGCTCGCCGGACTTGCGGGTTGTGCAGGCTTCAGCGAGCCTGCGCCCACCAGGAAACTCGGTCGCGTCGCCGTGGTTGGGGCTGGCTTCGGGGGTGCCACTGCGGCGCGCTACCTCAAGATGTGGGCTGGCGACTCGGTGGATGTGTGGCTTTACGACCGCTCAGCGCAGTTCGTTTCCTGCCCGCTCTCCAATCTGGTGGTGGGAGGGTCGAGAAAGATCGAGAACCTCGCAGTGTCGTACCAGGGCCTGCGCGACAGCGGCATCGTGGTGCTGCAGGACGAGGTCACCGCGCTCGACCCGGCCAAGCGCCGATTGTCGTTCAACAAGTTCGCCGACCAGACCTTCGACCGGATCATCGTTGCGCCGGGCATCGATTTCCTCTTTGATCAGGTGCAGGGCTACAACGGCGAGGCGCAGAAGACGGTAACGCATGCCTGGCGGGCAGGTCCTCAAACCGTTACGCTCAGGCAACAGCTCGAGGCGATGCCCAACGGCGGCGTTTTCGTGATCGCGATTCCGCTGGCACCCTACCGCTGCCCACCAGGTCCCTACGAGCGGATCTGTCAGGTGGCACACTACTTCAAGACCGCCAAGGCACGCTCGAAAATCATCGTGCTCGATGCGAATCCCGAGATCATTTCCAAGAAGGGGCTTTTCACCAAGGCCTACGACGAGGAATTCAAGGGATTTGTCGACTACCGGCCCAACAGCCGCGTGACCGAACTCGATGTGGCGGGCAATACCTTCATTACCGAGCTCGGCGACCGGGTCCGTGGCGACGTGCTCAACCTGATTCCGCCGCAACGGGCCGGCGACCTGATCGTGAAAGCGGGTCTGGCTAACGCCAACAACCGCTGGGCGCAGGTGGACTGGATCACGATGGAGTCCACCGCAGCCAAAGGTATCCATGTACTCGGCGACGCCACGTTTTCCGCGCCTGCGATGCCAAAGTCCGGCCACATGGCCAACCAGCACGGCAAGGCTGCTGCCGCCGCAGTGCTCGATCTGCTCGCAGGCCGCGAAGTACGGCCGAGCACGATGGCCAATACCTGTTATAGTTTTATAAACGATCGGGATGTTGTGCATGTCGCTTCGGTGCATCAGTACGACGCCGGCCAGAAGACGATGGTAGCGGTAAAGGGTTCCGGCGGATTGTCGTCGGCGGCCAATCCGACCGAGGGGGCCTATGCGCAGTCCTGGGCCGAAAACATCTGGGCTGACATGTTCGCGAGGCTTGCCTGAACGGCCCGGAGGCCTTTGCATCAACGCGCTCGAGAGCCTCCGCCAGCACACCCGGGTGGTTGCCGACACCGGCGACTTCCTGGGTATCGAGGCCTACCGCCCCGATGACGCCACGACCAATCCTTCGCTGATCCTCAGGGCGGTACAGCAGCAAGCGTACCGGGCGATCCTGCGGGAGGCGAGTGCCGCGGCGGAGGCGCCAACCGGTGTATCCACAACCCCGCCCGGCGCGGGTGTTGCGATGGCCGGCCGTGTCGACAGGCTCCTCGTGAGGTTCGGGATGGAAATCCTGCGGTTGATTCCGGGCAGGGTTTCCACCGAAGTGGATGCTCGGCTCTCTTTCGATGCCAACGCCACTTTCGGACGTGCGATGGGACTCGCCGAGCACTATGCGCGCATGGGGGTTGCGGCGCATCGTGTACTCATCAAGATTGCCGCCACCTGGGAGGGTATCGAGGCTGCACAGCGCCTCGAGCAGCGCGGAGTGCAGTGCAACCTCACGCTGGTCTTTTCACTCACCCAGGCGCGCGCCTGTGCCGGC
>VGHO01000103.1 GCA_016868175.1 Betaproteobacteria bacterium
CCCTGCTTACCGATGCAGCCTCCAAGGCTGGCCCGGCCGGGGCTTTCGAAGCGCCGGCCGGAGCCTTGGCTGCAGGGTTTGGTGCGGCCTTGGTTGCGGGCTTTGATGCGGCCTTGGTTGCGGGCTTCGCAGCGTCCCTGGCTGCGGGCTTGGCAGCGACTTTGACGGGAGCCTTTGCCGCAGGCTTCGCCGCAGCGACGGGAGCCTTGGCAGCAGCTTTCGAGGCAGCGGCCGCAGCCTTGGTGGTGGCTTTGGCGTTGGCCTGTCCAGCGGACTCGGCCGCTGGCTTGCTGGTGGACGCGGTATCGGCCGTGGATTTTTTGGTGGTGGCCATCAGATGTTCTCCAGTGGATTCAGGGTGGTAAGGGCTGGAATAGGCTCTTGGGGAAGGCATACAAGGGCAGATGAGGGTTTACGGCCTGAGGGGCGTCTTGCCGTGCATGTGGGGGATCGAAGCCTCCACATCGCCTCGCTCCGGCGCAATGGTTAAAGCATGAATCATCCTGCGCACGGGAGCAAGCACCCACCCGATGAGCGATCACCGTAAGGGAATGAACCGCACTTCACGCTTGTGAGCCTCTTCCCGCAGTTGGTCACGCCGCGCCGAGAAGCGACTGTGCCGCTCACGCTCCTGCGCAACCACCGTGGCAGGCGCGCGTTCCACGAAGGCGGGGTTGTGCAGCCTGGCCTCACATCGGGCAAGCTCAGCCTCCACATCCTCGATGGCGCGCGCGATGCGCTGGCGCTCGGCTTCATGGTTTACCGGTATCTCGAGCATCAGGCGCAGACCGTCGAGCACCCTGACCGGCGCGAAAGTGTCCTCGGGGAGCGTTGACGCTGCAGTGACGCCACTCAGCCGGGCAAGCGCACAGAGCACCTCGCGGTCGGCAAGAGCTTCCTCGGCGCGCGGTCCGCAAAGCACCAGGGGAACGCGTTGTCCCGGCGAAAGCGCCATGTCCGCGCGGAGTTGACGGCAGGATTCCACGATCTCGCGCAATGATGTCATCCAGGCGAGAGCTTGCGCGTCAACGCGGCTGAGCCGGGCTTTGGGAAACCCCTCCTGCATCAAGGTGCGCCACGCGCTGTGCGCTGCCCGGGGCGTGGAAGCCTCGGTCTCGTTCAGCGCCTGGGCCTGTGCATTGCCAGGGAGGTGCGGTGCGAGGTGGTGCCAGAGCGCTTCAGTGATGAAGGGCATGAATGGATGGCCGAGCTTGAGGATGGTGTCGAGGGTCCTCAGCAGCGTGCGCCGCGTGCCACGCTGAAAGGCTGCATCGGGGTGCTGCAGATTCACCTTGGCCAGTTCGAGGTACCAGTCGCAAAAGCTGTTCCAGACGAGTTCGTAGTAGGCCTTTGCCGCCAGATCGAAACGAAACCCGCTCAATTCGCGATCGATTCCGGCAATCGCCTCCTCGGTTACCGAGGCAATCCAGCGTTCAGCACGTCCGAAGGCCATGTAGGCGCCGGGTACGCACGCTTCAGCCTGGTGGGGCGCGAACCCGCAGTCGTGAGCGCTGCATGCCTCCACCTGGATCAGTACGAAGCGGGCTGCGTTCCACAACTTGTTGCAGAAATTGCGGTAACCCTCGCAGCGCTTGAGATCAAAGTTGATGTTGCGGCCCGGGGTGGCAAGGCTTGCAAAACTGAAACGAAGCGCGTCGCTCCCGAAGGCCGCGATACCTTGCGGGTACTCCTTGCGGGTCCTGGCTTCGATGAGGTTCGCCTGCGCCGGTTGCATCAGTCCTGCGGTGCGTTTCCCGACGAGATCCTCGAGGGCGATCCCGTCGATCAGATCGATCGGATCGAGCGTGTTGCCCTTGGATTTCGACATCTTCTGCCCTTCGGCATCGCGCACCAGTGCATGCACGTACACCGTCTCGAAAGGCGCCTTCCCGGTGCAGTGCACCGTCATCATCACCATGCGCGCGACCCAGAAGAAGATGATGTCGAAGCCAGTGACGAGTACCTGTGAAGGCAGAAACTGCGCGAGTGCAGGCTCGAGACGCGCGCCGAGCCCGATCGAATCGGGGCCTCGACCGGGATCCCAGGGCCGATCCTCGCGGGCAAGTGTTGAGAAGGGAACGAGCGCCGAGGAAAACCAGGTATCGAGCACATCGGGGTCGCGCACCAGCGGACCGTAGTAGCCGCCTGCATTGGCTCGGGCGCGTGCATCGGCCTCATCGCGCGCGACAAACACCACGCCGTCGTGGATCGCATCACCCTTCGCGTCGGCCTTGTACCAGGCGGGGATCTGATGGCCCCACCAGAGTTGCCGCGAAATCGTCCAGTCCTGGATGTTTTCGAGCCAATGACGGTAGGTGGAGGTCCAGTTCGAGGGAACAAAACGGATCGCGCCCTGCTCGACGACTTCAAGCGCCATCTCGGCAATGCTGCGCCCGGGAAAGAGGCTGCCCTCGGGCGCAGGCTTGGTTGTGGCCACAAACCACTGATCGGTCAGCATCGGCTCGATGATCGCGCCACTGCGATCGCCGCGCGGGATCGTGAGCCTGTGCGGCTGCACCGAAGCGAGGAGCCCGAGTGACTTGAGGTCAGCCACGATCCGCGCACGGGCCTCGAAGCGGTCGAGACCGAGGTAGCACTCTGGCGCATCACCAGCGATTTTCGCGTCTGGGCTCAGGACCGGGCGAATGGCGAGCCGGTGGCGTTGCCCTACATCATGGTCGTTGAAATCGTGCGCCGGAGTGACCTTCACGACACCCGTGCCGAAGCTGCGGTCGACGCAGGCGTCGGCGATGACCGGAAGATCGCGATCGCAAAGCGGCAAACGCACGGTGTGTCCGATCAGGTGCTGGTAGCGCGCATCTTCCGGATGCACCATCACCGCGCTGTCGCCGAGCATGGTCTCCGGCCGTGTGGTGGCAACCGTGAGCGCACCCGACCCGTCGCTCAGCGGATAGCGGATGTGCCAAAGGAATCCGTCCTCCTCCTCGCTCACCACCTCGAGGTCGGACACCGCCGTCATCAGTACCGGGTCCCAGTTGATCAGGCGCTTGCCGCGGTAGATCAGCCCCTGCTCGTAGAGCGTGATGAAGACTTCGCGGACGACGGTCGACAGCCTGGCATCCATGGTGAAGTATTCGAGCGACCAGTCGGCCGAGGCCCCGAGCCGACGCATCTGCCGGGTGATCGTGGACCCGGAGTGCTCTTTCCACTTCCATACCTGCTCGACGAAGCCCGGGCGGCCGAGCTCCGCGCGCGAGCTGCCGGCTGCCGCAAGCTGACGCTCGACCACGATCTGTGTGGCGATTCCGGCGTGGTCGGTGCCCGGAACCCAGAGTGCATTGGCGCCCTTCATCCGTTGCCAGCGGGTGAGCGCATCCATCAGCGTCTGGTTGAAGGCATGCCCCATGTGGAGCGTGCCGGTCACGTTCGGGGGGGGAAGCTGAATGCAGAACGGTGGGCGTCCTGGCGCATCCGTGGCGGAAAAACCGCCCGAGGCCTCCCAGCGGGCATACCATGCCGACTCGATTGCCGCAGGCTCGAAGGATTTCGCCAGCGGCTCTGGCTTCGTGGTTGCGGTCACGGATGCGCGCGCGGGCAATGCGGTCGGCGTTCAGGCTTGGGAACCGGGCAACGGTGCAGGATCGGCAGTTGGGCTTGCAACGCCCTGCTGGTCGAAACGCTCCACCGGATACCCGTGGTGCTTGAAATGCGTCCACCGGGCGCGGGCGTGGACCCGGTCGTCTTCGTCCTGACCGATGATCTCGATCCAGCGCTCGAAGCTGCTGAATCCCGGAGGCAGTTGATGACCGAGGTGCACCGCAACCCGCCAGTCCTCGCTACCCTCGAGCGAGTTGGAAAGCACGATCGGAGTCTTGCCGGCAAGTGGGTGCCCTGCTGCCACGTGCGGAATGAATTCAAGCGGAGCGAAGGTCCAGAGCAGTTGGTCGAGCCGATCGCGTTGACGGTCGTCGAGGCAACACACCCAGACGCGCACCTCGTTCCGGTAGGCCTTGCGCAAGAGGCGGCAGGCGTACCCAAGCTTGTCGGAGGTGTTGAAGTGAAAATCAATGCGCGTCATGCGGCCGTGGCTTTGGGCGCAACCCGGCTGCGGATGAACTCCACAAGAAGCGGTACCGGCCGCGCCGACGCGCCCTTGGCCGCGCCCTCGCGCCAGGCAGTGCCGGCGATGTCGAGGTGCGCCCAGCGAAACGACTTGGTGAACCGGGCCAGAAAACACGCAGCGCTCACCGCCCCCGCGCCCTTGCCGCCGATGTTGGCCATGTCGGCGAAGTTCGATTTGAGCAACTCCTGGTAAGCGTCGTCCATCGGCATGCGCCAGCAGGTGTCGGAGGCCGCCTTGCCTGCCTTCTCGAGTTCGGCGGCGAGATCGTCGTCGGGGCTGAAGAGGCCCGAATGGACCGCGCCGAGTGCCACGACGCAGGCACCTGTGAGCGTGGCGATGTCGATCACGGTGTCGGGCTTGTAGCGCTCTGCGAAGGTGAGCGCGTCGCAGAGAATGAGTCGCCCTTCGGCATCGGTGTTGAGGATTTCCACCGTTTGTCCGGACATCGTGGTGACGATGTCGCCAGGGCGGGTGGCATTGCCATCGGGCATGTTTTCGGCCGCTGGGACCAGCCCCACCAGGTTGACCGGCAACTGCATCGCGGCAACTGCCTTGAGGGTGCCAAACACTGCTCCCGCCCCGGACATGTCGAACTTCATCTCGTCCATGCTTGCGGAGGGCTTGATCGAGATCCCGCCAGTGTCGAAGGTGATGCCCTTGCCAACGAGCACGATGGGTGCCTGCCTCGCTTTCCCCCCCCGGTAGGTGATCGCGATCAGGCGGGGCGCTTGTGCCGAGCCCTGGGCAACCGCGAGCAAAGCGCCCATGCCGAGGGCTTGCATCTGCTTGCGTTCAAGAACTTCAACCTTGAGGCGGTGCAACTTTCCGAGTTCGATGGCTTGATCGGCCAGAAAAGCCGGGTTACACACGTTGGGCGGCGTGTTGCCAAGATCGCGGGTGAGATCCAGCCCGTCGGCAAGGGCAATCGCCTGCGTGATCGCGGCCTCGATACCCACTCTGGCCTGCGGATCAACCGCCAGCCGCAATTCGCCGATCGACCGGCGAGGCTCGGTGGTGTCGCTCTCGTCGCCCTTGCCCTCGGTCCCCCTGCCCTCGGCCTTCTTGCTCTTGTAGGTGTCGAAGCGGTAGAGCTGTTCGCGCAGGGCGAGGATCAGCGCCCGGCAGCCCCAGGCAGTGTCGCGTCCCTCGGGTAGCGCCTCGTGCAGAAGCGACACGACCTGCGCGGGCGAGGCCTCGGTGAGCACCCTGGCTGCGGCCCTCAGGGCGTCGTTGAAGTGTTTTTCGGAAGGTTTGCGCGTCCCGGCCTTGAACGTCATGCGCACCAGCAATACGCGTCGCACCTGCGCTGCGCTGATTGTTTCGCGCTTGCCACGGCGCCCGCGGCCGGACTCGGGCGTCGCGGCACCGGCCGAATCGCTCGAGGGGGTTGAGGACTTCACCGATTCTGCCGAGACGGAAGTCTTCGGGGAGATGGTTACTGCCGCCAGCGCTGGCGGCGCCGCCGGGGCCTCGGTTGGGGCTGCGGGATGGACTGCGAGGGGGACCCAGAGCAGGGCACCATTAGCCCTGCCGAGGTCGCCGCGGGCTGCAACGCCGAGCACCAGTGCGGCGTCGCTTTCGCGCAGTGGAATCTGCGGGGTGCAGGCCTTACCCTCAGGATCGATCGGGATCACCACGACCTCAGCCTGGGCAGGCTCGCGGTTGCTGGGGCAGACACTACAGTGCATGGCTTGGCTCCGTAATCCGACGGGTAGCTTACAGCCTCACTCCCGCAGGGCACCCCCTGCGACCGGCTGAAACGGTTGGTGGCAAAGTACGCAGGCTGGCGGGGCGCTCCAACCGAGCAGGCCTGCAAGCACGCTCGGCGGGCCTTTGCTGAACCACCACTGGTTGAACCACCTGTGCTGATACCGTCAGCATTGCTGCGAACCGAGCCGCCGGTGCCGAAAACCAGGTCGTCAATCCCAACGGCCTGAACAACGCTTCCGACATGATCAACGATCCCGACAAACTGCCCGCCGCCGATTATATCGAGCCTCGCGCTGCCCACCATGTGTGACCAGACCGATGATCTTTGAGCAGGCTACTGCGCGCGAATTCAGGCAACTCGCACTCAACATCTTTGTGGTGCTGCTGGCGGTGCTTCTTGCGGTAACGCTTGTGCGGGTTCTCGACCGCGCCGCAGGCGGCACGATCGACCCGGGAGACGTGGTGGTGTTCATGCTCCTTTCCGCGTCGACCTCGCTCAACCAGTTGCTTGCGCTCACTGCCTTTCTGGCAGTGCTGCTGAGCGTATCGCGCGCCTTCCGTGACCACGAGATGACCGTCTGGTTTTCCACCGGCCTGAGTCTGCTCGACTGGTTTCGGCCGCTGGCGCGTTTCCTGTGGCCTTTGCTCCTTGCGTCGCTTGCGGTTGCCTGGGTGGGTGCCCCCTGGTCTGCACGCGAGAGCGACCGATTGCAGAACCTCAGCCAGCGACGCGACGAGTCGCTGCAGGCGGTTTCCGGGCGGTTTCGAGAGAGCACGGGCGGCGAGCGGGTCTTTTTCGTGGGCGAGGTGAGCGACGATGGCGATCGGGTCGACGAAGTGTTCGTGGTGCAACACGAGGCCGACAAGACGACGTGGTTGCTCGCACGCTCCGGGACGCTGCGGACTGATGCGCAGGGGAACCGTTTCCTGGATCTCGAGCAAGGCCGGCGTTTTGATCTGAAGTGGTCGCCAGTCGGGGGCCGCTTCGAGCAGGCCCGCGAACTCGGCTTCGAGCACTACGGACTGCTGGTTCGTCCCGCCACCTCAAGTGCGCGGGCAACACCGTTGCGGGCCGCCACCGGCGGCGAACTCCTGGCGCTTGGGGATGCCGGCTCAAGGGGTGAACTGCTGCGCCGCGTCGGGCAGAGCGTCGGCCTCGTCGTGCTGCCGGTGCTGGCAATGGGCCTGGCCGCGGTTGCTCCACGGAGCGGGCGCGCGTATCACCTGCTCCAGGCACTGCTGGTCTACCTGATCTACAGCAGTCTCACGACAGTGGCTGAAAGCCTGGTGGCCCGTGGCGAGTGGCCCTTCGCGCTGGGTCTGCTCGCGGTGCACGGGGGTGCCCTGCTGCTCGGCGCGGGCCTTCTCGCGGGCAGGGTCCGCGGGTCGAATTCGGGTTTTCAGCCGCGATGATCCTGCGCGCCTATCTCGGGCGTCGAATGCACGGGTCGATTGCGCTGGTCCTCGCGGGATTCCTCACACTTTTCGCCTTCATCGACCTCTTCGATGAATTCGACCAGATCGGGCGCGGGCAGTTCCGACTGATACATGCCTTCGCGGCCACAGCCTTGCTGCTTCCCACACGGCTCACCGAATTGCTGCCTGTGGCGTTGTTGATCGGTGGCATCTGGGCGCTCTCGCAGTTTGCGCAAAGCAGCGAATTCACCGCAATGCGCGCTGCCGGGCTCCGGCCGGTGAAGGTTCTAGGCTGGATTCTCGGCTTCGGGGTGCCGTGGGTGGCCTGCGCCTTTGTGGTCAACGAGTGGCTCGCTCCCCCAGCTGCAATCCAGTCGCAGAGCCTGCGGGCCCTCGGCGGCCAGAGCCTGATTGAAAGTTCCGCGCGCACCGGCAACCTCGGATCCGGCATCTGGGTGCGCGACATTCGCCGCGAACCCGACGGTGGGCAGGTCGTGCAGCGTTTCGTCAACATTTCCCGCGTCAACAGCGACGGTTCGCTGGGTCCGGTGGAGATCATCGAGTTCGACGGGCAACGGCGCATCCAGCGGCACTTGCGCGCTGCCTCGGCACTGAGCGGCGAGCGCAGGGGGCTGCTTCTGCGCGAGGTGCAGGAACTCCGGTGGAATCCCTATCCGGTTGAATACCGGCACAACGAACTTTTCTGGGAAGGCGGGATCGACCAGACCGTCATCCGGCTGGCCGCCGGGCGGCCCGAGCGGATGTCGGCGCTGGATCTGTGGCGCTTTGTGCGGTACCTGCGCAGCAATGACCAGACCGCCGACAGGCACGAACTCACCCTCTGGCGTAGGCTTGCAACACCACTCGGCGGGCTGGTGATGCTGGTGCTTGCGTTGCCCTTTGCGTTTCTGCAGGCGCGCAGCGGCGCCATGGGCGCACGGATCCTCGCTGGTGTGCTGATCGGAGTGGCCTCGCACCTCATGAGTGCACTACTGGGCAACCTCGGTCTGATCCAGGGTTGGCCGGCGCCGGTGCTCGCCCTGCTGCCGTCTGCCCTGCTCCTCACGCTGACGCTCGCCGTGCTCACGATCGTCAACCGCAGGGCCTGAGCGGTTTGCGTATTCAGGCTTGCTGGGGCGCCGTTAACCCCCTCGAAACGACCGCATGCCGGGTCGGCACAGATGAGGTGGCCGAAAACGGTCAGAGAGATGAGGGAAATTCAATGGTATTTCAGAGGCTTGAAGCTTCGTTTCCATGTGTCTTCACTTTGTCATGGACAAGTCCTGCCTTGCCCGCTCGCGGTCCCACCACTACAGTCCGGGGTGTCTTGCAAAGACTCCGTATGGGAAAGGATGGCAGGTGTAGCGGGTCTGAACCCTACCGGATGCGCTTTGCGAGGGTTTCGAGGAGGAGGAGAGGCAGCTTGCTGCCATTCTGGCGCACGCTTGGCGTGCGCCTTTTTTACGAGGGTGCACGCCTGACGTGCATCTCCTTGATTGGGGGCTTCAGGCTTTCCCGCTGCGCGCGAACGCAGCGCCAGCACTCCTCGCCCACTGCCCGCCGTCGAGGCGAAATGCAAGGTTGTGCGTGAAGTAGAAGCCGTGCGCTCCTGGCTCCACGCCGCTCATCCTTGCGCCGTCTGCGGGGCTTTGGCTGCCGTCCGTCGTTCATGTGGGCTACCATCCATTTGGGGTTTGAGCGCAGTGCAGATCCCTGAACGTCGTTTGTGTAGATCCCTGAACCTCGTTTGAGCGCTGCCAGCGCATCAGGTGCATGTTTTCCTGGTCAGCGGTCGATTGCTAGATCAGAGTTTGTTGTTTTTCGAGGGAGTTGTCATGAGTGATCTCGTCGTCCGGCGATTGCTGGTCGATCTGTCAAGGCCCTTCGATCGGCGGTGGAATGGGGGCGACGCCTTTCGGAGTGCCTTCTTCAACGCACTTTCGATGAGCTTTGTGGTCGGTGAACAGTATTTCATCGACTCGCTCAAGAAGGCGCTGCCGTTGATGAGCCAAGAGGATCGGAAGCGCCTTGAACCCGCAGTGCGTGGTTTTGTGG
>VGHO01000104.1 GCA_016868175.1 Betaproteobacteria bacterium
GCAGGGCGAGGTCGCGACGCTGGGTGGAGGGCAGCTGGGCGTAGGTGCCGCTTGCAAACGACCCGGGCTCGAGCGCTTCCAGCAGGCTGTCGCAGGGGTTGCCACGCGTTGCGAGGGGTGCTTCGCGGGTGCCGTCTGCACCCGGGGAGTGAAAAGGAGACGGCAACTCCGCGCGGAGTTGCCGACCCAGTGCGTCGAGTCCGCGACGTACCCCGCGTTGGGCGAGCGCCTGACGGACGATGATCGTCCAGGAACCGAGCGACATCACCAGCAAGACCAGACTCGTGAGGGCAATGACCGTGTCAATGACCATGCTTGAGGCCGAAGTGGATGTTTGCGGTGAGAAAGCCCTGCTTGTTTCCGCAGTCAAAACGCTTGCCACCGAAGCGGTAGGCCCACACGCCGGCGGTATGGATCTCCTGTGCGATCGCATCGGTGAGCTGGATCTCTCCGCCGCTACCGGGGGCGAGTCCGGCGAGCGTCTGCAGGATCGCTCCGCGCAGGATGTAGCGGCCCACAATGGCGAGGTTTGAGGGCGCCTCCTCGGGCGCGGGCTTTTCCACCACGGCACGCAGTCGCATCAGGAGCCCGAGGTCATCCTCGGGGTTGACGATGCCGTAGCGGCTGACCTCCGACCCAGCAACCTGCTCGACCGCGATCACGCTGCCGCGCTGATCGCGCGTGGCCTTGAGCATCTGCGACAGCACCCCGCCGGGCGAACCATCGATCAGGTCGTCGGGCAGCAGCACTGCGAAGTGCTCGTCGGGGCTGATCAGCGGCGCAGCGCAGGCGACTGCATGGCCGAGCCCGAGCGGTGCCGCCTGACGGACAAAGAGCACCCGCACGTGCGGCGGGATGATGTTGCGCACCAGGGACAACGCCTCCAGCTTACCCTTCGCCTCGAGCTCGGCCTCGAGTTCCGGTGCGCGGTCGAAGTAGTCCTCGACCGCCCGCTTGGAACGCCCGGTAATGAAGATGAGGGTGTCGCAGCCCGCCTCGATCGCCTCGTCGACCGCATACTGGATGATCGGCCGGTCGACAATGGGAAGCATTTCCTTCGGAATGCTCTTGGTGGCCGGAAGGAACCGCGTGCCCATGCCGGCCACCGGGAAGACTGCCTTGCGGATACTCAAGCTCATCGAGGGGTCCCTGTGAGGATCAGCGGGCATTTCCGAGCCCGAGCACATCGCGCATGGTGTAGAGCCCGGGGCCGGGGCCTTGGTGATGCAGGAAGCGGCACGCCCGCAGGCTGCCCTGCGCATAGTTTTCGCGGCTGCTCGAACGGTGCGTGATCTCGATCCTCTCGCCGCTGCCGATGAACATCACCGTGTGGTCGCCCACGATGTCGCCGCCGCGAATCGTTGAAAAGCCGATCGCCCGTTCCGGTCGTGGTCCGGTGTGGCCATGGCGGGCAAAGACTGCGTGCGGCTGGAGGTCGCAGCCAAGACCCCGGGCAACCGCCTCGCCCATCGCCAGCGCGGTCCCCGAGGGCGCGTCCACCTTGTGTCGGTGGTGCGCCTCCACGATCTCCACATCGTAGGACTGGCCGAGAAGCCGGGCAGCGATCTCGAGCAATTGCAGATTCACGCTGACGCCCACGCTCATGTTGGGCGCAAGCACGATGCCGATCAGGGCGCTGGCCCTGGCGAGCTGCTCCTTGTGATGCGCATCGAGTCCGGTGGTCCCGACCACGAGTGCGACACCGCGAGCGGCGCAGGCCTGGGCGTGGCCGAGGGTCGCCGCCGGTGTTGTGAAGTCGATCAGCACATCGGCGTGCGCGAGGCTGAGCGCGAGGTTGTCGCTGATCGCTACGGCGGTGGCCAGGCCCAGGCTTTCGCCGGCGTCCCGTCCCACGAGCGGATGCCCGATCACCTCGAGTGCGCCCGTCAGCTCGGCATCCGGCGCAGCGCAGATGGCCGCAATCAGCATCCGACCCATGCGCCCTGCGGCGCCTGCCACAACAACCCTCATCCGCGCCTGGCCTTGAGCATCGCGCACTTCAGCGCGCATTGCCGCGCGGCGGCCGGTATCCGGGCACTGCCGGATCCCTGCCGTCGTCACGGAGAGGCAAGTCATCGGCCTGCACGCGCGCAACACGTCGTTGCGCATCGAAGTACACCGTGACCCGGCGGGTGTCGGCGCGCAGATCGGCCCACTGCATACGGAAGACATACTCCCAGCGGTCGTCGCGAAATCCGGCGTTGAGGAGCGGCTGACCGAGCAGGAACTGCACCTGCGAACGGGTCATGCCCTCCTTGAGCTGGTCGAGCTGCTCGCGGGTGAGGTAGTTGCCCTGCTGCACCGTGGGCCGGTAGGGCGTGAAGATGCTCCCGAGTCGACTGCGATCGCCTTCGGTCGGGGTGGCCGCTGCGGTGGGCTCGCGCCCGGCGCTCCGGTCTGCGGAGCCGCCGGTGCTGCGGCTGGCTTCGCCCGAGACCGCGCGGTCCCAGAGTGCGCCGATCCCGCTTCCCACCGAAGACACGCTTGCACATGAACCAAGTCCGAGCACTGCCACAGCCGCGGCGCACCCGAGGAGTGGGAGGGTGTTCCATCGTGGTGCCGATGCCGCCCCTGGGTGCATGGGTCCGCCGCAGGCTGGATCTGCAGGATGGAAGGCAACTGCTGGCATGGGAGGTGCTTGCTTCAGGGGCATGGTGCTTTACCCGGCTCGCCGTGTGGAGCCAGTATGATACGGAGAACTTCCGATGCCTGGACATGCCAACGCACGAAGAACTCAAAAGCATGGGTCTGAAGGCCACGCTGCCGCGCCAGCGGATCCTTGCGGCCTTCCAGTCGGGGCGGATGCGGCACATGAGCGCCGAGGATGTTGTGCAGGCGCTGCGCGCAGAAGACATCGCGCTCGGACTGGGCACGGTGTATCGCGTTCTGCTCCAGTTCGAGCAGGCCGGGTTGCTGCGGCGCGCCAACATCGACGCAGGGCGTGCTGTCTTCGAACTCGAGGAGGGCGAGCACCACGACCATCTCCTTTGCCTCGACTGCGGGCGGGTCGAGGAGTTTTTCCATCCGGAGATCGAAAGGCTCCAGAGCCTGATCGCGCAGCAGCGCGGGTTCCGTCTCGAGCAGCACAGCCTTTCGCTGCATGGCCGGTGTGTCCGGAATCCCTGTGAGCACCGTCGCAGCGTCAAGCCTCTTTGACGAGATGTTCCTCCCCGACGGCGGGGTGCGGACACACTATGCGTCGTACGCCGACTGGCTTGCAACCCAGTCGCCGGAATCGATGGCGCACAAGCGCGCCGAAGCCGATCTGCTGTTTCGCCGCATCGGCATCACTTTTTCGGTGGCTGGCGATGAGGGTGGAACCGAGCGGCTGATTCCCTCGGACCTCCTTCCACGCATCATCGACGCTGCCGAGTGGGACGCGATGGAGCGCGGCCTGATCCAGAGGGTGAGGGCGCTCAACCGCTTTCTGCACGATGTTTATCACGATCACGAGATTCTCCGGGCCGGGGTGATTCCCGCCGATCAGGTGCTTGGCAATCCGCAATACATGCAAGGGATGCAGGGGCTCGACCTTCCGCACCAGACCTATGCGCATGTGGTTGGGGTGGATATCGTGCGCCACAGCGATGGGCGCTTCTACGTGCTCGAGGACAATCTGCGGGTGCCGTCGGGCGTGTCGTACATGCTCAGTAACCGCAAGATGATGATGCGTCTGTTCCCGGATCTCTTCCGGCGGGTGGCAGTGCGACCGGTGGAGCATTATCCGGCCTTGCTCCTGCAGACGCTGAGGTCCTCGAGTCCGGTCGATCAGCCCAGTGTGGTGGTGCTCACGCCGGGGCGCTACAACGCGGCCTATTTCGAGCACGCCTTTCTCGCCAAGCAGATGGGGGTGGAGCTGGTGGAGGGACAGGATCTGTTCGTCCGCGAGGGCGGGGTATACATGCGCACCACCGGTGGCCCGCAGCGGGTGGATGTGATCTATCGGCGGCTCGATGATGTCTTCCTCGACCCCCTTGCCTTCAGGGCCGACTCGGTGATCGGTGTGCCGGGCCTTGCCGCTGCCTACCACCGTGGCGAGGTCGTGATCGCCAATGCCCTGGGCACCGGCGTGGCCGACGACAAGTCGATCTACCCCTATGTACCCGACATGATTCGCTTCTATCTGGGCGAATCACCAATCCTCGAGAATGTTCCTACCTGGCAATGCCGCAGGTCCGAGGACCTCGGGTATGTGCTCGCAAACCTCAAGGATCTGGTGGTGAAGGAAGTGCACGGCGCGGGTGGCTACGGCATGCTGGTGGGCCCTGCCGCTACGGCTGCCGAGATCGGGTCCTTCGCGCGGATCCTCAAGGCCAATCCCGCCAACTACATTGCGCAGCCCACGCTGGCACTTTCGGCGTGCCCGACCTTCGTGGACCAGGGCACCGCGCCGCGCCACATCGACCTTCGCCCCTTCGTGCTGGTGGGGCGCGACATCCGCATCGTGCCCGGAGGTCTCACCCGGGTGGCGTTGCGCGAAGGGTCACTGGTGGTGAATTCCTCGCAGGGCGGCGGCACCAAGGACACCTGGGTGCTCGAGGCCGGGGCCGTGTGATGCTCGCGCGCGTGGCTTCCGAACTCTACTGGATGTCGCGCTATCTGGAGCGTGCCGAGAGCATGGCGCGTATTCTCGATGTGTGTTCCTCGATCGCCCTGCTGAGCTCGCGCTCGGGGGATCCGCCCGACATGCTGGTGTCCGAGCCGCTGGTGATCACCGACACCGAGAAGGCCTTTGCCGCCACGGGGCGCGACTTGCGCATGGATCAGGTGGCACAGTTCCTCGCGTGGGACACGCAGCACCCTTCCTCGATCGGCAACTGCATCGCGGCCTGTCGGGAAAACGCGCGGTCGGTGCGCGGGGCGATCACGGCCGAGATGTGGGAATGCATCAACGACACCTGGTTGCTGCTGCAGCAACGGCGCCAGGGCGGCGCGAAAGCCGAGCCACCCATCGATTCGGCCTTCTTCGACTGGGTCAAGGAACGCTCGCACCTTTTCCGCGGGGTGAGTTTCGCCACCTTGCAGCGTGGTCAGCCCTATCTCTTCATCCGCCTGGGCACTTTCATCGAGCGCGCCGACAACACTGCACGCATCCTCTCGGTGAAGACACGCGAGCGCGAAGACAGCGATCTGGTGGCCGATTACTATCGGCTCGGCGCGGTGTTGAGGTCGGTCTCGTCGATGGAGGCCTATCGCGACATCTACCGCGATGCCATCGAGGCCGACCGGGTGGCCGAGTTGCTCATCTTCAGCGACCAGGTGCCGCGGTCGCTGCGCTTTTGCGTGGACGAGATCTGCCAGATTCTCGAGCGACTGCCCGCAGGAAGCGGCAGGAGAGCGCGAAGGCTGGCGATGCAGCTGCAGGCGCGCCTCAACTACGGCGACCTCAAGGAAGTCTATGAACGCGGCCTCTATGTCTATCTCGATCGGTTTATCGAGTACAACAACGAAATGGGTGCCGCCATCAGCGAGGGTTACCTCGAACTGCGCAACTAGGGGAGGGGCGCCGTGACCTATTGCGTGGCCATCGCGCTTGCGAAAGGGCTCCTCTTCGCCTCGGACTCGCGGACCAACGCCGGCGTGGACCATGTGTCGAGCTTTTGCAAGATGTCGATCTTCGAGCGCGCAGGCGAGGGCGCACTGGCGCTGCTCAACAGCGGCAACCTCTCCACCACGCAGCAGGTCGTCTCGCGCCTGCGCAAGCATGAGGTGGCAACCGGCATGCCTCTGGCCGCCAGCGACTCGGTGTTCAGCGTGGCCGAACTCGTGGGCGAAACACTGCGCGCGGTGATCGCCCACACCCGCGGGGAGAGTGTCGGTCAGTCCGACGTGGACTTCACCGCAACCTTCCTGGTGGGCGGGCAGGTACGCGGCGAGCAACCGCGGCTCTTTCTTGTGTATCCGCAGGGTAACTTCATCGAGTCCACCGAGGACACCTCCTTCTTCCAGATCGGCGAGAGCAAGTACGGCAAGCCGATACTCGATCGGGTGATCCGCCCCGACATTGGCGTGGCCGAGGCGGTCAAGTGCACTCTGGTGTCCTTCGACTCCACGATCAAGAGCAATCTCTCGGTGGGATTGCCGATTGATCTGGCGCTGATCGAAAGCGGCAGTTATCGGGTCACGCAGCGCTACCGGATCGGCGTAGACGATCAGTACTTCCGCGATCTCCGGCAAGGATGGGGTCAGGGACTGCGCAGGGTGTTCAACGACCTGCCTGCTCCGGACTGGCTCGGTGAGGAGCGCTCCCAGCGTTGAGCATCGGGGGGGGGTGATGCTTGCGGGCCGATCAGGGCGCGTCGATCAGGGCGCGTCGATCAACTCGCGTGCGTGCTGACGGGTGATTTCGGTGATCTCGCGCCCTCCGAGCATGCGGGCGATCTCCTCAACCGGGCGGGATGGTCCAGCGGCTCGACCGCACTGGTGGTGATCCCATCGCGTTCGAGTTTGCTCACCCGCAGGTGCTGATGCGCACGGCTTGCCACCTGGGGAAGATGGGTTACACACATCACCTGACGGCTCAGGCCGAGTTCACGCATCATGTCGCCGATCGCCTGCGCGACTGCGCCACCCACGCCGCTGTCGGCCTCATCGAAAATCAGGGTTGGTGTTGGGCTTGCCTGTGCCGCAGCGGTGGCAATGGCCAGCGCGAGGCGCGACAGTTCGCCGCCTGAAGCCACCTTTCCGAGCGGTCGCGCCTCTGCGCCTGCGTGCGGCTCGAAGAGAAGCACCACGCGATCGGCACCATGCGCTGCGGGCTCAACCGCGTCGAGGCGAAGCCCGAGCCGCGCTTTTGGCATCCCGAGCGCCGGCAGGAAGCGGTTGACCCTGGCGGCCAGATCGAATCCTGCAGCAAGTCGCTTCTCGCGCAAGGCAAGTACCGCAATCTCCAGTTGTGCCATCGCGGCCTCCTCCTCGTTCACCAGTGCGGCGAGATCGGAGAGGCGCTCGAGTTCGAGCACACGGGGCCGGGTTTCGTGGAAGTGTTCCTCAAGCCTCTGTGGCGGTATCCGGAGCTTGCGCGCCACCTCGTGGTAGCGGCCGATGCGATCCTCCACCGCTTGAAGGCGCTGCGGGTCGTCGGCGGCGGAGCCGAGAAGGCGCTTGAGCGCTTTGGCAGCCTCCTCGAGGTCGATCGCTGCGCCCTCGATCAGCGTCACCGGTTCGATCAGGCGGTGGTCGATTGCGAGCAGACTGTCGAGCGCGCTCACCGTTCGGCGCAACAGGGTCGCAAACGCATCGTCGGCCTCGATCAGTCGATCGATCGCCTCGCGCATTGCCTCACGAAGCTTCTCGCCGTTGGCGAGCCTGCGTTGCTCGTCGTCGAGATCCCGCCACTCGCCAGCGCGCGGACGGAGGCTCTCGAGCGCCTCGAGGTTCCAGCGCAGTGAGGCGAGTTCAGCCGCGCGCTGCGCATCGCTCTCCTCGGCCTGCTCGCGCTGCCTCCGGCAGTCAGCCCAGCGCTGGTGGGCGCTGCGGCAGGTGTTCAGCAACGCGCCATGCTTGCCGTGCCGGTCAAGCCACTCGCGCTGCGCTTCCGCGCCGAGCAGCGACAGCGCAGCATGCTGTCCATGGGTGTCGATGAGGCGTTCGCCAAGTTGCCGCAGCTGTTGCACCGTTGTCGGTCGGCCGTTCACAAAGGCGCGTGAGCGGCCGTCGGCTTCGAGGGTGCGGCGCAGGATCAGCTGACCGTGTTCGTCGTCGAGCCCAAGTTCCTCGAGAAGGCGATGCATCGAAGGGTCCTGCGCCAGTTCGAACTCGGCCGACAACTCGGCGCGCCTGCAGCCCGGCCGGATCATGGCCGGGTCGGCCCGCTCGCCCACCAGCAGACCTAGCGCGTCGATGAGCAGCGATTTGCCGGCGCCGGTCTCGCCGGTGAAGACTGTGAAGCCTCGGTCGAGCCGGATGGTTGCCTCGGCAACGATCACGAAGTCGCGCAGATGCAGGTTGCGGAGCACGGCGTTCCTGGCTAGCGTGGGCTGTGCTCATGCACCGGCAACTCGTGCCAGTTGAGCTTGGAGCGCAAGGACTCGAAGTAGCGGTAGCCTGGCGGGTGCACAAGGCACATCGCGTGGGGCGCGCACTGGATCCGGATGTCGTCGTCGATGTGCAGGTCGCCGAAGACCTGCATGTCGCCCGACACCCTGGGCTCGCGTCCCTCCACCACCCGGATGCGGATCCGCACGTCGGCGGGGAGGCAGATCGGGCGATTGGAAAGCGATTGCGGCGCAATCGGCGCAAGCACCAGGCCGGCGAGTTGTGGATGCAGTATCGGACCGTTTACCGAAAGTGCGTAGGCGGTTGAGCCTGTGGGAGTGGCCACGATCAAACCGTCGGCGCGTTGCGAATACATGTGCTGATCGTCTACCTCCACCTCGAGTCCGATCATCCCTGCGCGCGAAGAGCGTGTCACGACGATGTCGTTGACCGCGAGCGTGGACCAGACAGGGTGACCGCGGCGGCTCACGGTGGCCGAAATCATCGCGCGGCGCTCGATCCGGTACTCGCCGGCGAGTACCCGCGCGAGCGACTCCCGCCATCCGCTGAGCGTCATGTCGGTTACGAAGCCTACCCGCCCGTGATTGATGCCAACGAGCGGCGTTTCGCTCGCGCCAATCTGTCGTGCCGCGCCCAACAGGGTGCCGTCGCCGCCCACCGCGATCACCAGGTCGGCATGCCTGCCGATGTCGTCGAAACTCGCCGAGCGGAGGTGCTGCAGGGCCACGCAACTCTCCCATACCGCATGCTCGATCAGGCAGTGCACCCCGCGCTCGGCAAGGAAGCCCGAAATCGCCTGAAGCGTTGCCTCGAGCCCCGCCGTCTGCGGGCGTCCCACGAGCGCAGCAGTCTTGAAACTCGCCAGCATGAATCCGTGTGAGAGCTTGTGTGAAGTCGCAAGTGTAAAGGCGCGTGAAGTCGGCGAGTCGAAGCACCGGTGAGCCGGTGGGTAGCGTTGGCTGGCTTCATCGACTAGTATGCGTGGAGCAAGCGGCGAACCGGGCGGCGAACCGGGTGGGTAGCCGGGTAGGTAGCCGGGTAGGTAGCCGGGTGGGTGGCCGGGTGGCGAACGATACAGGCAACGATGCGGGGAATGTAACCGGACCTGGTTCAGGCAGCGATGGATCAACGATCGAGACTTCTGCTCAAGGCGCTCGTCGAACGCTACATCATCGACGGGCAACCCGTGGGCTCACGAACCCTGTCCCGGCATGCGGGGCTCGATCTGTCGCCTGCAACCATCCGCAACGTGATGGCCGATCTCGA
>VGHO01000105.1 GCA_016868175.1 Betaproteobacteria bacterium
CGATCCACCATCCCGGCCTCTGGTCGGACGTGGGGGATCCGCAGCGCCTCGCAGCGCTGGAGAGGCTACTCGGGTGCCACGACAGCCCAAACCGCTCCGCCCCCAACCCTGCTTTGCGATGAACCCATCGGCCCCCATCGATTTGCACATCAGCGGACACGGCCCGGTTGCGCTCGGGTTGCAGGCCATGCTGTGGACGCAGGGCTGGAACGCAGCGATTCACCGAACGCCCACGCCGCTGCAACCCGATGCATCGCTTCGCACCCGGGCTATCGCACTTTCGGCAGGGTCGCTGCTTCTCCTTCGCAGGTGCCTGCGCGAACTCCCGCAGGGCGCCGACATCCGCACCGTGGAGGTGCAGGTCGCAGACGAAACGAAGGGTCTACGACTGCTTGCGCGCGACCTGAATCTGGAACGGCTGGGCCGGGTTGTATTCCTGGAGGAACTGCTCCGGGCCATGAGCGCACCGCGAGGTCAGCCGGCTGAAGACTTCAGGTTGCCGCCGGATGATTCCAGTGCACGCTCCAGTACCTCGAGGCCGGCGCCACCGCTCTGGACGATTCAGGTTCAGGCCGACGGGGACCCCGGCACCGATGCTGCAATCGAGGACAGCGGCCAGTCTGCGCTGATCGCAGCGGTGCGGTGCGACCACCCTCCCCCCGCCTGGGCGCTTGAACGTTTTCGGTCCGAGGGGCCTTTGGCGCTTCTCCCCGACCCCAGGCCGGGACATCTTCAGGTGGTGTGGTGCGCCCCCCGGGCGCTCTCCGAGGCGCGGCTTGACCGGGTGAGGACAGACCCGGAGGCAGCGTTGCGCGAACTCGGGGTGGCACTGCGTTGCGGGATTGCACCGCTCGCCTGGGCTGGTCCGGCAAGCACAGCGAAGCTGATACGCAGGGCGAGAAGGAGGCTCGTTGAGCACGACGACGCCGCGCATCTGAGCACCGTGTGGATCGGCAACGCCGCACAGATCCTTCATCCAGTGGCCGGCCAGGGGCTCAACCTGGGCCTGCGCGATGCTGCCGAACTTGCCCGGACGCTTGCCGATCTGCTCGCTCTGATGCGATTTCGGCGCGAGCCTGGCGCGGTGCGTGCCGCGCTCGACAGCTATGCGGCACTGCGCCGCAGCGATCGCTCGTTCCTTCTTCGTCTGACCGACCGTCTGGCCTCAGCAACCACTGGGCGGATTTTCCAGGTACTCGGCCCCCCCTGTCTGCGGGCGTTGCAGGAGTTGGTTCCCGCAAGACGGCGCGCCGCAAGTCTTTTTGCGTTTGGACCGGACGCTTTCCTGCGGCCGCCCGGTTGATATGATCCGGGGTGAAGCAATGTAACCGTCGCGGTGATCGCCGACGTTTCCCGGGCACTGTGGAGGAGCAGGAATCAATGGCGGATCGGCGCTTGCACACCAACCCGGCATCGAGCGCGTGCGACGCCAGGGCCCACAACAGCGATCACGACTTGAGCCACCCGGCGGCAGAGGTGAGGTTGAACGGCAGCCACGATCCCAGGGCAGCGGCTTCGCTGGAAGAGGCAGTGCTCCAGGGGCTCGAGCGCTACTTCCTCGACCTCGAGGGCGCGCCCGCCTCGGGGGTCTACGCGATGGTGGTGCATACCGTCGAGCGACCGATGCTCGAGGTGGTGCTGCAGAAAACGGGGGGTAATCAGGTGAGGGCGGCAGAAATTCTGGGTATCAACCGCAACACCTTGCGCAAGAAACTCCAGCAGCACGGGCTCACCGCAGCCACACTGGCCGACTCCGACCCTTCGATTTGACTCCTCACGCTGTCGGCCTCCGGCCCTTCCAATCGACCCCTCACGCTGGCCGACACGGCCCTGAAACCTGACCGGGCAATGCAGGCCAGCGCTCAGCCAACCCTGGGCCATCGCGCCAAGCCTGACCGACTTTGCCAACCTCGGCTCGGGGTGGCTGGCTCGGCTGGCCCCGGCAACCCACCTGAGCAAGGATTGCGAAACGCATGAGCACCGATGAAGCCGGGCCCTGGATCACGGATCCACCGATCCGGAGGGCCCTTCTGTCGGTCTCCGACAAGCAGGGACTCATTGAACTCGGGCGAGCGCTTTGCACGATGGGGATTGAACTGCTGAGCACCGGAGGCAGCGCATTGCTCCTTCGTGAGGCAAACGTGGAAGTCACCGAGCTTTCTGCCTTCACCGGCTTTCCCGAGATCCTCGGCGGAAGGGTGAAGTCGCTGCACCCGCGGGTTCACGCTGGCCTGCTGGCGCAACGCGAGCGCGAAGCGCATCTGCGGACCCTGGAGGAGCACGACATCCCCACGATCGACCTTCTCGTGGTGAATCTCTATCCGTTTGAGAGCATTACCGCACAAAACGCATGTTCGCTCGAGGAAGCGATGGAACATATTGACATCGGCGGGCCAGCAATGGTGCGTGCCGCTGCAAAGAACTGGCGCAGCGTTGCGGCGCTGACCGACCCCGCGCAATACACCACAGCCCTCAACACCATGAACGCGCGCCGCCGCCTGCGCGAGGACGGCGCCCCATCCCTGCCTGCGCGCGCGCGCTTCAGATTCGCGGTTGCCGCCTTCGAGCGCATCAGCGCCTACGACGCAGCCATCAGCAACTACCTGGGGAGTATCCGCCTACCCGATCCGATCGACGAGCCGCAACTCGCCACGGCCTTCTGCAGTGGGCGCCCGCAGCGCAGTGCCTTCCCCTTGCAGCGCACGGTGTGTTACACGAAAGTGCAGGACCTGCGCTACGGCGAGAACCCGCACCAGCGTGCTGCGCTCTACCGCGATCGCTTGCCCACCCCGGGTTCGCTGATCACCGCGCGGCAACTGCAAGGCAAGGAACTCTCCTTCAACAACCTGGCCGACGCAGACGCAGCCTGGTCGTGCGCGGGCAGTTTCGAGCGGGCAAGCTGCGTGATCGTGAAGCACGCCAACCCCTGCGGCGTTGCGTCCGGCCGGGATCCGCTGGACGCCTACCGCAAGGCCTTTGCCTGCGATCCCACAAGTGCCTTTGGCGGTGTCATTGCCTTAAATGTGGCCCTGGACGCTTCCACGGCCGAAGCGCTGAGCAAGCAGTTTGTGGAGGTGCTGGTGGCGCCCGGATACAGCCCCGAGGCGCTGGCGGTGCTCCGCGCCAAGGCCGCAGTGCGTGTGCTGCACATCCCTTGCGCTCACGCTGATGCCGGCAGCAGCTCTGGCGCGCCTGAACCTCACGACCTGAAACGCATCGGCTCAGGCTTGCTGGTCCAGGATGCCGACCACGACGATCTGCAGGGTTTGCGCTCGAGCCTGAGCCAGGATGCCGACCACGACGATCTGCAGGGTTCGCGCTCGAGCCTGAGCCAGGATGCCGAAAGTGGGCGCCGTTCATCAGCCCGTTTGCGCTGCGTTACGCGCAGGCAGCCGTCGGAGGCGCAGCTGGTGGACCTCCTGTTTGCGTGGCGCGTGGCGCGTTTCCTCAAGTCCAACGCGATCGTCTTTGCCCGGGGCGAGCAGACGCTTGGGCTCGGCGCAGGACAGATGAGCCGACTCGATGCAGCACGGATCGCAACCTTCAAGGCGCAGGCTGCGGGCCTTGCGCTCGAAGGCTCGGTGGCGGCAAGCGATGCCTTCTTTCCGTTTCGCGACGGGCTCGATGTGCTTGCCGATGCCGGAGCCTGCGCGGTGATCCAGCCAGGAGGCTCGAAGCGCGACGCAGAGGTCATTGATGCGGCCGATGCGCGCGGTCTGGCGATGGTCTTCACCGGGGTGCGTCATTTCCGGCACTGAGCCGCTTCTGGTTCTTGGCATCGACCCCGGTCTGCGCATGACGGGCTTCGGTGTGGTCGCACAGCAGGGACAGGCGCTCCAGTGGATCGGAAGCGGCACGATCCGCACGGGTAGCGGGGTCACCGCACAGCGCCTCGGACGCATCTTCGACGCGGTCTGCGAACTCATCGACCACTACCGGCCACACGAAGCAGCGGTTGAAGAGGTGTTCGTGAATGTGAATCCGCGCTCCACGCTGCTCCTTGGTCAGGCACGCGGCGCAGCGATCGCAGCGCTGGCCAGCCGCAAACTGGGCGTGCACGAGTACGCAGCAATGCAGGTCAAGCAATCGATCGCGGGGCATGGTCGTGCGGGCAAGGCGCAAATGCAGGCGATGGTGGCGCGGTTGCTCGGACTCGCCGGGCTGCCTTCGCCGGACGCTGCCGATGCGCTCGCCTGCGCACTGTGTCATCTGCAGGCCCGTCGCCTTGGCGCAACGCTCAGCCTGCGCTATGGACGGGGACGGCTTTCGCGCCGCTGAAACGATCCCGGCGATAATCGGCAGGAACGGTCCGATCGCGCTGGGTGTCGTTTCGCACAGGAAGCCCGCCTGCGGGATGTGCACGGACCGGCAGGGACCAGACCCAGATAACGAGAACCGGATGCAGGCAACAGAGACCGGACCACCCCCGCAATGATCGGACGACTCCAGGGCAAGCTGATCGAGAAGACTCCCCCCGGAGTCGTGGTGGATGTGCAGGGGGTGGGCTACCTCGTCCATGTGCCGATGAGCACCTTCTACGACCTGCCGCCGCTCGGCGACGCGGTCACCCTGCTCATCGAAATGATCGTCCGGGAGGATGCGCAGATGCTCTACGGATTCCTTACTGCGGCGGAGCGGATCGCCTTTCGCGAACTGATTCGCGTCTCGGGAGTGGGGCCACGCACCGCGCTGGCGGTGCTCTCCGGCTTGTCGGTCCACGAACTCGCGCAGTCGGTCTCCGCACAGGAGGTTGCAAGGCTCACCCGGATTCCCGGGATCGGCAAGAAAACCGCAGAAAGGCTGCTGCTCGAACTCAAGGGGCGTCTGGCCCCTGAACTGCCCGGCAAGGCCGACGCCGGCTCGGGCGAGGCGAGTCGCCTCGAGGTGGAGCATGCGCTGATCGCACTTGGCTACTCGGCCCGGGAGTCGAACAGTGCGGCGCAAGCGCTTGCCCCCAACACCCCGGTTGCCGAGGGTATCCGCCAGGCCTTGCGCGGGCTTGGGAAGGCGGCTTTGCGGTGAGCATCGAGCACGACCAGCTCGGGGCCCCACGGGTGATCGCACCGCAACGCGCATCTCCACAGGAGGAGGCGCTCGAGCGGGCGCTACGGCCAAAGCGCCTTGGCGATTATGTGGGGCAGCCAAGGATCCGCGAGCAACTCGACATCTTCATCCGAGCCGCGCGTGGCCGCAACGAGCCACTCGACCATGTGCTCCTGTTTGGACCTCCAGGACTTGGCAAGACCACGCTTGCACACATCCTCGCGCATGAGATGGGAGTGAACCTGCGCCAGACCTCCGGTCCGGTGCTCGAGCGCGCAGGCGATCTGGCGGCCCTGCTCACCAACCTCGAGCGACACGATGTGCTCTTCATCGACGAGATCCACCGGCTTTCACCCGTTGTGGAGGAAATCCTCTACCCGGCGCTCGAGGACTACCAGATCGACATCATGATCGGGGAAGGGCCGGCGGCACGCTCGATCAAGCTCGACATCCAGCCCTTCACGCTCGTGGGGGCCACCACCCGGGCCGGCATGCTCACCAACCCCTTGCGCGATCGCTTCGGAATCGTGTCGCGCCTGGAGTTCTACGCTGTTGAGGATCTGCAGCGCATCGTGGTGAGGTCGGCCGCCTTGCTCAAGGCACCGATCGATGCGGAGGGCGCGCAGCAGATCGCCGCACGCTCGCGCGGCACACCCCGGATCGCCAACCGCTTGCTGCGCCGGGTGCGCGACTACGCCGATGTGCGCCACGGAGGCTGCATCGATGCTGCGGTGGCCGATGCGGCGCTCGGCATGCTCGATGTGGATCGTCGCGGCCTTGACCTGATGGACCGCAGCCTTCTCGAGGCGATCATCCAGAAGTTTGGTGGAGGTCCGGTGGGGCTCGAGAATCTTGCTGCGGCGATCGGCGAGGAGCGCGACACGATCGAGGACGTGATCGAGCCCTACCTGATCCAGCAGGGCTACATCCAGCGCACACCCAGGGGAAGGATGGCCACCGAAACCGCGTGGCTGCATCTGGGACTGCAGAGCAACCCGCACCGGGCCGCGAAGGCGCATCCCGGTCTCTTTGATGAGGACCCGCAGCAGCCATGAGCGCTCATGCCGACATGTCAATCCTTTCCCTGGTACTCAACGCAAGCCTGCTGGTGCAGCTCGTGATGGCCTTGTTACTGGGCATCTCGGTGGCCTCGTGGACGGGAATCTTCCGCAAAGGTTTCGTGATCCGCCAGGAAAAGCGCAATACCCGCCGCTTCGAGGACGCCTTCTGGACCGATGGCGACCTTGGCGCGCTCTACCGCGAGGTGAGCGAGGCGAGCGATGGGGGTCAGGGGGCACTGGCACGGATTTTCGAATCCGGCATGGGTGAATTTCTCAAGGTACGCCAGCAAAAGCCTGGCGACGTGAGCGCAATGCTCGACGGCTCGCGCCGGGCGATGCGTGCGGCGATGCAGCGCGAAATGGATGGCCTCGAGAGCGGCCTGCCCTTTCTGGCGTCGGCTGGCTCGGTGAGCCCCTACATCGGGCTTTTCGGCACCGTCTGGGGCATCATGAATTCGTTTCGCGGACTTGCAAGCGTGCAGCAGGCCACGCTCGCTGCGGTCGCCCCGGGGATCGCCGAGGCGCTCGTGGCAACGGCAATCGGACTCTTTGCCGCGATTCCGGCAGTGGTGGCCTACAACCGTTATGCTACCGAGATAGATCGACTCGCCAACCGCTTCGAAACCTTCAGCGAGGAATTCCTCAACATCCTGCAACGCCAGGCGCGGTGAGCCCCATGCATCGAAGTGCACTGAATTCGGCGGATCGAGGTGCAAGGCATCCCCTGAGGGGCTGCCTTGCCGGTTGCGCCCAAGGCGCCAGGGATCCCGTGAAGACCGGAGCTCCAGGTGCAACCCGGGCCCGATCGAGGCTTTCTGCGCTCGCAGTGCTTCGCACGCGCTGACATGGCCACCCAAACCGGTCTGCGAAGCACGCGTCGCTCCCGACGCATGGTGTCCGAGATCAACGTGGTGCCCTACATCGACGTGATGCTGGTGTTGCTCGTGATCTTCATGGTGACCGCACCGCTGCTGCCGCCAGGGAGCATCGACCTTCCCACCGCCGGACAGAGCAATGCCAAGACCGACGCCTTCATCGAACTCGGCATCCAGCGAAACGGCACGATCTCCCTGCGCATCCGCAACCTGCCCGAGCGCGGCACGGTGCGCGAACGGGTGTCGCGCGAACAGATCCTCGAGGAGGTGCGCAGCCTGCAGGCCGACCGCAATCTGCCGGTGGTGATCAGCGCCGACCGCAGTGTGGCCTACGAGCGGGTTGTCGACGTGATGGATGTGCTGCGCCGCGGAGGCATCTCACGCGTGGCCCTGATGGTGAAGCCGGCCCCCTGAAGCGCCAATGGAAGCAGGCGCACAGCGAAGACTCGCGATCATCCTGGCGGTGCTGATGCACTTGCTGCTTGCCGCCTTCCTGCTCGTTGGACTCAAGTGGAAGAACCAGGAACCCGAGCCGGTGCAGGCCGAACTGTGGCAGGCAAGCGACACGCGCGCCCGACCCGAGAACGCCAGGACCGTGGCCCAGGCTCCTGCGCCTGAGGAGACCAGGCTGAATCGCCCCCCCGCCGAGCCCGTTGTGCCTCCGGAGCCACCAGCGCGTGCCGAACCGCAGCGCGCCGAGCCGCAGCGTGCAGAGCCCCAGCGTGCGGAGCCGCCTCCAGCGCCCAAGGCTGTTGCGCCGCCCAGGCTGGTAGAACCGTCGGCCGCCGACATCGCCGTGCAGAAAAGAAAGGAGGAGGAGCGCCGCAGGGAGGAGGCAGCGCGGCTTGCCGAGGAGAGGAAGCGTCAGGAGGCGAAGAAGCTTGCCGAGGAGAAGTCGAAGAAAGACGCCGAGAAGGCGCGCCGCGAAGCCGAGGAGCGTCGTCTCGCGGAAGAAAAACACAAGCTCGACGAGGAGAAGAAGAAACTCGAAGCACGCAAGCTCGCCGAGGAGAAGGCCAAGCGCGACGCTGAACGCAAGGCGCGCGAGGCCGAGGACGAGAAGCTTGCGGAACGCCTGCGCGCCGACACGATCTCACGGATGCAGCAGCAGATTCCGGATACCCGGCCTCGGCAGGACACAGTACCCGACAAGCGCCCTCGCCAGGAAACGGTCGCCGAGGCGCGGCCGCGGGTTGAGCCCGCCGAGCCTCGCGCCAAGCCCGAGCCAAACGGACCGCGCCCGAAGCCGGAGCCTGCCGACACCCGCGCCAAGGCGGAACCCAGCGAGCAGCGACCAAAGCCCGAGCCTGCCGACACCCGCGCCAAGGCGGAACTCAGCGAGCAGCGACCAAAGCCGGAGCCTGCCGACGCCCGCGCCAAAGCGGAACCCGCCGAACAGCGCCCAAAGCCCGAACCCGCCGACAGTCGGCCGCGCGCCGACAATACCGAGACGCGTGCGAAACAGGATGCACCGAAGACGGGCGCACCCGGTGGCGCGCGCGAGGGCAACGTCAACCAGGGACAGTCGAGCGGCGTGGGCGGCACTGGTTCGAGCGCGGATGCCGGCTACGCTGCGCGCATCCGCTCGGCCATCCGCGCCAACACCGTTTTCAACGCCTCGGGACTCGTGGGCAATCCGCAGGCCAGATTTCTGGTCACGCTCTCGCCCTCCTGCGAAGTGCTGCAGGTCCGCCTCGAGGCGAGCAGCGGCAACAAGGCCTGGGACGAAGCGGCCGAGCGTGCCATCGCCCGCACCTCCCCTTTCCCGAGACCGCCGTCAGGCCCCTGCGATCGATCCCTGGAGATCAGCCACCGCCCCCGCGAAGTGGTGCTTTAGCCACAAAACAACGCACCAGCGGCAGCCTTGGCGTTGAACCTTGCGATCGGCGCCACGGATGCGCATCCGGCGTTGCTTTTGCGGAGCGACCTATAATCGAAGGCATGTTTCGAGAGCGCATTTTCAGCCTTGGGGTCCGCTTTGCCGTCTGCAGCATCGCCCTGGTGGCTGCCCACCTCGGGCTGCCCGTGGCTGCTGTGCATGCGCAGCAGAGGATCGACGTCTCCGGCGTTGCGCAGTCGCTTCTTCCGGTGTCGGTGGCCTCCTTTGTGGCCGACCAACGGGCGCGGGTGGACGTGGCAGGCGTGGTGCATTCCGACCTTGGGCGGAGCGGGCTCTTCAACCTGATCCACACGGGCACCGCAATTGCCGAAACCGGTCCGCTTCCCACGGAGTTGCGGGGTCGGG
>VGHO01000106.1 GCA_016868175.1 Betaproteobacteria bacterium
GAGGGTTGGCAGCGCGAGGGTCGGCAGCGGGAGGGTCGGAAGAGGCGAGGGCGGAGCGGGGGAAACTCATGATTGGAGGTCCTGCAATCGGTCAAGACGAACAACTCACCACCAGTTCCTGAGCCCAGCCTGGCGCCTCGCTGGCGTAGGACTCGAAGCCGGCTTGCGGATCATAGGGCTTGCGCAGAAGGTTCAGCAGCGTGCGCACCTCCCCCTCGTCACAGGGCCCCCGGTCGCCACGGGCCCTGGCGATCGCCACTTCCGCCAGATGATTGCGCAGCACGTAGCAGGGATTCACACTATCCATCATGCGTTTGCGCGCTTCCCGATCCAGTCCGGCCTCACGACAGTGCCTCGCGGCAAGCGGCTGGTACTGTGTCCACCATGCATCGAAGGCTGCGAGGTCGAGCACCTGATCGCGAAGAAGGGCGGGCGGCGCGCTTCTGAAGGGATCCGCCGCGCCGAGACTCCGAAAGAACATTGTGAAGTCGGGCTTGCAAACCTGGAGCATGCGCATGCTGCTTTCGAGGCACGCGAGGAGCTCGTCGTTGCTGCTGGAGCGCGCTGCGCCGTCTGGCGAGGCAACCGGCTGGCGACCTGAGGCCTTTGGGGAAGAACAAGCCGACGCGTGAGGCGGCAGAGCTCGCGGCGGCCCGAGCCCGAACTTGGCCAGAAAGCGCTCGCGCCAGCGCAACTCGAAGGCTTCCCTGTAGCGCACCAGAGGCGCGCCCAGGCGGGCGGCACCCTCCTCGGTCATCGCCGCCCTTAGCGCATAGGCGAGCGCCCTGCAGTTCCAGGCTCCGATCGCAGGCTGGTTGGCGTAGCTGTAGCGGCCGGCATGGTCGGAATGATTGCAGACATGGTCCTCGTCGTAGCGGTCGAGAAAGCCGAAGGGACCATAGTCGATGGTGAGCCCAAGAAGGCTCATGTTGTCGGTGTTCATCACGCCATGGCAAAACCCCACCGACTGCCAGCGGGCGATCAGATCGCCAGTGCGGGACGCCACGCAACCGAGCAGGCGCAGCAGCACCTCGTCAAGCTCAGGACTCCGGCACGCAAAGAGGTCCGGGGCAGGGCTGTCAGCGCCTCCGGGGGATCCATCGAGTATCCCGGGGAAGAAGCGCCGGACCGTGACCTCGAGAAACCGCAGCAGTGCCGGAGCATGATGAAAGTGCGCAAAGAACTCCACATGACCGAAGCGCGAAAACGACGGCGACAGGCGCGTGACCACTGCGGCGGTTTCGGTTGACTCGCGAAAGACTGGATCGTCGGAGCGGAAAAGGCAAAGTGCGCGCGTGGTGGGTATGCCAAGCGCCGCAAGCGCCTCGGAGGCGAGAAACTCACGGATGCTGCTTCGCAGCACTGCACGGCCGTCGCCCCTTCGCGAGTAGGGGGTTGGGCCTGCGCCCTTGAGCTGGATCTCGACCCGGTTGCCGAGCGCGATCGGGGGCGAAGTGGGGGCAAAGCCCCAGTCGAGTTGGCTTGCCCTCGCGGAGCAGTCGCCAAGAAGGAGCGCCCGCCCATCACCAAGCTGACCTGCCCAAACGCCAAACTGGTGCCCGGCATAAGCACTCGCAAGCGGCGCGGGCACATCGGCCTGAGCAAAGACTTCGGCGAGTTGCGCTTCACCCATCGCCTGAGGAGCCTTCGGCAAACCTACCAGCAGGGCTGCCTCACCGCTCCAGGCCGCGAGTCTCGGGTCGTGCAGACGCAAGGCACGAACCCGGTGAAACGCCTCCGGGTGCGACTGGAAATCGTCGAGAAAACGCTGATCGAGCGAGTGCTCCAGCCATTGCGCAACCGGGTCGGACGGCTGACCGGCCGCAGCCGGTTGGGGGGAAAAAACGGCAGAACCGTCGAGCTTCAAACCCTGTGGCCTTGCGAGAACGTGGAAAGTGGGTCAGTCGCGGGGCTGGGCGGCGCAGGAAAAACCACCCACAGAGTTATTCTAGGCACCCGCAAATCATCCTGAAGGGAGACCCTGCCGTGCAAAGTCCTTTACATGGCCAGATGATGGACATGCCGCTGCTCATCTCGTCGTTCATGACGCACGCAGCGCGGCACTTTCCGGGCATCGAAATCGTCTCGCGCCGCCACGAGGGCGATCTTCATCGCTACACCTACCGCGACGCCGAGGTACGGATGCGCCAGATGGCGAGCGCACTCGAGAGGCGGGGGATCGAGATGGGCGAGCGGGTGGCCACGCTTGCCTGGAACGGCTACCGTCACATGGAGGCATATTACGCAGTGGGCGGCAAGGGTTCGATCGTGCACACGATCAATCCGCGGCTGCACCCGGACCAGATCGCCTGGATCGTGAACCACGCCGAGGACTCGATGCTGTGTTTCGACCTCAGCTTCCTTCCCATCGTGGAATCGATCGCCCCGCGCTGCCCGAGCGTGAAGCACTGGGTGGCCATGTGCGACCCAGACCACATGCCGCGCAGTGCGATCCCGAATCTGCTGTGTTTCGAGAGCCTGCTCGCCGAGGGCGACCCCCGCTGGCAGTGGCCGGAGTTTGACGAGCGCAGTGCCGTGGGCCTGTGCTACACCTCCGGCACCACCGGTCACCCGAAGGGCGCCCTCTATGCGCACCGTTCAACCGTGCTGCATGCCTATGCGGCAAGCCTCCCGGATGCCATGCGCCTTTCGGCACGCGATGTGGTGCTTCCGGTCGTGCCGATGTTTCATGTGAACGCCTGGGGGATTCCCTACGCAGCGCCTTTGGTGGGTGCCAAGCTCGTTTTTCCCGGCGCGCACCTCGATGGCAAGAGCCTCTACGAACTCTTTGAAGGCGAAGGCGTGACCTTCTCGGCCGGGGTGCCAACGGTCTGGCAGGGACTGCTTGCCTACGTGAAGGATCACCTCTGCAAGTTCTCCACCTTCCGCCGCACCGTGATCGGTGGATCGGCGTGTCCTCCGGCGATGATCGAGACCTTTCGCGATTTCTACTCTGTGGAGGTGATCCATGCCTGGGGCATGACCGAACTCTCGCCACTTGGAACCCTGGCGCAGCTGCAGTCCAGGCACGCGAGGCTGAGTGTGATGCAGCAACAGCGCCTGCTCGAAAAACAGGGGCATGTGGTTTACGGGATCGACATGAAGATCGTGGACGACCAGAACCGCGACCTGCCCTGGGACGGCACGAGCTTTGGCAACCTGATGGTACGCGGTCACTGGGTCATCAACAGCTACTACCGCAACGAGGGGGGTAACCCGCTGGTCCGCGACGCGCAGGGTCGAAGCTGGTTTCCCACAGGTGACGTTGCCACGATCGATCCCGACGGCTACATGCAAATCACCGATCGTACAAAGGATGTGATCAAGTCGGGCGGGGAGTGGATCAGTTCGATCGATCTCGAGAATCTGGCCGTGGCGCACCCCGCGGTGGTGCAGGCGGCCGTGATCGGCATACCGCACCCGAAATGGGACGAACGACCGCTGCTGATCGTGGTGAAGCGCCGCGGAGCCGACCTCACCCGCGAGGATCTGCTGCGCTACTACCAGGGAAAGGTGGCGAAGTGGTGGATTCCCGATGATGTGCAGTTCGTTGACAGCATTCCACTGGGCGCCACGGGTAAGATCCTGAAAACCAGACTGCGCGAGGTGTTTGCCGACTACCGCTTTGCGCATTCGGGGCATTGAAGGGCGAACACAACGGGGGATGGCATGGCCGGAGCACATTACAGCGTTGAGGGTAGCGTTGCGCTGATCACGATGGACAACCCGCCAGTGAACGGGCTCGGCTACGCCACCCGCGTTGCGCTGGTGGACGGATTGCAGACGGCCAACGCCGATCCGAAGGTGAACGCGATCGTTCTTCGCGGCAGCGGGAAAGCGTTTTCCGGTGGCGCAGACATTCGCGAGTTTGGCACCCCGAAGGCGTGGATGGAACCCAACCTGCTTTCGCTGATCCGCTATGTGGAGCAGTCCGACAAGCCTGTGATCGCAGCGATTCATGCGGTGGTGATGGGCGGCGGGCTCGAGCTTGCCCTTGGTTGCCACTACCGCATCTGTGCGCGCGGCACACAGGTTGCGCTGCCCGAGGTGAAACTCGGACTTCTCCCCGGCGCAGGCGGCACACAGCGTCTGCCGCGCGCGATCGGCCTGCAGCACGCGCTCAACATGATCGTTTCGGGCAGCACCGTGATGAGCGAGCGCTTTGCGGGCACGCGCCTGTTCGACCAGATCGTGGACGGCGACCCTCTTCCGGCAGCGCTCGCCTTCGCGGAAAAAGTGGTGTCCGAGGGCTCTCGCAAACCGCTGGTGCGCGACCTCAGCGTTCGGGAACCCCACGCCGAGGCGTACCTGCAGTTTGCGCGCAACGTGGTCCAGTCGAGCAGCAAGGGCTATCCCGCGCCGATGAACTGCCTCGAGGCCGTGGCAGCCTCGGTGAAGTTGCCCTTCGACGAGGGACTCAAGCGCGAACGCGCGCTCTTTGTTGAACTGATGGCCACCGAGGAGTCGCGTGCGCTGCGGCACCTCTTTTTTGCGGAACGCAGCGCGTCGAAGATTCCCGACATTGGCGCGGAGGTGCAACCCCGGTCGGTGCGCAAGGTTGCGCTGATCGGCGCCGGCACCATGGGGGGCGGGATCACGATGAACTTTGTGAACGTCGGGATTCCTGTGGTTCTGCTCGAAACCAGGCAGGATGCCCTCGACAGGGGAATGGCCACGATCCGGGGCAACTACGAGAACAGTGCGCGCAAGGGCAAACTCAAGGCCGAGCAGGTTCAGGAGCGGCTGGGACTGATCCATCCCACGCTCGACTATGCCGACCTGAAGGACTGCGACATGGTGATCGAAGCAGTCTTCGAGGACATGACGGTGAAGGAGGATGTGTTCCGCAGGCTCGACTCAGTCATGAAGCCTGGCGCGATCCTTGCCACCAACACCTCAACGCTCGACGTCGACCGCATCGCCAGCTTCACATCACGCCCCGCCGACGTGATCGGCACGCATTTCTTCAGCCCCGCCAACGTGATGCGCCTGCTCGAGGTGGTGCGTGGAAAGCACACGGCCAAGGATGTGCTCGCCACCACCATGCAGTTGGCGCGCACGATCCGCAAGACTGCAGTGGTGTCGGGTGTGTGCGACGGTTTCATCGGCAACCGAATGATCGAGCAGTACTCGCGTCAGGGCTTGCTGCTGCTTGAAGAGGGTTGCACCCCCGATCAGGTCGACAAGGCGCTCGAGTCGTGGGGTATGGCGATGGGCCCCTTCCGCATGGGCGATCTGGCAGGCAACGATGTGGGCTGGTACATCCGCAAGCGACGCTACCAGGAACGCCCCGACATGAAGTATCCGCAGATTGCCGACAAGCTCTGCGAAATGGGTCGTTTCGGCCAGAAAACCGGCAAGGGCTGGTATCAGTATGCGCCCGGAAAGCGGGATGCGGTTCCCGACCCGGTTGTGAACGAACTCATCGTGAAGCACCGCGAGGAACTGGGAGTTCGCCCGCGCAGGATCGGCAAGGACGAGATCGTGCAACGCCTCGTGTATGCGCTGGTGAACGAGGGCGCAAGGATCCTGGAGGAGGGCATCGCCTTGCGGGCTTCCGACATCGACATGGTGTATGTGACCGGCTACGGATTTCCGCCCTATCGCGGCGGACCGATGTGCTTTGCCGACGGCGTGGGGCTCTACAACGTGGTGCAGGCGATGCGCCGCTTTGCCGACAACCCCCATGCTGCGCCGGAGTTCTGGACGCCCGCACCGCTTCTGTCGCGGCTCGCGCGCGAAGGCAAGGGGTTCAACGGCTGAAGCCCTGGCGGAGACCTTCGGCAGAGACCTTCGGCAGAGACCTTCGGCAGAAAACTTCGGGCAGAACCTTCAGGCGGACCTCACGCAATCCCTGGGCAGCGAGGCCTGAGCGCTGCCCGTCAACACGAACCGCAAGAAAGTCAAGGAGAGTTCCGATGCGTGATGCAGTGATTGTGTCGACCGCCCGTACCCCGCTGGCCAAGAGTTGGCGAGGCGCATTCAATATGACGCACGGTGCCACCCTCGGCGGGCTCGCGGTGAAAGCCGCGGTTGAGCGCGCGGGCGTAGCGCCCGACGAGGTTGAGGATGTGATCATGGGCTGCGCCAATCCCGAGGGCGCAACCGGAGCCAACATCGCGCGGCAGGTTGCGCTGCGCGCGGGTTTGCCGGTGAGCGTGTCGGGGATGACGGTGAACCGTTTCTGCTCGAGTGGCCTGCAGACCGTTGTGCTGGCAGCGCAGCGCATTCGCGCAGGCGAGGGGGAGGTCTACGCCGCCGGTGGGGTGGAGAGCATCTCCTGCGTGCAAAACGAGATGAACAAGCACATGCTCTCGGATCCCTGGCTGGCCGAACACAAACCCGAGATCTACTGGAACATGCTGCAGACCGCCGAGCAGGTGGCCAAGCGCTATGGCATCGCGCGCGAGGTCCAGGACGCCTACGGTGTGCAGAGCCAGCAGCGGGCAGCGGCTGCGCAGGCGGCCGGGCTCACCCGGGAGGAGATGATCAGCGTTGACACCACCATGGCCACCTTCGACAAGGACACCGGTATGGTGATCACCCGCGAGGTGAAGGTGGAGCGCGACGAGGGCATTCGCGCCGACACCACCCTCGAGGGCGTTTCGGGCATCAAGGCGGCGATCCCGGGCGGGGTGATCGCAGCCGGCAATGCGTCCCAGTTTTCCGATGGTGCGGGTGCCTGTATCGTGATGTCCGAAGAGCTTGCCTCGCGCCGCGGTATCGCCCCGCTGGGTCGCTTTCAGGGTTTTGCGGTGGCGGGCCTCGAGCCCGATGAAATGGGGATTGGTCCTGTCTTTGCGATCCCCAAGCTGCTTGGTCGTCACGGGCTGAGCGCGGACGACATCGACCTGTGGGAGCTCAACGAGGCCTTTGCGGTGCAGGTGATCTATTGCCGCGACCAGCTGGGGATCGACAATGACCGGCTGAATGTGAACGGTGGAGCGATCGCGCTCGGCCACCCCTACGGCATGTCGGGGCAACGACTGCTCGGACACGCGTTGATCGAAGGCCGGCGGCGCGGTGCGCGGCGGGTTGTGATCACCATGTGCGTTGGCGGCGGCATGGGGGCGGCTGCGCTCTTTGAAGTGCTCTGAGCCTCTGTTGCGCGGCCACCGGGCATCAGGCCCTGGCTCCTTCGCTGGCCCTCACAGCACCTTTGGCGGGCGTTGAGGATTGCTGAGACTCAACGCTTTGCAGGAGGAAAGCGAGCGCCTGCGCCTGCAGCGGGCCTCGCTCGCGTCGGCCTTGCTTGGCGTGGAGGGAACACCGCTCGGCATTCCATTTCTGCAGCACCTCGGCGTGGAGAGTGTGCGCTACACGCCCGGCGATGCGATCGTGCGGCTCGTGGTTGTGGACTACCTCGAAAACAGCTTCCAGATGGTGCATGGGGGCGTCACGATGACGCTCCTCGACGTGGGCATGGCCATGGCCGCACGCTCGGTCCTCAACAGCCATCTCGAAGTGTCGGCAGCCTCGGAGACGCACGGCGTGGTCACTGTGGAGATGAAAGCGAGCTTCCTCGCCCCCGGCACCGGCACGCTGCTCGCACGCGGGCGCTGCCTGCAGCGGGGAGCAAGCCTGCTGTTCTGCGAGGGCGAAGTCTTTGGCGCCAACGGCGGTCTGATCGCCACCTCGAGCGGTACCTTCAAGGCAATCCGCCGCCGCGAGGTTCACGCGCCCCATGCAGTCTGATCCCTGATGCCCACCTTGGCGGATCGCAGGCACCATGCCTGCTGCACAGTCGGGTGGCGAAAACTCATCCACCCTTGGAGAACGAAGCCATGTCCGTGCTGAATCGCCGTATTGTTCTTGCCGCCCGACCCAAGGGGGCCGTCACTCCCGAATGTTTCCGACTCGAAGAGCAGGAACTCTCCGGGCCGGAAGAGGGGCAGGTGCTTGTACGCAACCATTTCATGTCGCTCGATCCCTACATGCGCGGACGCATGGATGACGCGAGGAGCTATGCCGCCCCGCAGGCGCTGGATCACACGATGCAGGGAGGGACGGTTGGGGTGGTGGAGCAAAGTCGCAATCCCCGCTTTGCCGTGGGCGACAGTGTGGTGGGGATGCTGGGATGGCAACTCTACGGTCTGAGCGACGGCCGCGGCCTGCAGAAAGTGGATACGAGCCGGGTACCGCTGTCGGCCTACCTCGGCGTGCTGGGAATGCCCGGCGCCACTGCGTGGTACGGACTGCACCGCATTCTCGAGCCCCGTCCAGGCGAGACGCTCGTGGTGTCGGCGGCCTCGGGTGCGGTGGGCGCGGTGGTGGGGCAACTCGCAAAGGCGCAGGGTTGCCGGGTTGTGGGTGTCGCCGGTGGTGCCGAGAAGTGCCGGATCGTCGTGGAGGAGTTCGGCTTTGACGCCTGCGTTGACTACAAGGCCGGGGCGCTCCATGAGCACCTTGCTCAAGCCACCCCCCGAGGCATCGACGCCAATTTCGAGAACGTTGGCGGCGCAGTGCTCGATGCAGTCTTGCGGCGGATGAACGGCTTTGGTCGCATCGCCATCTGCGGGTTGATTGCGGGCTACAACGGCGAAGACATTGCCTTGCGCAATACACGATCGATCCTCGTCAACCGGCTCAGGGTGCAGGGGTTCATCATCTCGGAGCACCTTGATCTCTGGCCCCAGGCGCATGCCGAGATTGCGCAGGCGATCCTTGGCGGGCAACTCCGATACCGTGAGACCGTGGCCGAAGGTCTCGAGAGTGCCCCGGAGGCCTTCGTTGGCCTTCTCAAGGGGCACAACCTCGGCAAACAGCTGGTGCGACTGCTGTGAAAGGCAATGCGGCCACATCGAGGTATGCAGCGCGGGCTTTCCTGATCCCTCGGAGCAACCATGCGTGAGTACGCCGGAAAGGCCGCGCTCGGTCCAGGGAGCAACCATGCGTGAGTTCGCCGGAAAGGTCGCCGTCATCACTGGCGCGGGTAGCGGTTTCGGTCGCGAGTTCGCCCGCGAGGCTGCGCGACGACAGATGCGCCTTGTGCTTGCCGATGTGCAGTCGGATGCGCTCCACGCAGTTGCCGACACCTTACGCGCTGAGGGCGCGGAAGTGCTCGCGCACCGGTGTGACGTTGCGGTTGAATCCGAGGTGAGGGCGCTTGCGGGGGAGGCCTATGCGCGCTTTGCCGAAGTGCACCTGCTGTTCAACAATGCGGGAGTGGCCACTGGCGGGCTTTCATGGGAGGCCTCCACCC
>VGHO01000107.1 GCA_016868175.1 Betaproteobacteria bacterium
GCCCTCCCGAGAGCCCCTTGCCCACGTAGTCGTTGGCCTGCCCAACCAGGTCGAGCGTGATTCCGTGAGCGAGGAAGGCGCCAAAGCTCTGCCCGGCGGTTCCATTGAACTGGACGTGAATGCTGTCCTCCGGCAGTCCCTCATGACCGTGACGACGGGCAACCTCCCCGGAGAGCATCGCCCCGACGCTGCGGTTCACATTGCGGATCGGCAGGATGAGCGAGACTTTCTCCCCACTTTCGAGTGCCGGGCGCGCCACCTCGATGAGCCGCCGGTCGAGCGCACCCTCGAGCCCGTGGTCTTGCTTGCCAACCACCCTGCGCGGCACATCGTGGCCCACCTGCGGACGGTGGAAGATGCGGGTGAAATCGAGTCCGCGCGCCTTCCAGTGTGCGATGCCAGCGCGCATGTCGAGCAGATCCGAGCGGCCGATCAGGTCCTCGAAGCGGCGCATGCCCAGGCTGGCCATCAATGTGCGCACTTCCTCGGCAACGAAGAAGAAGAAGTTCACCACGTGTTCGGGCTTGCCCTGGAACTTGCGACGCAGTACCGGATCCTGGGTGGCCACGCCCACCGGGCAGGTGTTGAGGTGGCACTTGCGCATCATGATGCAGCCCTCGGCCACAAGCGGCGCGGTTGCGAAGCCGAATTCGTCGGCGCCAAGCAGCGCCGCGATCACCACATCGCGGCCGGTCTTCATCTGGCCGTCGGCCTGCACGGTGATCCTTCCGCGCAGTCCGTTGAGCACCAGCGTCTGCTGGGTTTCGGCAAGCCCGATCTCCCAGGGTGTGCCCGCATGCTTGATCGAGGAGAGCGGCGACGCGCCGGTCCCGCCGTCGTGACCCGCGATCACCACATGGTCGGCCTTGGCTTTGGCCACGCCTGCCGCCACCGTACCCACGCCAACCTCCGACACGAGCTTCACGCTGATGCCGGCGCGCGGGTTGGCATTCTTCAGATCGTGGATCAGTTGCGCCAGGTCTTCGATCGAGTAGATGTCGTGGTGCGGGGGCGGCGAGATGAGTCCTACGCCCGGCACCGAATAGCGCAGCTTGCCGATGTACTCCGACACCTTGTGGCCCGGCAGCTGGCCTCCTTCCCCCGGCTTGGCACCCTGCGCCATCTTGATCTGGATCTGGTCGGCACTCGCCAGATACTCCGCAGTGACTCCGAAGCGCCCCGAGGCAACCTGCTTGATCCGGCTGCGCAAGGAGTCGCCGGCACGCAAAACGGTGTCCACTTCCACCCGACCCATGCCGATCACGCTCGAGATACGATCGCCTTCGGCCACCATGGATCGGCCCGCACGCATCTCCGCCCGGTAGCGCATCTCGTCCTCTCCACCTTCGCCAGTGTTGCTCTTGCCGCCAATGCGGTTCATGGCAACCGCAAGCGTGGTGTGCGCCTCGGTCGAGATCGAACCGAGCGACATCGCCCCGGTGGCAAAACGCTTCACGATTGCCAAGGCGGGCTCAACCTCATCGATAGGCACAGGTGTGCACTGCTCGAGTCTGAATCCGAAGAGCCCCCGCAGCGTCATGTGCCGTCGGCTCTGGTCGTTGATCAGCGCCGCATACTCCCTGAAGGTGCTGGCACTTTCGGCACGCACCGCGTGCTGGAGCTTGGCGATCGCATCCGGGGTCCACATGTGGTCCTCGCCGCGGATACGGTAGGCATACTCGCCGCCGGCGTCCAGGGCGTTGGCCAGCACCGGGTTGCTTCCATAGGCCTGCCGATGGAGGCGCAGCGCCTCCTCGGCCACCTCGAAAACGCCAATGCCGCCCACGTTGGAGGCTGTACCGCTGAAGTACTGGTCAACCAGCGCGTGCGACAGACCGATCGCCTCGAAGATCTGCGCACCGCAGTAGCTCATGTAGGTGGAGATCCCCATCTTGGACATCACCTTCATCAGCCCCTTGCCGATCGCCTTGACATAGTTGCTGACCGCCTTGGCCGGACCAAGGTCGACCGGCAGGCCGCGCGCCATGTCGGCAAGCGTCTCCATGGCCAGGTAGGGATGCACCGCTTCGGCACCGTAGCCTGCGAGGAGTGCGAAGTGATGCACCTCGCGCGCCGACCCGGTGTCAACCACCAGTCCGGTGCGGGTGCGCAAACCCTTGTTCACCAGATGCAGGTGCACCGCACTGGTGGCGAGCAGCGCCGGGATCGCCACCCGCTCCCGGTCTGCGCAGCGATCGCTCAGGATCAGCACGGTGAAGCCCCGCCGCACCGCCTCCTCGGCCTGCGCGCAAAGCGATGCCAGGCGCGCCTCGATCCCCTCCTTGCCCCACAGCACCGGGTAGACGATCTCGAGTTCGAAGGACCGGAACTTGCCTGCGGTGTAGCGGTCGATGTGGCGCAGTTTCGCCATATCCACGATGTCGAGCACCGGTTGGCTCACCTCCAGGCGCAGCGGTGGATTGACCGCGTTGAGGTCGAGCAGGTTGGGTTTGGGCCCGATAAACGACACAAGCGACATCACCAGATGTTCGCGGATGGGGTCGATCGGCGGATTGGTGACCTGCGCGAAGAGCTGCTTGAAATAGCTGTAGAGCGGCTTGTCCCTGGCCGATAGCACCGCGAGCGGAGAGTCGTTGCCCATCGACCCCACCGCCTCCTCGGCTGCCACGGCCATCGGCGACATGAGGAACTTGAGATCCTCCTGGGTGTAGCCAAAGGCTTGCTGGCGATCGAGCAGCGTGCCTTCGCTCGCACGCGCCACCTCCAGGGTTGCGGCTTTCCCGTGCGCCACCGCATCGTCGCCAATGGCCTTCACATCGTCGAGCTTCACCCGTACCGCCTCGATCCACTCGCGCCACGGTCGGCTGTTGGCCAGCTGATCCTTGAGTTCCTGGTCGTCGATGATCCGACCCTGCTCGAGGTCGATCAGAAACATCTTGCCGGGCTGAAGCCGCCACTTCTTGACGATCCGGTCTTCGGGGATCGGCAACACGCCCGCTTCAGAGGCCATGATCACCAGATCGTCGTCGGTAATGCAGTAGCGGGCCGGGCGCAGGCCGTTGCGATCAAGCGTGGCGCCGATCTGCCGGCCGTCGGTGAAGGCAATCGCTGCAGGGCCGTCCCAGGGTTCCATCATGGCGGCGTGGTATTCGTAGAAGGCCCTGCGCTTGGCGTCCATCAGCGTGTGCTGTTCCCAGGCTTCGGGAATCATCATCATCACCGCCTGCGCGATCGGATACCCCGCCATCACCAGCAACTCGAGGCAGTTGTCGAAAGTGGCCGTGTCGGATTGGCCCGGGTAGACGATCGGGTAGAGCTTGGCGAGGTCATCGCCCAGCACCGGCGAGCGCATCACGCCTTCGCGCGCACGCAACCAGTTGTAGTTGCCCTTCACGGTGTTGATCTCGCCGTTGTGGGCGATCAGCCGGTAGGGGTGCGCGAGGGGCCACTCGGGAAAGGTGTTGGTGGAAAAGCGCTGATGCACGAGGGCGAGCGCCGAGATCACCCGGGGATCGGCGAGGTCGCGGTAGTACTGGCCCACCTGCTGGCAAAGCAGCAGGCCCTTGTACACGATGGTGCGGGCCGACATCGAGGGAACAAAGTACTCGCGCCCATGGCTGAGGCGCAGCGCCTGGATCGCATGGCTGGCCATCTTGCGGATCACGTAGAGCTTGCGCTCGAAAGCATCGACCACCCGGACATCCGGACCGCGCCCGATGAAGACCTGACGGATCACCGGTTCCTTGGCCCGCACCGTTGGCGACATCGGCATGTTGCGGTCTACCGGCACATCGCGCCATCCAAGCAGCAGCTGACCCTCTGCACGGATGGCGCGTTCGAGCTCCTGCTCGCACGCAAGTCGCGACGCGTGTTCCTTGGGCAGGAAGATCATGCCCACGCCGTACTCGCCGGCCGCAGGCAGGCGTACCCCATGCAGTGCCATTTCCTCACGCAAGAAGCGATCGGGCATCTGAATCAGGATCCCGGCGCCGTCGCCCATGAGCGGATCCGCACCGACCGCCCCGCGGTGGTCGAGGTTGTTGAGGATCTGCAAGCCCTGCTCGACGATCCGGTGGCTCTTTTCCCCCTTGATGTGCGCAACGAACCCCACGCCGCAGGCATCGTGCTCGTTTGCGGGATCGTAGAGCCCTTGGGCGCTGCTGCCAAGGGTGGGAAGGGCGGCCTGCGGAGAGGGGTCAGGAACGTTCTTCAGCATGATTCGAGAGGTGTTTGGAGAGGCGCACGCCAGAAAGACCGGGACGCGCGCCGGAAACGGAACGCTGCGCGCGCCACAACCGCAGTCAGGTGCGCGCCAGATCCGGGGTTCCACAGCCGGTATCGACCCAGTATACGTGGGGCATCGCGGCATCGAGGGCGCAAGGGTCGCACAGCATGGGATCGACCGAAAAAACATGAACGGGGTGAAGCAAGAATCAGGCCTGGGAACGGTTCACACCGCGGGCGGCCCGGTGCACGAGGCAAGTGTCTGGCGCAGCCGATGCGCATCGACCGTACACACCACGGCCTTGCCGAGCCCCTCGAGCAGCACGAAGCGCGGAATTCCCGCGCGGGCCTTCTTGTCGGCCGACATCCAGTGAAGATACGCCTCAAACCCCCAATCGGGCGCGCGCACAGGCAGCCCCGCCTCGGCGATCGCTGCCACGAGCAGCCCACGCTCGCTGGCCGACAGCAGACCGAGGCGCTCCGACAGGTCGGCCGCCAGCACCATGCCGGCTCCCACCGCCTCTCCGTGGAGCCAGGTACCGTATCCGAGTCCGGCTTCGATCGCATGTCCGAAGGTGTGGCCAAAGTTGAGGATTGCGCGCCGGTCGTTTTCGCGCTCGTCCTCGCCAACCACTGCGGCCTTGATTTCGCACGACCGCACCACGGCCCGCTGCAGCGCAAGCGGATCGGCCCTGCGCAGCGCGGCCAGGTCGTCGACGACTGCCTGGAGATAAGTCACGTCGGCGATCGCACCATGTTTGATCACCTCGGCGAGCCCTGCGCTCCTTTCGCGTGCAGGCAGCGTTGCGAGCCAGCCTGTGTCGGCCACCACGAGGCGCGGCTGGTGAAAGGCGCCGATCATGTTCTTGCCCGCCGGGTGGTTGATCCCGGTCTTGCCCCCCACCGACGAGTCGACCTGGGCGAGCAAGGTCGTTGGCATCTGGATGAAGTCCACCCCGCGCTGGTAGCACGCTGCAGCAAAGCCGGTCATGTCGCCCACCACGCCCCCACCGAGCGCCACCAGTACGCAACGCCGGTCGAAGCGGTGGCCGAGCAGTGCGTCGAAGATCCTCTGTAGATGTTGCCAGTCCTTGCAGGCTTCGCCATCCGGAAGCAACACTTCGATCACCTGCGCCGCGTGCTCCCTGAGCGCCTTGAGCACCGGCGCAGCGTGCAGCGGCGCGACCGTGAGGTTGCTCACCAGCGCGACCTGCCTGGCCTGCACCAGCGGGATCCAGCGATCGTCGCGCGCGAGGACCTCGCCCCCGACGAGGATGTCGTAGCTGCGTTCGGCGAGCGCCACCTGCACCGTTGCGATCGCCCGCAGCTGCGGGCCGGGCCTCAGGCTCATGGCCTACGCTCGGAAGACTCCAGCGCCCGGTGCAAGCCGAGGCAACCGAGGATTTCGTTGACCACGCGCTCCGGCGCCTGCCGCCCGGTGGTCACGCAAAGATCCGCCACCTCGCGGTAGATCGGTTCGCGCGCCGCGAGCAACTCGGCAACCCGGGCCCGCGGATCTGCCGAGCGCAGGAGCGGCCGCGACCGGTCATGGCGCAGCCTCAGCCACAAGTCCTGCAGCGCCGCCTGAAGGTAGATCACCCGGGTATGCGCACGCAGGAGCACGCGATTGGCCTCGCGCAAGACCACGCCGCCCCCGGTCGCAAGCACAAGGCCGGTGGCTGGGCACAGCGTTTGCAGCAAGTCGCTCTCACGGCGGCGGAACCCTTCCTCGCCTTCGAGCTCGAAGATCGTCTGGATCGGCACACCGCAGCGTCGTTCGAGCTCGGCGTCCATGTCCACGAAGGGGCGCCCGAGGGCTCTTGCCAGGCGTTTGCCCACGGTGGACTTGCCCGATCCCATCATGCCCACGAGGGCGAGCGAGCGCACTTGCCCGGGCGCAGCCTCGTCCTCCACCGTCCCGGCAGGGTCGGCGCTTTCGCCTGTGTGTTCGCTGCCCATCCAGGGATGATGCCGCATTTGCCCTCAAAGCGGCGATAATCGAAGCATTCCTCGAGCCAAAGGCATGCCCTCCCCCCGAGTCCCTCCATCGGATGAGCCGGTTCCGGTACCTCGCGAGGCGAGCGTGCGGGCAAGGCCGCCCGCTCCTCCCCCCAGGCGCCCGCCTCCAGACACGGTGCTCAGCCACCTGATGCGCTGGTTGGGGCGCCTCGGCGCGCTCCTCGTGGTGGGGGGATTGTGCGCGGCCTGCTGCCTCATGCTCGCCTTCATCCTTGCGATGGACCGGCTGCCCACGGTGAATGCCCTCCTCGACTATCAGCCCAAGATTCCCTTGCGCATCTACACCGCCGATGGCCAGCTGATCGGCGAATTCGGCGAGGAACGGCGCACACCGCTGCGCGCCAGCGAGATTCCGAAGCTGATGCGCGATGCGGTGCTCGCGGCCGAGGACGCGCGCTTTTTCGAGCACCACGGCGTGGACCTGCTCGGAATCGTTCGGGCCGCGCTCGTCAATGTGACTTCGGGCGGCAAGGAACAGGGCGCCAGCACGATCACGATGCAACTGGCACGCAACTTCTTTCTCTCCACCGAAAAGAGCTACATCCGCAAGATCTACGAGGTGCTGCTTGCGATGCGCATCGAGGAAACCTTGTCGAAAACACAGATCCTCGAGCTCTACATGAACCAGATCTACCTCGGCCAGCGCGCCTACGGCTTTGCCTCGGCCGCACGGGTGTATTTCGGCAAGTCGCTGCAGCAACTCACGCCCATCGAGGCGGCGCTTCTCGCCGGTCTGCCCAAGGCTCCCTCGCGCTTCAATCCGGTGGTCAACCCGAAACGCGCGGCCGCGCGTGCGCACTATGTGCTCGGACGCATGCGCGCCGAGGGCTTTCTCACCGAAGCGCAGTACCGGGCCTCGCTCAACGAAGGTATCCGCGTGGTGCAGGCCTCGGCGGAATACCCGGTGCGCGCGCCCTACGTTGCGGAGATGGCGCGCAGGATGGCGGTGGATCTGTTCCGCGACGACACCTACGCTCTCGGACTCAGGGTCTACACCACCATCGACTCTGCGCAGCAACGCGCGGCCGAGGCCGCAGTGCGCAAGGGCATCATGGACTACGACAGGAAATACGGCTACCGCGGTCCTGAAAGCTACATCGAGCTCCCGGCCAACGACGAAGGCCTCGAGGAAGCGGTGGACAACGCGCTCGACGACCGCGAGGATGTTGACGACATGCTCGCTGCGGTGGTTCTCCGGGCCGATTCGCGGCAGGTCACGGTGAGCCGCGGAAAGCAGGGCAACTTTGTGGTCGGGCCCGAGGGCCTGAAGTTTGCTGCCGCTTCGCTTGGCGAACGTGCACCGGCGGCCCGCCGCATCCGCCGTGGCGCTGTCGTCCGGATCATGCCGATGGACGAGGGCAAGACCTGGGAGATCGTGCAGCTTCCCGATGTGCAGGCTGCGTATGTGTCGGCGCAGCGCGATGACGGGGCGATCCGGGCGCTGGTGGGCGGCTTTGATTTCGGACGCAACAAGTTCAACCGCGTGACCCAGGCACAACGCCAGCCCGGCTCGAGTTTCAAGCCCTTCATCTACTCGGCAGCGCTCGAAAAAGGGTTTCACGGGGGAAGCATCGTCAACGACGCACCGGTGTCGATCGATCCGGCGCTCACCGGCGGACAAGTGTGGGACCCCAAGAACTACGACGGAAAGTACGACGGACCGATGCCGCTGCGCACCGCGCTGGCGAGGTCGAAGAACATGGTCTCGATCCGGCTGCTGCAGGCCGTTGGCACCCGCTACACCCAGGGGTGGATACAGCGCTTCGGCTTTGAGCCCGACAAGCACCCCCCCTACCTCACCATGGCGCTTGGCGCAGGCAGCGTCACGCCCTTGCAGCTGCTCAACGGCTACGCGGTCTTTGCCAACGGCGGCTATCGCATCGATCCCTACCTGATTCGCACCATCACCGACCGCGAGGGCCGGCTGCTCGCCGCAGCCAGGCCCTTTCGCGCGGGCGATGAGGAAATCCGCGCGATCAGCCGTCGCAACGCCTTCATCATGGACAGCCTCCTGCACGAGGTGGCGGTGTCGGGTACGGCTGCCAAGGCAACCGCCACGCTCAAGCGCAACGACCTCGCCGGCAAGACCGGCACCACCAACGATGCGGTCGACGCCTGGTTTGCCGGCTACGGCGCCGACGTGGTCGCAGTGGCGTGGGTGGGTTTCGACACGCCGCGCAAGCTCGGCGAACGCGAAACCGGTGGCGGACTCGCGCTTCCGATCTGGATCAGCGCGATCGAGAGTTCGCTGCGCAACAGCCCGGAACGCAGGCCCTCCGCCCCCGACGGGGTGAATCTGGTCAACGGCGACTGGGTGTATGCCGAAGGGCCCGGCACACCTGCGGTTCAGCAATAGCGCTGCGGCCACAGCCGCGCGTCGGAGAAGCCGCAGATCAGCCGCGGCTGCGTGGTCGCATCCGTAGCGCTCAGGCCGCAGCCAGGTTGTCAGGAGAGGGCGTCGAGGCGCAGCGCAACTCCGGCATGGTGGGCGATCTCCTCGGAGAGCCGCACCCCGAGTTCACACCCGTCGCGGGTGTCGGCCCATCGGCCCTCGGCGCTGGTGCGGAAATGGTAGCCGCCACGACGCGAAGCCACCCACACTTCCTCGACCGCAGGCTGAAGGTTGATCACGATGCGCGAGCCATCGGCGAAACTCAGGCGCAACACTGCACCTTCGAGTTCGCAGTCGCAATCGAGGTCGTCGCGCTCGACCGCCCGATCCAGTGCCTCCTGGATACGCCTCAGGGTCGCAGCGCCGCGCTGCGCGAAGATCGAATCTGCCATGCTAACCTCGGAGGGATGATTCTGTGGGCGAAACCACCATGCCTTGCGGCCCTGCGCCCCACCGAACGCCCGATCCGGCGCCCGCCTTGACATCCTACCCTTTCTCTC
>VGHO01000108.1 GCA_016868175.1 Betaproteobacteria bacterium
CGCGGAGGGCGCTGTGCTGACTGCGAGGTATTGAGGGCGAGGTGCTGACGGCGAGGCGCGTTGGGCGCTGTGCTGAGGCCGAGCTGCCGAGGCTGCGGGCACGCATTGAGGGTCTCGCCAGCACGCTCTTGGGGCCGATCTCGATCGCCTGACTGGATGGCCTAGAGCCCCGCCTTCCTGCCGGGGGGCGACATCACCGTGCGGATCTCATGATCGCGTGCCTCTGCATCTTCGGTGACGAGCACAAACACTTCCCCAGCCCTGACCATGCCGAGTTCGTAGCGCGCTCGCTCCTCGATCGACACGGTTCCAATCTGAAGATCCCGCACATCGGCCTCAAGGGCAGCGTTGCGTTGTACCCGCCGCAGATTGTCGCCCTTCTGAGCGCTCAGCTGACGGTCAAGGTCCCAAACCCGCAGCCAGCCCCCCTTGCCAAGCCAGAGTGGATACTGGATGAGCACGACAAGGCCGATGAGTACAAGGCAGAGACTGCGCGCGGTGAGCATCATCCTTGGAGTCTACGCAAAGTCAACGGTGAACTGGCGTGAAGTCAACGAAAAGCCGGGCTGAAACCATCGAGTATCCGGGGTGAAACGATCGCGTACCCTGATTGAAACAATCGCATACCCGGGTCGATATCAACAAAGGAAGCGGAAGGAATCAGCCGGCCGCCGTATACGGGAGTTGTTCTCCGGCGTGTATCAACCCTTCTCCGAGATTGTAGAACGCGTGCCGTCCGGGATAGAACGCCTGCGCACCAAGTTCCTCCTCGATACGCAACAACTGGTTGTACTTCGCAATGCGGTCACTGCGGCTCATCGACCCGGTCTTGATCTGCATCGCTGACGTGGCCACTGCAAGATCTGCGATCGTTGTGTCTTCGGTTTCGCCCGAGCGGTGTGAAACCACTGTGGTGTAACGATTGCGACGTGCCAACTCGATCGCCTCGAGCGTCTCGGTGAGCGTGCCGATCTGGTTGATCTTGATCAGGATCGAATTGGCGATACGCTCGCGGATGCCGCGTTCGAGCAACCGGGTGTTCGTGACGAAGAGATCGTCGCCCACCAACTGCACCTGATGCCTGAGTTGCGCACTCAGGTAGGCCCAGCCCTGCCAGTCGTCTTCGGCCATACCGTCCTCGATGCTCACGATCGGATACCTTCCGGCCCAGGCTTGCAGTTGATCGGCAAACTGCTCCGGGTCGAGACTCCGGTTCTCTCCGCGCAGGTGATAGCGACCTTCACGGAAGAACTCGCTGCTTGCGCAGTCGAGGCCCAGAAGTATCTGCTTTCCCGGCTCGAACCCCGCCTTTTCGACCGCTTTGAGAATCACGGTGATCGCGCCCTCGCTACCTTGAAGGCCGGTGGGCGCAAAGCCACCTTCGTCGCCCACCGCAGTCGAGAGCCCGCGTTCGTGCAGCAGCGCCTTGAGGGCCTGGAAGACCTCCGCCCCGTAACGCAGCGCCTCGCAAAAACTCGGTGCACCCACAGGGAGAATCATGAACTCCTGGATATCCAGGCCGTTGTTGGCGTGTGCTCCGCCGTTGATCACATTGATCATCGGGACCGGCATCGTGCGTGCCGCCATGCCTCCGAGGTAGCGGTAGAGCGGCAGACCGGTCTCGGCTGCGGCGGCCTTCGCAACCGCAACCGATGCTGCAAGAATGGCGTTGGCGCCGAGCCGGGACTTGTTGTCCGTGCCGTCGAGTTCGATGAGCGTGTGGTCGATCATCGACTGACGGCTCGCCTCGAGTCCTAGTAGCGCCTCGGTGATCGAGGTGCGGAGATGCTCCACGGCCTGAAGAACCCCCTTGCCACGGTAGCGGCTCGCATCGCCATCGCGCAGTTCAATGGCCTCGCGCGAACCTGTGGAAGCACCCGAGGGTACTGCGGAGCGTCCTCTGGCTCCCGATTCGAGTGCAACTTCGCACTCAACCGTGGGGTGACCCCGCGAATCGAGGATTTCGCGGGCCCGGATATCGACGATGGCTGACATGATGGCTCCAGAAAGGCGTCGTGTTGTGGGGCTGGATCGTGTTGTGCGGCTGGACCATGCGGTGCGGCTGGACCATGGTGTGCAGCTGGACCATGGTGTGCGGCTAGACCATGGTTTGCGGCTAGACCATGGTGTGCGGCTGGACGCCGTTGTGCGGCTGGATCGAGAGTGCACCGGCAGCGCTGTGTTCGGCTGGATCGAGTTCTGCGAAACCGTCGCGCTTTACCAGCGCATCGATCGCCTTGAGCAGCGCAAGCAGCCCCGCCATGCGTTCCAGGGGCCAGGCATTCGGACCGTCGGAAAGCGCCATCTCCGGATGCGGGTGCGTTTCCATGAAGAGGCCCGCGATCCCGCATGCCACCGCAGCGCGGGCAAGCACCGGCACGAACTCGCGCTGCCCGCCGGAAGCCCCGCCGAGACCGCCGGGTAACTGCACCGAATGGGTGGCATCGAACACAACCGGACAGCGGGTACTACGCAGGATTGCGAGCGAGCGCATGTCGGAGACCAGGTTGTGGTAACCGAAACTTGCCCCGCGCTCGCACACCAGCAGTTGTGCTTGCCGACCCTTGCGGGCCGCCGCCGCGCGCGCCTTGTCCACCACCTGCTGCATCTCGGCGGGCGCCATGAACTGCGCCTTCTTGATGTTGACCGGTTTACCCGCACTTGCCACCGCTTCGATGAAATCGGTTTGCCGGGCGAGAAAAGCGGGCGTCTGCAACACGTCGACCACCTGCGCTGCAGCATCGATCTGCGAGACCTCGTGCACATCGGTGAGGACCGGCACCCCGACCTGCTCGCGGACCCGCTCGAGGATGCGGAGTCCTTCGTGGATCCCCGGACCGCGAAATGACTTGCCCGAAGTGCGATTGGCCTTGTCGAAGGAGCTCTTGAAGATGAAGTGGAGGTCGAGGCCCTGGGCGATCCCGGCCAGAGTCTCGGCTGTGCGCAACGCGAGTGCCTCGGACTCAATCACGCAAGGCCCGGCAATCAGGAAGAGCGGGCGCCCCAGACCCACCTCGCGGCCGCACAGGGCCAGGGTGGAGGGTTCAACCGCATCAGACGAGGCCGGCACCTCCGGCTCAACCATGGTGGGCACCAGGGGGGCGCTGGCGCATCGCGGCGCGCAGATAGGCGCTGAAGAGCGGATGCCCGTCGCGCGGTGTGGATGTGAACTCCGGGTGAAACTGAACCGCCACGAACCAGGGGTGGATCGCATCCGGCAACTCGACAATCTCGGCGAGTTGCTCCTGCGGCGTGGCCGCCGAGATCACCAGCCCGGCGGACTCGAGCTTTTCCCGATAATGGTTGTTGACTTCGTAGCGATGCCGGTGGCGCTCGTTGACGCTGCTGCCGTAGATTTCCCACGCTCTTGTGTGCGGCCTTACCGGGCAGCGTTGCGCCCCAAGGCGCATGGTGCCACCAAGATCCGAATCGCTCGAGCGCCGCTCGAGTTGCCCTTCACGATCACGCCACTCGCTCAGAAGTCCAACGACGGGGTGCTGCGTATCCGGTTCAAACTCGGTGCTGTTTGCCCCGGGCAGGTCGCAGCAATGGCGCGCATACTCGATCACGGCGAGTTGCAATCCCAGGCAGATGCCGAGAAAGGGAATGCCCTGCTCACGCACATAACGGATGGCGCGGATCTTGCCTTCCACCCCGCGCTTGCCGAAACCACCGGGCACCAGCACCGCAGCGTAGGCTGAAAGTGCCCCCACCGTAGCATCGGTGATCGTTTCCGAGTCGATGTAGTCAATGCGTACTCGACACTCGGTATGCATTCCGGCGTGACTGAGGGCTTCGCTAAGCGACTTGTACGATTCCGTGAGGTCGACATACTTTCCAACCATCGCAATGCGCACTTCCCCGCGAGGGGCCTGATGCGCCGCAACCAGGCGATCCCAGACCGACAGGTCGGCCTGCGGCGCATCGATGCGCAAAAGGTCGGTAAGGCAGCGGTCGACCCCCTGCTCAAAGAGCATGCGCGGGATCTGGTAGATCGACTCCACATCCCAGACTGAGATCACGGCCGAGAGGGGTACGTTGGAAAAGAGCGAGATCTTGGCCCGCTCTTCTTCAGGGACAGGACGGTCTGCGCGGCACAACAGGATGTCGGCCTGAATCCCGATCTCGCGCAACTTCTGCACCGAGTGCTGCGTGGGCTTTGTCTTGAGTTCGCCGGCCGATGCGATGAATGGCACCAGCGTGAGATGCACAAAACAGCAGTTGCCCCGACCGAGGCGCAGACTCATCTGCCGGGCGGCCTCGAGAAAGGGGAGCGACTCGATGTCGCCAACCGTGCCGCCGATCTCCACGATGGCTACCTGGGCATGATCGCCGCTGCTCAGAACGGTGCCGCGCTCGATGAAGGCCTGAATCTCGTTGGTGATGTGTGGGATCACCTGCACCGTACGGCCGAGATACTCGCCGCGCCGCTCCTTGCGGATCACCGAGTCGTAGATCTGACCCGTGGTGAAGTTGTTGCTCTTGCGCATCCGGGTGCGCACAAAGCGCTCGTAATGCCCGAGATCGAGATCGGTTTCCGCTCCATCTTCGGTGACGAACACCTCCCCGTGCTGAAAAGGACTCATCGTGCCCGGGTCGACGTTGATGTAGGGGTCGAGCTTGAGCAGCGTGACGCGAAGCCCGCGCGATTCGAGCAGTGCAGCCATCGACGCTGCCGCAATCCCCTTGCCGAGCGACGACACCACACCGCCGGATACGAAGACATATTGGGTCATGGGATCGCCTGACGAAAGGGGAATTATAACGTCGCGCGGTACTCGCCGTTGCCGCCTGCGCGTGGCAGCATCAACGCTGGTCGGATCCACTCAAACCCAAGGAGCAACCATGGACGCAAGAATGTATGAGGCTGGCATGCAGGTACGCAGGGAAGTCCTCGGCAATGACTATGTCGATCAGGCGGTCCGCAGTACCGATGATTTCAACCGCCCCTTTCAGGAATTGATCACCGAGTTCTGCTGGGGCGCCTGCTGGACCCGCCCGGGGCTCGAACGGCGTACCCGCAGCATGCTCAACCTTGCCATGCTGACTGCGCTGGGACGCTCGCACGAACTCAAACTGCATTTGCGCGGCGCACTGCGCAACGGGGTGAGCCGCGAGGAAATCCGGGAGGTACTCATCCAGGCCTCGATCTACGCCGGCATACCGGCGGGTGTGGAGGCCTTCCGCTGCGCACGTGAGGTTTTTGCGGAGGCCGACAGGAACCCATCGGACGAGGCCTGAGAGAGAACCCATCGGCGGGGCCTGAGAGAGGCTCATCGAAGGGGCCTGAGAGAGAACCCATCGGAGGGGCCTCGGGAGGATTCCGGAGGAAACCGCAGACCGTTGGTCGGACTGGTCTGCGGTCTCTGCGGGTTTCGAGGTTTAGGTTGGACCGTCGTCGGCTGAAATGACCGCCCCGTTCACAAAGCCCGAGCGACCGCTTGCCAGCATCAGGAGCACCGCATCGAGGTCTTCAGGACGGCCCAATCTGCGCCGTGGCAGTCGTGCGATCAACTTCTGTCCGGCAGCAGTGTCGAAATGATCCCGGTTGATGTCGGTGAGGATGTAGCCGGGGCACAGTGCGTTGACGTTGATGTTGTAGCGTCCCCACTCCAGCGCCATCGCGCGCGTCATGTGCACAACCGCAGCCTTGCTCATCGCGTAGACGCCAATCTGCGCCAGCACCTCGAGCGCTGCCATCGAGGCGATGTTGATGATCCTCGAGGGCGGCATTTCCTCGAGCGAGGTGGCGGTGACGGCCCGGGCGATCATGCGCCGCGCAACCGCCTGCGCCGCGAAGAATGCCCCCCGGGTGTTGGTGGCAAAGATCGCATCGAAGTCCTCGGGGCCTACTTCGTGCAATCGACGGGTATGACTCACCCCGGCGTTGTTCACAAGGATGTCGATCTCCCCGGCGAGCGACACCGCCTCGGCAAGCGCGGGCTCGATCGTTTCCACAGCCGTCACGTCGAGGGCAATTGCGTGTACTGCATGTCCGCGCATGCGTAACTGCTCCCGCAGATCGCTCAGACGGTCGACGCGACGCGCCGCAAGCACCACGGTGGCACCCTGCTCGGCGAGCGCTTGCGCAAAGCGCACGCCGAGTCCGCTCGAGGCACCGGTCACCAGGGCAACCTTTCCCGCAAGTCCGAACCATCCGCAGTATTCGGCTTTGGCGAGCGGATCCGGGGCCGGGCCATGTTGGGCAGAGTGTGGATGCGGTGGTTTCATGGACTTGGCGGGAAGGACGGTTGAAGGGTTGAAAGGTTTGAGGGTTGGTGGTTGATGCAACCCGGGCCATCTGTGATACGCACGCGACATGGGCGTTGCGGTTACCGCATACCCCGAAGGACATGCGGAGTTTGCCCCGGAATGACGGATTGGCGGACAATCGGGCGCAAGGATGATCGGGAGGATGCCATGAGCGTGGAACGCGAGTCGATGGAATTCGATGTGCTCATCGTGGGCGGTGGGCCTGCAGGTCTTGCTGCATCCATCCGGCTGAGTCAACTCGCGCAGAAGAAGGGTCGCACGATCCAGGTTTGCGTGATCGAAAAGGGTTCGGAGGTTGGAGCGCACATTCTCTCCGGCGCGGTGATGGATCCGCGCGCGATGAGCGAACTCCTTGCGGACTGGAAGGCGATGGGTGCGCCGCTCGAGACCGAGGTCAGCGAGGACCGTTTCCTCTTTCTCTCGAAGGACTCGAGTACCGCAATTCCTCCCTGGGCGCTTCCGGACTGTTTCATCAATCACGGCAACTATGTGGTGAGCCTTTCCAACGTCGTGAAGTGGATGGGGAAGCAGGCCGAATCGCTCGGCGTTGAACTCTATGCAGGGTTTCCCGCCTCGGAGGTGCTCTTCGACGAGGCAGGCGCTGTCCGCGGGGTGATTACCGGCGACGTGGGCGTGTCGAGAGATGGCCAGCAGCGCAGCGACTACCAGCCCGGGATGGTGTTGACCGCGAAGTACACGCTCTTTGCCGAGGGCGCGCGCGGCCATTTGGGAAAGCGCCTGATCAAGCGCTTCGGACTTGCCGAGGGCCGCGACCCGCAAAGCTACGCAATCGGCCTGAAGGAACTCTGGGAGGTGCCGCCGCAGCAACACAAGGAAGGCCTTGTGCTGCACACTGCAGGCTGGCCGCTCGATAGCCAGACCTACGGCGGTTCCTTCCTCTACCACATGAAGGATCGTCTCGTTTCCACAGGCTTCGTGGTGGGCCTGGGTTACCGCAATCCCTGGCTGTCGCCCTTCGAGGAGTTTCAGCGCTACAAGACCCACCCAGCGATCCGCCCCTTCCTGCAGGGCGGCAAACGGCTCGGCTACGGCGCCCGCGCGATCACCGCAGGCGGCCTCAACAGTCTGCCCCGGTTTGTGTTTCCCGGGGGCGCGCTGATCGGCTGCGACGCAGGGTTTCTCAACGCCTCGCGCATCAAGGGCAGCCATGCCGCGATCAAGACCGGCATGCTCGCTGCCGAAGCCGTGGCTGAGGCGCTTGGCGAGGGCCGCGCCCACGACACGCTGGACCGTTACACCGAAGCCTTCCAGGCGTCGTGGCTGCACCAGGAATTGCACGCGGCGCGCAACTTCAAGGCTGCGATGAGCAAGGGCCTGTGGCTTGGCACCCTGCTGGTTGGAGTGGATCAGATGCTCTTCAAGGGCAAGGCACCCTACACGCTGCACGTGGAGCACAACGACCATGAGGCCTTGCAACCGGCCTCCAACTTCACACCGATCAGCTACCCGAAGCCCGACGGAATCCTGAGTTTCGATCGCCTCTCCTCGGTGTTTCTTTCCAACACCAACCATGAGGAGGACCAGCCTGTCCACCTGAGGCTCAACGATGCGGGCATCCCGGTCAACCTCAATCTTGCGCGCTACGCGGGTCCGGAGCAGCGCTACTGTCCCGCTGGGGTCTATGAATACGTTTCAGAGGAGGGCGCCTCGGTCGACCGCATGCGCCTGCAGATCAATGCGCAGAACTGCGTGCACTGCAAGACCTGCGACATCAAGGATCCCACCCAGAACATCGAGTGGGTAAGCCCGGAGGGTGGCGGCGGTCCGAACTACGTGGGGATGTAGACTCCAGGGAAGGGGTCTGGCGCGTGCTCGCGGAGAGGCTCTCCGTCGTCACCTCAGCCGGGCACGAAATGGCAGGCGGCGGCATGCACCGCTGCAGGCAGCGCCGGAGCCTCGCGCAGGCAGCGCTCAGCGGCCTGCGGACAGCGGCTGTGGAAGCGGCACATCGTGGGCGATGGATTGATCGGGCTCGCAACCTCCCCGTCAAGCCGGATCCGCGGACCCTGTCCGGGTATCGCCGAGACCAGCGCGCGCGTGTAGGGGTGCCTTGGCGCACGAAAGACCGCGGTCGATGGGCCCGTCTCCACGATCCGGCCCAGGTACATCACCGCCACGCGGTCGGTAAGCAGCCGCACCACGTTGAGATCGTGCGAAACAAAGAGGGTGGACAATCCAAGATCGATCCGCAGACGGTCGAGCAACTGGAGCACCACGGCCTGCACCGAAACATCGAGCGCCGCGGTTGGCTCGTCGAGAATCAGCAGGCGCGGTCGCATCACCAGTGCGCGCGCAATCCCCACGCGTGCCTTCTGTCCGCCCGAGAGCTGATGCGGAAAGCGCGATAACAGCTCCGGCGCGAGGCCCACCTGCTGCGCCACCTCGTCAACCCTTTCATCGGCCGCAAGGCGATCCATCCCCGCGAGCAGCACACAGGGCTCGCGAATCGTGTCGCGCGCACTGAAGCGCGGGTTAAGGCTGTCGGTGGGATCCTGAAACACCATCTGGAGCACTGCGCGACGCGGATGGACCGCAAAGCTGCGGGCAGGCGTGGCAGCAAGATCCTCGCCCTCGAAAAGGATCCGGCCTTCGCTCACATCCAGAAGCCGCGCGAGCAGGCGCACGAGCGTGGACTT
>VGHO01000109.1 GCA_016868175.1 Betaproteobacteria bacterium
ACGCTGCCCGAAACCGTTGATCGCGGCCATTGCCGGGGCGTGCACCGGGGGAGGCGCAGCGATCGCCGCCTGTTGCGACTTGCGCATCGCCACGGCGGATCTGCGCTTTGGATTCCCTATCGCCCGGTCGCTCGGCAACACGCTCTCGATGGGAAACTACCGACGCTTGCTTGCGCTGCTCGGGCCTTCGCGGGTGAAGAACCTCATCTTCACCGCGCGCTTGATCCACGCCGAGGAGGCCCAGGCGATCGGCTTGCTCACCGAGGTGGTGCCCACCGCAGGCGAGTTGATGCCTCGCGCGCTTGCGTTGGCGCGGCAACTTGCCGGGCACGCGCCGCTTACCTTGAAGGCCTGCAAGGAGTCGTTGCGGCGGTTGCACATCCACGGTGCCAGCGCCACCGACGCCGATCTCGTGCGGGAAGTCTACGGCAGTGCAGACTTTCGCGAAGGTATGGCGGCGTTCCTCGAGAAGCGGCCTCCACGGTGGACCGGTCGGTGAAGCCTGCGATCGCATGACCGAAGCCGGCTCGGTCCAGAGGATCCCGCGAAGGGCACTCTTGCTGTTGCTGATCCTCACCCTGGTGTGGGGCACCAACTGGCCCCTCTTTGCGCTTGCAGTTGCAGAGGTTTCAGTCTGGACCTTCAGGGCCGTATCGTGCCTGGTGGCCGGGAGCCTTCTGCTTGCCTATGTGCGACTTCGGGGGGGCTCGGTTCGTATCGAGCCAAGGCATCGGCGAGTGGTGCTGGTCTCGTGTTTTCTCTACATGGTGGTCTGGAACATCACCAGTACCTACTCGGCGATCATGCTGCCGTCTGGCCAGGCCTCGGTGCTGGGCTTCACAATGCCGCTTTGGGCTGCGCTTTTTTCGTGGCTCATCCACCGTGAGCCCTTGCGCGGCAGGATGCTGGTGGCACTGGGTTTCGGTGCTGCCGGAGTGACCCTCCTCATGGTGCCCAGTTTCCGCGATTACGCGCAGGCGCCGCTCGGTCTGGTGCTCGGACTCGCGGGGGGTGCGGGTTGGGCGCTGGGCACGATTGTGCTCAAGCGTGGACAGGTCCCGGTGTCGCCTGCGGTGCTCACAGGCTGGCAGTTGCTGATCACTGCGGTGCCTTGTGCAGCGGGAGCGGCATGGTTTGGTGACTGGCAGTGGTTCGTGCCAGGTGCCACATCGATTCTGGTGATCGCCTACATCACGCTCGTGCCGATCCTCGTGGGCAACGTGTGCTGGATTTCGATCGTTGGTCTGTTACCCACGCAGGTGGCCGGTCTTTCAGCGATCGCGGTGCCGATGGTGGCGATGGTTTCAGGCGCACTGGTCCATGGGGAGCCGCTCGGACCACTACAGTGGCTGGCGATGGCGTGTACCGCAGTTGCCTTGGGGCTTGTACTGCTATCGCCGAGAAGGGCAGGGTGAGCGAGCCTGCTGTAACCCTCAGGCCCGCCAAGCCCGGGTGGTCTGCTACGCCACTGGTGGCGAACGGGCTCCCCGTCGTACGTCCGCTCCCTGGCATTGCCTTCATGTGCTTGGCGGGCACGATCTTCCCCCTGATGAATGGCCTTGCCAAGCTGATGAGCGAAAGCTACAGCTCCGAGCAGGTGGTGTGGGCCCGAACCTTGAGCCACCTGCTGCTTGTGCTCGCAGTGCTGATGCCGCGCTACGGCGTTGCGCTCCTCGCCACCCGCAGACCCACGGTGCAACTGGCCCGGTCATGCATGCTGCTCACCTCGACCTTTCTTTTTTTCTCGGCGCTCAAGTTCATTTCGGTGGCGCAGGCTGCATCGATCTCCTTCGTGGCGCCGCTGATCGTGGTGCTTCTTGCAGGACCCGTGCTTGGCGAGAAGGTCAGCCTGGGAAGGGTGATTGCGGTGCTCTTTGGCTTTTTCGGCGTGCTTGTGGTGATCCGTCCCGGGTCCTCGGTGTTTCAATGGGCATCGCTCCTGGTGCTGGGAAGCGCAGCATGCTATGCGGTGTACCAGTTGCTCACCCGGTTGGTGGCCGGAGTGGACAAGCCGGAGACTTCGGTCGTGTACTCCGCCCTCGTTGGGTCGGTGATCCTGAGTTTCGTGGTGCCGTGGTTCTGGAAAACGCCAGAGCGCTGGATGGATGTGCTGCTGCTCTGCAGTCTGGGCGCGCTCGGTGCGACCGGGCATTACTGCGTGGCGCGCGCCCTCACGTATGCACCGGCGAACTTCGTCTCGCCGTTTCACTACTGGCAGATGGTGGGCTCGGTGGCGGTAGGCTACCTGCTCTTTGGTGACCTGCCGGATGAGTTCACCTGGATCGGCACCGCACTGATCATCGGAGCGGGGCTGTATGTGGGGCTTCGGGGCGGCAAGATCGCGAGCGTTGCCCTGAGGGGTGCCTCAGGGGGTCCACGCCAGCCCTCGGGGTAGTACCAGGTAGTGCCGGGAAGTCCCCGGGTACTCCCTGCGAAGTCCCCGGGAGTACCCGCTGATACGCTTGTGCGAATCAGGGCCAGCAACCGCAATCCGGGGTTGCGCGAAGCTCAGCGAACCACTGCAATCTGGTCGCGCTTGCCGCCCTTGTAGGTGAAGAGCGTGAGCGCACCATTCCTGATGTCGCCTTTCTCGTCGAAGCTGATCACGCCGGTCACGCCCTTGTAGCCGCTGGTTGCCGCAAGAACCGGAAGGTACTTGGCAGGCTCGGTGGAGTTGGCCTTCTGCATGGCAGCCACCATCACGTTCACCGCGTCGTACACATACGGAGCGTAGATCTGCACATCCGCGTTGAACTTAGCCTTGAACTTGGTGTTGAACTCTTCCATCGACTTCTTGGCTTCGCCTTCCACCCCGCCGGCTTCGGCACAGACGACCTGGCCGTCACCCATGGACCCAGCGGCAAGCTTCGGCAACTCGCCGGTGCAGATGCCGTCGCCTCCCATGAACTTTGCATCGATACCAAGTTGCTTCATCTGCCTCAGCATCGGTCCGGCGACCGCGTCCATGCCACCGAAGAACACCACGTCGGGCTTCTTCGCCTTGAGGCTGGTGAGGATCGCGGTGAAGTCGGTGGCCTTGTCGTTGGTGAATTCACGGCCCACGATCTTGCCTCCCGCGCCCTTCACGCCCTTCTCGAACTCGTCGGCTACACCCTGGCCGTAGGCGGTGCGGTCGTCGATCACGGCAATGCTCTTGCCCTTCACCTGGTTGACTGCGTACTTGCCCAGGGTGCCCCCAAGATGGACGTCATCGGCCACCACCCGGAAGGTGGTCTTGTAGCCCTGACGGGTGAAGCGCGGGTTGGTTGCCGAGGGGCTGATCTGGGGGATCCCCGCATCGCTGTAGATCTTCGAGGCCGGGATCGAAGTGCCCGAATTCAGGTGACCGATCACCCCCACCACCTTGCTGTCGACGAGCTTCTGGGCCGCTGCGGTGCCCTGCTTGGGATCTGCAGCATCGTCCTCGGCAAGGAGTTCGAAGCGGATCTTGCGGCCTCCGATCGTGACGCCCTTGGCGTTGAGTTCTTCGATGGCGAGGCGGGCGCCGTTTTCGTTGTCCTTTCCGAGGTGCGCAATTCCGCCGCTCGTGGGGGCGACATGGCCAAGGCGAACCACGGTTTCCTGGGCAGTCGCAAGCGGGGCGATCAAGGCTGCGCCGACTCCGGCGGCAATGGCGTGAAGCATGAATTTCATCGGGTTACTCCCATGGTGTGTGATGAGGTTGGGTCTGGAGGTGATACGACGCAATCGTGCTTGCTCAGGGGGCCGGCGAACCGTCTCCGTCGCTCGCACGGGATTTGCCGTTGCGCAGTCGTTCACGAATCAACGACGCTTCCGGACACCGTTGATTAAACAAGAGCTTGCATCACTCGCCGAGGTAGGCTGCTTTGACCCTGGGGTCATTCAGCAACGCCTCGGCCTCGCCCTGCATCAGGATCTCGCCAGAGTCCATCACATAGGCGCGATCGGCAACCGAGAGCGCGCGCGAAGCGTTTTGCTCCACGAGCAGAATGGTGATGCCCTCACGGTGCACTGTGTCGACAACCCGAAAGATGGTGTCGACCATGATCGGCGAAAGACCCATCGAGGGCTCATCGAGAAGCAGCAAGCGGGGGCGCGCCATCAGCGCACGTCCCATCGCAAGCATCTGTTGCTCGCCCCCGCTCATGGTGCCGGCGAGTTGCTTGCGCCGTTCCTCGAGTCGCGGGAAGAGGCTGAAGACGCGGCGCATGTCGTCGCCGATCTGTCCGTCGCTGCGCAGGTAGGCGCCCATGAGCAGATTCTCCTCGATGCTCATGCGGGTGAAGGTGCCGCGCCCCTCGGGCACCATCACCAGTCCCGCCTTGGCCAAATCCCAGGGACCAAGGCTGCGTATCGATTGCCCCTGGTAGAGGATGTCGCCCGCTGCTGGCGGCTGCAAGGCCGTGATCGCCTTGAGCGTGGTGGTCTTGCCGGCACCGTTGGCGCCGAGCAGGCTCACGAGTTCGCCCGAGCGGACTTCGAGTGAAATCCCCTTCACCGCGCGGATACCCCCGTAGGCGACCTGAAGCTCGCGTACCTCGAGGATCGGATCAGCCACGGTGGCCCGTACCCAGATACGCCTCGATCACGGCTGGATCGCGCTGCACCTCCTCGGGGCTACCCTCGGCAATGCAACGGCCGTAGTCGAGCACAGTGATTCGGTCGCAGAGGTGGGCCACCAGTTTTACGTCGTGTTCGATGAGCAGCACAGTGCGGCCGTCGTGCCGGATGCGCTCGATGAGTTCGCGCAACACGCGTTTTTCGCTCGCGTTCATCCCCGCTGCCGGCTCGTCGAGGGCGAGCAACCGCGGCTCGGTGGCGAGCGCCCGGGCAATCTCGAGTCGGCGCTGATCCCCGTAGGAAAGGGTGCGCGCGCGCTGATCTGCATAGCGTTCAATGCCCACGTAGGCAAGCAGCGACCGCGCCCTCGCGATGATCGATGCCTCCTCCTCGCGAAAGCTGCGGCTGCGCAAGACCGCACCCCATGCGCCCACCTTCGAGCGGATGTGGCAACCAACACGTACGTTGTCGAGCGCGCTCATCTCGGCAAAGAGCCGGATGTTCTGGAAGGTTCGGGCGATGCCGGCAAGTGCGACCTGGTGCACCGAGGTGGGCTTGTAGCTCCGTCCGGCGAGCTCGAAGCGCCCCCCGTCGGCGGTGTAGAGGCCCGTGATCACGTTGAAGAGGGTGGTTTTCCCTGCCCCGTTGGGACCGATGAGTCCGTAGATCTGACCCGCCTCGATGCTGAGGTTCACCTCGGAAAGCGCCTGAAGACCGCCAAAGCGCTTGGAGACTGCCTCAACGCGAAGAAAACTCATGCGCGCGCCGCCCCGGGAGTTGCCGCGCGACGCTCCGGCGAGGGCCACAGTCCGCTCGGACGCAGCAGCATGATTCCGATCATCGCCAGCGCAATCAGCAGTTGCCGAAGGATCGCAGCGTCGATACGGCCTCCGGTGAGATTCTGGATGTCGCCTGCCACATAGCGCAGCACCTCGGGGAGCGCCGCCAGCATCACTGCGCCGAGGATCACCCCGGGGAGATGGCCAATGCCGCCGAGCACCACCATCGCCACCAGCATGATCGATTCCATCAGCGTGAACGACTCCGGCGAAACGAAGCCCTGGAAGGCGGCAAACATCGCTCCTGCAACGCCGCCGAAACTTGCGCCGAGCGCAAAGGCGAGCAGTTTCATGTCGCGGGTATGGATGCCCATTGCCTTGGCGGCGATTTCGTCTTCTCGGATCGCCATCCAGGCGCGCCCAACGCGCGAATGCTCCAGACGGTGGCAGATCACCACGCTCAGCACCACGAGGGCGAGAAAGAGCCAGTAGTACAGCGTGACCGAACTTATGCGGTAGTCGCCAAGCAGCAGGGGCTTGCCAAGCGAGACTCCCCAGACCGCCATCGGATCGATGCGGTCAAGGCCACGCGGGCCGTTGGTGATGTTGACCGGATGCTCGAGGTTGTTGAGGAAGACGCGAATGATTTCGCCAAAGCCGAGGGTGACGATCGCCAGATAGTCGCCGCGTAGTTTCAGCACGGGTATGCCGAGAAGGACACCGAACACTGCGGCAAGTGCAGCTCCCAGCGGAATCACCATCCAGATCGGCGTGTGCAGCCCCTGAGGGAAGTGCTGCGCAATCGCGGCGAAGGTCTCCGCGAGGTGCGGGGATGCCAGCAGCGCGTACATGTAGGCACCCACTGCGTAGAAGGCCACAAAGCCCAGGTCGAGGAGGCCTGCATAACCCACGACGATGTTGAGTCCGAGCGCCAGAAGCACATAAAGCATCGCCAGGGCAACGATGCGCACCCAGCCTGCACCCAGCTCCTGCATGAAAAGCGGAAGCAGCAGCAGTCCGATTCCTGCGGTGATGAACGCCAGCCAGCGATGACGCATCGGCTGCATCATGCGGCCCCGTTCAGGCGCGATCGGCAACCCGCTCGCCGAGCAGGCCGGAGGGTCGGAGGGTGAGAACCAGGATCAGCGCTGCGAAGGCAAAGATGTCGGCGTAATGGGAGCCGAGCACACCGCCAGTGAGATCGCCCAGGTAGCCGGCCCCGATCGCCTCGACAAGCCCGAGGAGCAGCGCACCCACCACGGCGCCCGGAAGATTGCCGATGCCGCCCAGCACTGCCGCAGTGAAGGCCTTGAGACCGGGCAGAAACCCCATGGCATGCTGCACAGTGCCGTAGTTGGCGGCCCACATGATGCCGGCAATGGCCGCGAGCGCTGCGCCGATCACGAAGGTGGCGGAGATCACCAGATCCGGTCGCACCCCCATCAGGGCCGCCACTTTCGGGTTCTCCGCAGTGGCGCGCATCGCCCGGCCGAGTCGGGTTGCGTTCACCAGGTACACAAGAAGCGCGAGGATCAGCCCGGTGCAGAGCAGGATCAGGAGTTGGGTGACCGTGATCACCGGCCCGCCAAGGTTGATCGGTTCAACCGGCAGCAACTGCGGGAAAGGCTTGGGGTTGGGCTTCCAGATGATCATGGCCAGCGTTTGCAGCAACAGACTCATGCCCATCGCGGTGATGAGCGGCGCAAGCCGTGGAGCGTTGCGCAGCGGGCGGTAGGCGATCTTCTCGATCGAGAAATTGAGCGCTGCGCACACCGCGATTGCCACAGGGAGCGAGAGCAGCAGGATGGCCCAGCCGGGCATCCCTGAGCCCGCGAGAAACGAGATCACCGTCCAACTCACCATGGCCCCCACCATCAGAACCTCGCCGTGGGCAAAGTTGATCAGGTTGACGATGCCATAGACCATCGTGTAGCCGAGCGCTACCAGCGCATACATGCTGCCGAGTACCACACCGTTGATGATCTGTTGGAGAAAAATGTCCAAGCGCGCAGACCGAGGGTAAACGACGTCAGGTTTGTTGTGAAGGACGACTGCTTCTTCGCGAAGGACAACTCACGTTCCGTGAAGCACAACGCGGATCCCGGGCAGCACAACCCGCAAGTCGTGCGCAACAACCCGCTGGTTGTGGACCATCACCTGCCCGTTGTGAACGGCAGCGCGCACATCCTGAGGCTCGAACACCGCGCAGAGTTGCGAAACTACCCCTCTTCTGGCAAAAGCTTGCCATAATCCCTCGGGCTGACTCCATCATCGCGAGAGGAGACCACAGGATGTATCAACGCATACTTCTGGCCTTTGACGGCAGTGCATCATCGCAGCGGGCCCTGATCGACTCCGATGCAGTCGCGCGACTCACCGGTGCGCGGGTGCATCTGGTGGCAGTGGTGCCGGAACCCACGGCGCATCTTGCCTTCGAGGCGGGCATGCTCGACATGCCGGATCCGGTTGAACAGCGCGGGCAGGCGCAAAGGCGGCTCGAAAGCGGGATGGCGCTCCTGCGTGATCACGGTTTCGAGGTAAGCGGTGAAATCCTCTTCGGCGACCCGGTCGATCAGGTTGCCGAGGCCGCCGAGCGGATCCAGGCGCAACTCATCGTGGTTGGCCATCGCAGAAACCGCGGCTGGCTCGAACGCTGGTGGAACAGTCCGATATCGGCTGCTTTGATCGAACGCGCGCATTGCAGCGTGCTTGTGTCGATCCACGACTGAGGCTTTCAGCCGGGAATGCCCGTGCCGGGCGATCAGCGCGCAGTTTCGAGCGCTTCCACCTCAGCCTTGGGTCTGGCCTTTCTGCGCCGGGTGGTGAGCCAGCCGAGCCCGAGCACAGCACCGATGCCTCCCGCATAGATTGCCCCGCGCAAGGCCTGATGGAGGCGGTCGGCCCCGTCGAGGTATGCGTCGAGCAGAGGCTCGTTGATCACCATATGCGCCGCAGTGTAGGCGAGTACAGCAGCACCGAGCTGGATGATCACCGGGAATCGTTCCACCAGCTTCAAGACCAGCGTGCTTCCGAAGATCACGATCGGAATGCTGATCAGAAGCCCCAGCACAACCAGATCGAAAGCGCCTTTGGAAGCCCCGGCAACGCCCAGCACGTTGTCAACACCCATCAGGGCGTCGGCAATGACGATGGTGCGCATTGCACCCCAGAAGGTGGTGGCCGAGGCCTCATCCTCGTGGCCCTCGCCATCGGTGTCGGTGAGGAGCTTGTAGGCGATCCAGAAGAGTCCGAGCCCGCCCACGAGCATCAAGCCGGGGATCTTCAGCAGCCACACCACGCCGACCGTCATCGCGGAGCGCACCACGATTGCGCCCACCGTGCCCCAGAGGATTGCCTTGCGCTGCAGGTGCTGGGGCAGATTGCGCGCGGCCAGCGCGATCACGATGGCATTGTCGCCGGCCAGAACCAGGTCGATCAGGATGATCGCAAGCAGCGCCGAC
>VGHO01000110.1 GCA_016868175.1 Betaproteobacteria bacterium
GCACCCAGGGGATTTCCATCCCCAGGAGTGCCTCGATCTGCTGGCGGGGGATGGCACCGGGGCGTAGCACCCGTGCCTGCCCGGTGCTCAGATCAAGGACGGTTGATTCAATACCTGCCTCACAGGCGCCACCGTCGATCAGCCAACAGTCGGGAATCTGCGGATCCTGGAGTCGCTTTCGGCCGAGCGCATGTGCCTGCATCATCGCCTGGAGGTCTTCCTCGACCTGGTCGGCGTCGGTGGGGCTGATCCGGCCATAGGGGTTCGCTGACGGAGCCGCCACACCCTTGCCGCCGAGCGCGGAGAAACGGTTGAGCAACGCGCGCGCCACAGGATGCGAAGGACATCGCAGTGCGATGGTCTTCTGGCCGGCGCAGGCGTAGGCGGGCGAGTCCGGCCGGCGGGGCAGGACCAGGGTGAGCGGACCGGGCCAGAGTGCGCCGATGAGCGAAAGCGCTGTGGGGTTCAGCCGAGCCCAACTGCTGGCATCGGCCACCCCTGCCACATGAACGATGAGCGGATGGTCGGCGGGCCGTTGTTTGAGCCGGTAGAGGGCATCGATCGCAGGCTGGCGTGCCGCGTTGGCCCCAAGCCCGTAGACCGTCTCGGTGGGGAAGGCAACGATGCCGCCGCGCCGCAAATGCACTGCGGCTTCGTCGATGGTGGGGGTGTCGGAGGCAACACGACGCAGGCTCGGCTGATCCATGGGCACTGACGACTCAGGAGACAGGGTGGTTGTTCAAGGGGCGGGCGCTCTCAGGTCTGCATCCCGCGGTTCGGGCCGTCGACAGGCTCTTGTTGGGTTGAGAGGCGTTTGGTTGACGAGCCTTCGCGTGACAATCCTTCGAGCAGGTTCATCGTTTCGACTACGCGCACATCAAGCTCCGCAGCGGTGGCGCCACACACTGCAAGGTGCCCCATCTTGCGACCAGGTCTTGCCTCCCGCTTGCCGTAAAGGTGCAAGGACACCCCTGGCAAGGCTGCAACCGCCCCCCAGCGGGGCTCGCGGAAAACTCCCGACCTGTTCCACCACTGCTCTCCAAGAAGGTTGATCAAACATGCGCTCCGATGTGGCTGCGTGGAGCCGAGCGGCCACCCGGCAAGGACACGCGCCTGCTGTTCGAACTGGCTGGTGTTGCACGCCTCGATCGTGGCGTGCGCTGAATTATGCGGCCGTGGCGCCATTTCATTGGCCAGCAGGATGAGGCTACCGGCGGCACGGGCTGCATTCACCACCCGAGGAGTATCCAAGGCTTGCGGAGGATCCGGCGATCGCACAACAAAATACTCCACGCAGAGTACACCGTGGTAGTCAAGGGCGTGCGCGATCCGTTGCGTCATCGCGCAAGCCTCCTCCAGCAGTGGTGGACTCAGGCGGGCCGGAAGCAGGCTCGAGGCAAGAATGCCCGCTTCGTGACGGTTCTCGAACACAGGATAGACGGCGCAAACCCCATCGAAGCCCCGGGCAAGCACAACCGAAAGCTCGGCATGCAGCGGCAGGCGGCTCTCGACAATGCAATCGGTGCTCCCAAGCCCTCGCCAGGCCCTCTCGAGTTCCCCGGCCGATCCAACCACAACCTGCCCCTTGCCGTCGTAGCCCAGGCGACGGGTCTTGAGAATCGCCGGATACCTGAAGCCTGGCGGCGCAAAAGCCGTACCGGCCCATTGCAGTTTCGCATCCGGCCCCTCGGCGGCTGATCCAAGGCTGCCCGGGAAAGCGAAAAAATCGGTCGTCGGGATGCCGATCCTGCGGAAGAAGCGCTTTTCTTCGAGTCGATCCTGCGCAATCGCCACTGCATTCGCCGAGGGTGCCACCCGGACGCGGCGCGCGAGCCGTAGCAGACTCCGTGCGGGGACATTCTCGAACTCGGTCGTGACTGCAACGCACTGGCGGGCGAGTTCGTCGATCGCCTGCAGATCGTCGTAGGCCGCGCAAAGATGACGGTCAGCGGCCTGCGCAGCGGGGCAACCCGGAACCGGGTCGAGCACCACCACTTCCATGCCCAGACGCTGCGCCGCGTGCACGAACATTCGGCCAAGCTGGCCCCCGCCCATCAGGCCGAGCCTCAACACCTCAACGGCCGGCCCGGGCATCGCTCAGCCTTTGCGCTCGGCAGCCGTCGTCGGCAGATCCGACAGAGATGCAACGTCTGATCGCGCAGGCACTGTGGCTGCAGGGGGGGGCGGAAGCTTCGCAGCCGCAGCGCTTTCGGTCTGGGTTTGGCGAAAATCGCGCAGTGCAGCGTGCAGGCGCGGGTCGTTGAGCGCGAGCTGCGCAACCACATGCAACGCTGCATTTGCTGCGCCAGCCTCCCCGATTGCGAAGGTTGCCACTGGCACGCCGCGTGGCATCTGCACGATTGAAAGCAGCGAGTCCTCGCCGCGCAAGTAGCGGCCTGGCACTGGCACCCCGTAGACGGGAACAAGGGTCTTCGAGGCAAGCATTCCAGGCAGGTGCGCTGCGCCGCCCGCGCCGGCAATGATGGCACGCAAGCCGCGTTCGGCCGCCCGCTCTGCGAAGTTGAACATGGCATCGGGCATGCGGTGCGCCGAGAGAACCCGGCACTCATGCTCCACCGCGAACGCAGCAAGCACTTCGGCCGCGTGTTTCATGATCTCCCAGTCGCTTGAAGACCCCATCACCACCGCCACCCTGATTGATGAGGTACTCATTCTTCGCCCAGCCCGCGCAGGGCTTGCAGGTCGCATGTTGCGGTCCTCACTGCGCGCCCAGCCTGCGCAGGGCTTCCTGATAGCGTGCCGCCGTCTGGGCAATCACCTCGGGCGGAAGCTCTGGTGCCGGCGCAGTCCTGTTCCAGTCAGCGCGTCGCTCAAGCCAGTCGCGCACAAACTGCTTGTCGAAGGAAGGGGGCGAGTGGCCAGGCACCCACTGGTCTGCGGGCCAGAACCGCGAGGAATCCGGGGTGAGTACTTCGTCCATCAGCCGCATCGTGCCCTGCGCGTCGATGCCGAACTCGAACTTGGTATCTGCAACCAGGATTCCGCGCTCCTGCGCAAACGCTGCGGCCTTGCTGTAGAGCTCCAGGCTCAACCGGCGGATCGCTGCGGAAAGCGTGCGACCGATCCTCCTTTCAACCTCCGCCTCATCGATGTTGAGGTCATGCTCTCCCTGCGCTGCCTTGGCTGCGGGCGTGAAGATCGGTTCGGCAAGACGCGAGGCAAGTTGCAGCCCCGGGGGCAACCGGACACCGCTCACCGCCCCTTCCCGCTGGTAGTCCTTCCAGCCCGACCCGATCAGATAACCCCGCACCACCGCCTCGATCGGCAGCGGTTGCAGCCGCAGGGCCACCACCGATCGCCCGCGTACCTCGTTGCGCTCTTCCGGGAGCACCACCGAAGCGGGGTCGATCCCGCTGAGATGGTTTTGCACGATCGATTCAAATCTGCTGAACCATCGGAGGCTCAGTGTGTTGAGCACCTCGCCCTTGCCCGGAATCGGCTCGCGCATCACGACATCGAAGGCCGAGAGCCGGTCGGTGGTAACGATCAGCAGATGGTTCTCACCGAGCGCATAGAGGTCGCGCACCTTGCCCCTGCCCACCAGAGGCAGCGAGGCGATCCGCGAATGAAAGACCGCTGGATGCCCCCGGCTCACGGCACAACGACAAGCTTGCCAACCGCGCGCCGATCCATCAGTGCGCGGATGGCCTGCGGCGCTTCCTCGAGGCTGTAGCGCGCCGAAATCCTCGGCCGTAGACGCCCCTGGGCAACCCACGCAAGCAGGCGCTGCATGTCGGCCTGAAAGGCCTGGGGTTCGCGGCTGATGTAGGCCCCCCAGAACACGCCGAGGATGCCTGCCCCCTTGAGAAGCGCGAGGTTGAGCGGCAGCGAGGGAATCTCCCCGAGGGCGAAACCGACGACCAGGTAGCGGCCGCGCCAGGCGATCGACCTGAAGGCGGGCTCGGCAAAGTGCCCCCCCACGGGATCGTAGACCACATCCACCCCCTGGCCTGCGGTGAGGCTGCGCAGTCGCTCCCGGAGGTCCTCGCGGGTGTAGTTGATGAGATCGTCGGCACCATGCTCGCGGCAGACCTGCAGTTTCGTGTCGCTCGATGCTGCAGCAATGACCCGCGCACCGAGCGCCTTGCCGATCTCCACTGCCGACAGCCCGACACCCCCGGCGGCCCCCAGGACCAGCAGACTTTCGCCAGACCTGAGCGCGGCCCGGTCGACAAGCGCGTGGTAGGAGGTGGCGTAGACCATGGTGAAGGACGCGGCGAGTTCCATCGACACGCCTTCGGGGATCTTCACTGCCTTGGCCGCATCCACGATCACCTGTTCGGCAAAGCCCCCATGACCGCACAGCGCCATCACCCGATCGCCTTCACGCAAGCCGGATGATCCGGCCCCGGGGCGGGCGCCTGCCCCCCCTCCCGCATCGTCGCCGAGCGCAGTGATCACGCCGGCCACCTCGCCACCCGGCGAAAAGGGCAGCGCGGGCTTGAACTGGTAGAGGTTGCGGATGATCAGGGTGTCGGGGAAATTCACGCCTGCGGCCTGCACCGCGATGCGGACCTGGCCGGGCCCGGGTTGCGGCAGCGGCACCTCGCTGAGTTCGAGCAACTCAGGCTCGCCGTGCCTTGTGCAAAGGAGCGCACGCATCGCCGCGCTCAGTGCACGACAGGCGCGAGTTCGCCCTTGCGGTATCGCTCGATCATCACCGACATTGCAAGTGGCCGGATGCGCGAGCCCTGCCCTGCACAGCCAAACTGTTCGTAGCGTTGCATACAGATCGCCGTTGCCGCAGCGGTGGCTGGTTTCAGGTAGTCGCGGGGATCGAAGCGCTCCGGATGCTCCGCGAGATACTTGCGGACCGCTGCGGTCATTGCAAGGCGGATATCGGTATCGATGTTGATCTTGCGCACGCCGTGATGGATCGCGCCCTGGATCTCCTCCACCGGGACGCCGTAGGTCTCCTTCATATCGCCGCCATGGCGACGGATCTCCTCCAGCAGATCCTGGGGTACCGAAGAGGAACCGTGCATCACAAGGTGCGTGTTCGGGATGCGTCGGTGGATCTCCCTGATGCGGTCGATCGCAAGAATGTCGCCGGTGGGCTTGCGACTGAACTTGTAGGCACCGTGCGAGGTACCGATCGCGATCGCAAGCGCATCGACTGCGGTGCGGCGGATGAAGTCGGCCGCCTGCTCGGGATCGGTGAGCAATTGCTCGCGCGTCATGCTCCCCTCGGCACCGTGGCCGTCCTCCTTGTCGCCCTTCATCGTCTCGAGCGAGCCGAGGCAGCCGAGTTCGCCCTCCACCGTGACGCCGACCGCATGCGCCATGTTGACCACCGCACGGGTGGTTTCAACGTTGTAGTCGTAGCTCGCAATCGTCTTGCCGTCTTCCATCAGCGAACCATCCATCATCACCGAGGAAAAGCCGAGCCGCATCGCCTGCAGACAGATTGCCGGCGACTGACCGTGGTCCTGATGCATCACCACAGGCACCTGCGGATAGCTCTCCACCGCCGCCTCGATGAGGTGGCGCAGGAAGCCCTCGCCCGCGTACTTGCGCGCCCCTGCGGAGGCCTGCATGATCACAGGCGCATCCACCTTGGCCGCAGCCGACATGATCGCCTGCACCTGCTCGAGGTTGTTGACGTTGAATGCGGGAATGCCGTAATCGTTCTCTGCAGCATGGTCCAGCAGTTGGCGCATGGATACAAGGGCCATGAGGTTGCTCCGGTGGTTGAAGAGGGCGGGCTCAGTGTTCTCCGACACGGACGAGCTTGAGGGTGTTCGTGCCGCCAGCCTTGCCGATCGGCTCGCCGATCGTGAGCGCGATCAGGTCGCCCTTGCGGACGACGCCGGCGGCGATCAGCTGGTTTTCGCAGGCAAGCAGCAGCGCATCGCGGTCGAGCGCCTCGTAGCGGGTGAGCAAGGGCTGCACATCGCGGTAGATCGTCATCCTGCGCCGGGTGGATTCCTCCGGGGTGAGCGCATAGATCGGCACGCCGGCATTGAGCCGCGACATCCACAGCGCAGTGGACCCGGATTGTGTGAGCGCGGCAATTGCCTTCACCTGCATGTGGTGCGCCACGAAGAGCGCGCTCATGGCGATCGACTGATCGATGCGTGTGAAGGTGCGGTTGAGGACTTCGGTGTCGAGCGAAACACGATGCGACTTTTCAGCCTCCGCGCAAATGCGCACCATCGACTCCACCGTCTCCACCGGATACGTTCCGGTGGCCGATTCGGCCGAGAGCATCACCGCGTCGGTGCCGTCGATCACCGCGTTGGCCACATCGGAAACCTCGGCCCGGGTTGGCACTGGCGAATCGATCATCGATTCCATCATCTGGGTGGCGGTGATGGTGAACTTGTTGAGTTCACGCGCCAGGCGGATCATGCGTTTTTGCAGGGCGGGGACCGCAGCGTCCCCCACTTCGATCGCCAGATCGCCGCGCGCCACCATGATGCCGTCGGAGGCCTTGAGCACTTCTTCCAGATTGCCGATTGCCTCGAAGCGCTCGATCTTCGCCACCGTGTGCGCACGGCTTCCGCAGGCGCGCATCAGTTCGCGTGCCATGTACATGTCGGAGGAATGCTTCGGGAACGACACCGCGAGAAAGTCCGCCTCGAGCGATGCAGCCGTCCGGATGTCGTCCATGTCCTTGGAGGTGAGGGCCGCAGCCGAAAGGCCGCCACCGAGACGATTGATGCCCTTGCGGTCGGAGAGCACGCCGCCCACGCGCACGCGGGCGTCGATCACCGAGTCGCTCACCGACTCGACCTGCATCGTCATGCGCCCGTCGTTGAGCACCAGCGTGTCGCCCTGCCGGACATCGTTGACGAGTTCCTTGTAGTCGAGGCCCACCGTGTGCTGGTCGCCTTCCTCGCAGTGGATGTCGAAACGGAAGGCATCGCCCGCACGGAGGGTTACCGCACCGTCGGCAAACTTCCCGATACGGATCTTCGGCCCCTGGAGGTCGACCAGGATGCCCACGTCGCGGTGCCTCCGGTCGGCGATCGCGCGCACCCGTTCAGCCCTTGCGCAATGCTCGGCCGAAGTCCCATGCGAGAAGTTCAGGCGCACAACATTCACCCCGGCCTCGATCAGGCGCTCAAGCACCTCCTCGCTCGACGAGGCGGGCCCGAGCGTTGCAACAATCTTGGTGGCATGTTTCACGGCGTGGAAAGTCCTTGCGTGGTGCTGCGCGGTTGAGGTTCAGGCTGCCTGCACCATGGCCACGGTGGTATCGAGCATGCGATTGGAAAAGCCCCATTCGTTGTCGTACCAACTCGAGACCTTCACAAGGCGTCCTGACACCTTGGTAAGCGTGGCATCGGCAATCGAACTCGCAGGATGGTGGTTGAAATCCACCGACACCAGCGGTTCGGTACTGTAGGCCAGGATCCCCTCGAGCGCCGATTCGCTCGCCTGTTTGAGGATCGCATTCACCTCCTCAGCGCTCGTCAGACGCGCAGCGACGAAGGAGAGGTCCACGATCGACACATTGATCGTGGGTACGCGAACGGCAAACCCGTCGAGGCGGCCGCTGAGCTCGGGCAGCACCAGACCGACTGCGGCCGCGGCCCCGGTCCTGGTGGGAATCATCGACATCGTGGCTGCGCGCGCGCGCCGCAGGTCTTCGTGGTACACATCGGTCAGCACCTGATCGTTGGTGTAGGCGTGGATCGTGGTCATCAGTCCGGACTCGAGCCCGATCGCCTCGTGCAGCGGTTTCACCAGCGGGGCGAGGCAGTTGGTGGTGCACGAAGCGTTGGAGACCACGGTGTGGTCGGCCTTGAGCACCTGATGGTTCACACCGTATACCACCGTGGCGTCAACATCCTTACCGCCGGGTGCCGAGAGAAGGACCTTGCGAGCCCCACCGCGCAGATGCGCCGAGGCTTTCTCCTTGCTGTTGAAAAGTCCGGTGCATTCCAGCACCACGTCCACGCCGAGTTCTTTCCAGGGCAACTCCGCCGGGTTGCGCTGCGCAAGTACCCGGATCCGGTCACCGTTCACGATCAGGGCATCGCCCTCCACCTGCACTTCGCCGGGAAAGCGCCCGTGCGCGGTGTCGTAGCGGGTGAGATGCGCGTTGGTCCTGGGGTCGCCCAGATCGTTGACTGCCACGATCTCGATCGGGTGGGTCTTGCCGCCCTCGTAGTGGGCCCGCAGCACATTACGCCCGATGCGGCCGTAGCCATTGATTGCTACACGAATACTCATCGCGGATCACTCCTTGCTCGGATGACGGTTGGTTCCCGGGCGGGCGGTGCTGCACCCGCGCACTGGGTGCAGCGCAAACGGCACCCCGCCGCATGCGAATGCGCCCCGCGCAAGCTTCGCCGACTTCGCGGGCAAAGGCAAGTGCGCGCGTGTCCGTCAGTCTGAGCCGATGCGGGATCGGGAGGCCCTGCAGCAAAACTATAATCAGGGACTACCTGAAAGTTTCCATGCAAGGTCTTCATCTTACCGCCGATTTGTACGAATGCCGTCCCCACCAAGGGCTGCTGAGCAATGCCGAGGCCTTGCGCATCCATTGCCTGGAAGCGGTTGCGCGCGCCGGCCTGCACGCGGTAGGCGACCGCTTCCACCGTTTTCCCGACTTTGCAGGGCACGCGGGCGGCGTGACCGGCATGGTGCTCCTTGCCGAGTCGCACGTAGCCCTGCACACCTGGCCCGAGCGCAACGAAGTAACGCTCGATGTTTACGTGTGCAACTTCTCGAGCGACAACAGCAGCAAGGCCCGCA
>VGHO01000111.1 GCA_016868175.1 Betaproteobacteria bacterium
GGTAATTGATGTCGTGGCCTGCCCGGGGGGCAAGAATGCCGTGTTCACCCCAACCCGACAACCTTCCGATCACAAGGCGCGGGTGGCGCAGGCGCAAGGCGTCGGGATCAAGACCGAGTCGCTCCAGGACCCCCGGACGAAAGCCCTCGAGCAAGATATCGGCGTCAGCAAGAAGGCGCTCGAGTTCGCCACGCGCATCTGCGCTCTTGAGGTCGAGCGCCAGGGCCTCCTTGTTGCTGTTGAGCAGATCGAAGGCCGGAGCAACCTCCAGACCCAGCCCCGGATCCGCCGGTGGGCTCACACGGATCACCCTTGCGCCGTATTGTGCGAGCAGGTAGCCGGCGAAGGGCACAGGTCCGATTGCGTGCAATTCCACAACCTTCAGCCCCGCCAGCGGTTGCATCGGGTCGACGTCGGTGGGATCCTCGCGAGGGTCTGGGGGGGCAGGCATCGCCGCGCCGGGGTTGGGGGAGACTGCGTTGGGGCCGGAGAAAATTGCGCCGGGGTTGGGGGAGACTGTGTTGGGGCCGGAGGAAACTGTGCCGGGGTTGGATGAGACTGCCTTGGGGTCGGAGAAAATTGCGCCGGGGTTGGGGGAGACTGTGCCTGGGGAAAACAACATGGGTGCAACTCGCAGAGAAAACCAGGATGCCAGAGGCGCAAGCATAGCCCAGCGCTCGCAGCCGAGCGTGCACCTTGGCTGCATTGCAGACGATTTCACAGGCGCAACCGACCTGGCCAACAATCTGGTGCGCACGGGCTGGCCAACAGTCTTGTGTCTGGGGCTCCCACAGGATGGAGAGGCGCCAGACCTGCCCGATGGGACGCAGGCGGTGGTGATTGCGCTCAAGTCTCGCACGATTCCTGCCGACGCGGCGGTGGCCGAGTCCCTGGCCGCGTGGCGCTGGCTGCGCGCCGTCGGCGCACAGCAGTGCTACTTCAAGGTGTGCTCCACCTTCGATTCAACCGACCGGGGCAACATCGGACCCGTGGCCGACGCCCTGTCTCAGGAACTCGATGCGCCGATTGCCGTGGTTTGTCCGGCCTTTCCGGGGGGAGGCCGTACGGTGTTCAGGGGCCATCTCTTCGTGGGCGATCAGCTGCTTTCCGACTCGGGTATGAAGGACCACCCACTCACGCCGATGACCGACAGCAACCTGGTTCGGGTCTTGCAGCGACAGTCACGGCACCGGATTGGTCTGATCGACTACCTCACCATCGCAAAAGGCGTATCCGCTATACGGGGTCGGCTCGAAAACCTCAAGAGCGAGCAGGTGCGCATGGCTATCGCCGATGCCACCTGCGATGCCGACCTCGAAGTGCTCGGAGCGGCTTCGCAAGGGCTTTCGTTGCTGGTGGCGGGCTCCGGCCTTGCGCTGGGCATCCGTCCACCGGGCAACCTTCCACCGGGCAACCCCGCTGGGGCGCGCCCAGGCTTTGTGCCGCAGGTAAAGGGACCGGCGGTCCTGCTTTCGGGTTCATGCTCAAGCGCAAGCCTCGGGCAGGTTCGTCACTACCTCGGGCAGGCGAGGAACACAGGCGATCGTGCGCTTCGGGTCGATCCCCTGGAACTAGGGAGGTCGAGCGAGGCACGCGCGCGGTTTTTCGCTGAAGTGGACACCCTGCTCGACGCAATGCAACGCGTCGGCAGCGTGCAGGCAGCCCGCAGCCCCCGGATGCTCGTCTACGCCACGATGCCGCCCGAGGAGCTTCGAGGCGTGCAGCAGGTGCTCGGTCGCGAGCGTGCAAGCGCATTGGTGGAGGAGGTGATGGCGAGCGTGGCCCGCCGTGGCTTGCAACGTGGGATCCGTCGCTGGGTGGTGGCCGGAGGTGAGACCTCAGGCGCGGTTGCGCAGGCGCTCCAGGTTCGCCTGCTGCGCATCGGCTCGCAGATCGATCCCGGGGTTCCCTGGACCGCATCCGGCCAGGGCCTGGCGCTCGCCCTGAAGTCGGGTAACTTTGGTGGCGAGGATTTCTTCAGCCGGTCGCTCGACATGCTCGACGCGGCCATGCCCGCGGGTGGCGACGAAGGAGCGGCATGAGTTCCTCGGAAGCCACAGCGCGCGCGGGCCTTTGCAGGGTAGGGGCGAGTCTGCATGCGCGCGGCTACACTCACGGTGCAACCGGAAATCTCAGCGTTCGGCTTGAAGACGGCTTCCTGATGACGCCCACCGGAGCGCGGCTCGACGAGCTCCGGCCCGAGCGGCTTTCCAGGCTCGATGTGCAAGGGAGACTGGAAAGCGGCGAACCGCCGACCAAGGAAGCAGGGCTCCACTTGGCCATGTACCGGAGTCGACCGCGCGCGCAGGCAGTGGTGCATCTGCATGGCACAGACTCGGTGGCGCTGTCGCTGCTTCCCGACCTCGATCCCGCAGACGCCCTGCCGCCTTATACCGCCTACTACGTCATGCGGGTGGGCAGGCTCAAGCTGCTGCCCTATTTTCCTCCGGGGGACGCAGCGCTCGCGCTGGCCGTGGGCGAGGCTGCACAGCACACCCACGCGATGCTGCTGGCGCACCACGGGCCGGTACTGGCCGGAAGGAGCCTCGATGCCGCTGCCGACGCTGCCGAGGAACTCGAGCAGACGGCACGCATCCACTTGCGTGTGGGTGGTCGCGGGTGCCGTTGCCTGAGCAGCACAGAGCGCGCCGAACTCGAGCGGCGCTTCCCCCACGAGGCCTGAGCCAGGCCGGATGCGGCGCTGCACCCGAGGCGCTGCGCCGCGCGACCCCGGCGATCCAGGCGATCCAGGCGATCTGCGCACGGGTTGATGCCGCGCTCAAGTTTGCTGCCACCGGGGCGATGATGTATCCGGAGTTGCAGCGCCTCGAGGCTCTTCCGCGCCAGCCGAAGCCGGCTTCACCGCCACAGAGTATCGATTCCGCGCTTTCACCTGTGCCGACTGGATCAGGCGGCACAGGTGCTCGAGAAGGCGGGTGCGCCGTAACCTGCCCGACTCCGGCACGATCGACGACGGTTTTCGCCTGGAGCTATTCAACCAAAGCGACTATGCGGACTGGATCGGGCGCGAATACTGGCCGGCGTCGGGAGCGAAGTGGCCCGCGCGGCGCAGCTGCACCGCAAGCGCCAGCGACGACTCGCTGATCGTGTCTTCGTTGAGCATGTCCGCGAGGCTGCGCGCCACCCGCACGAGGCCATGCATGGCCCTGTGCGAGTAGCCAAGCCGCGACAGGGCCGCTGCAAGCTTTTGTGCGGACGCATCGAGCCAGCCCACCTGCAGCAAGGCACTCCCCGAAAGGTGCGCGTTGAGTCTGGACTGTCGGGCGTATTGCCGATCCCGGCAGGATCGGGCAAGCGCGAGGATCGATTCCGAGTCCAGCTTGTCGTCTGCAATCCCGTGGGCTCCAAGCATCCGCTGCAGCAGGCCGCTCGGGTTGTTACCCGAAGCAGTGCGGAGGGGCGGGGAATCCGCGTTCGCCGGAGCTCCGCAAACCTCCACCTGAAGATCGATCCGGTCGCGGATCGGACCCGATACCCGGGCCTGGTAACGGCGGATCCGCTCCGGGGAGCATGCGCAGCGACTGCCGGGCGAACCGGCGTAGCCGCAGGGGCAGGGATTCATGGCGGCAACCAACTGGAAGCGCGAGGGAAACTCGGCACTGTGGGTGCCCCGGGCGATTTGCAGAAAGCCCGCTTCCAGCGGCTGACGCAGCGCATCGAGAACCTTCACATCGAACTCGGGAAGTTCATCCAGAAACAGCACTCCGCCGTGCGCAAGGCTGATTTCACCGGGGCGCGGCGGCACTCCTCCGCCGCAAAGCGCAACGATCGAGGCACTGTGGTGCGGTTGGCGAAAGACGTTGCCAGGATGCGACTCGAGCCTCCACCCGGGAGTGCGGAGGCTGGCGAGCGCCATCTGCTCGTGTCGGACCTGTTCCACGGAGGGCGGCACCAGGCTCGCCAGCGCAAGCGCGAGCATGGTCTTGCCGCTGCCCGGCGGACCCACCATCAGCAGGTGGTGACCCCCAACTGCGGCAACGCCCAGGGCAAGCTGGGCCAGGGGTTCGCCCTGCACCTGCGCAAAGTCGGCTCCCCCACCGCGCAACCTGCCTGCGGCGGGACTCTCGCTCGAGTGCGCCTGCGTTGGCCGCGCAACTTCGAGGATCGGCGCTGCGGCCTCGAGGGGATGCAGGGTATCGCTGGCGCAGCGTGCGTCGACCGTTGCAGCTTGCCGCGAGGCCCGCTGCTGTTCCCTGGCCTGCCTGCCCGCCACAACCTGGAGACCCTGAACCAAAGCCGCAAGATCCGGTGCTGTCCAGACCTGACCCGTGAAGGCAGCTGCGCACTCGCTGGCACTCGCGGGTGGCACGACGAGGATCGGTGAACCGGCGTGAAGATGGGCCGAATGAAGATGCGCCGAGAGGCTTAGCGCGAGCGCAAAAGCTCCGCGCACGGCTTGAAGTTCGCCTGCAAGCGACAATTCCCCCAGAAAGATGAAGCGCGCCAGCGGCTGGGGGGGGAGTTGACCGCTGGCCGCGAGGATGCCGATCGCAATCGGGAGTTCGAAGGCGTTGCTGTCCTTGGGCAGATCAGCAGGTGCAAGGTTCACTGTGAGGCGCTGCTGCGGGAACTGAAAGCCACTCTGGCTGATCGCTGCGCGCACCCTTTCACGCGACTCGCGGACCAGCGCCGCGGGCAGTCCCACCAGGTGAAAGGCCGGCAAGCCCTGTGCAATCTGCACTTCGATACGCACCGGAATTCCCGTAAGGCCGCTCAGGGCCTGGCTGTGGACGATGGCAAGACGCATGGTGCTGCTCCTTCAGGGTTTGGGCGATGGTTCCGAAAAGATCTGCTGGCTTGCGGAAGTCTCGAGATGTGTCGGGAGGTGTCGGGATGTGTCGGGAGGTGTCGGCACGTCTCGGGACGTTCCGCTAGGGGCTGACACGGTCGCGCAAAAGAAAAGAGCCTTGCTCCCCAAGGCGGTGCGGACGCACTATCGCGGTGCGCACCGCCGGGTCGAGCTTCAGGTGACGCGTGGTCCTCGCTTTCTCCGATCCACCCGGGGACGGACGCCCGCCGTCTTCGCGCGCTCAGGTCCCGGAGGCCGTCAACGGCTGGCGATGCTACGCGCGCTGCGCCGCGCCAGTTCACCGCAGGATCGGGATTGGCACGGGCCGTGCTTCCTTGTGAGCACCTGACAAGGTCGGACCTGTTCGGCGCGTATCGTCAGGGCTTTCGATAAGTCCGTTGTGATCTTCGCCAAGGGTTGAATCCATAGGCACAGCGCTTTTCACCGACTGCAGCCATCTCTCAAGGAGCAAGGAAAAAATGAAACTCGCACGGCCTCTCGCCCAGATTCAAAGGCATGCATCTGCGCCTTCGACATCGCTTCTGCCCCACGCCTCAGGCGCTGCCCTGTCCAACTCCACTGTTTCGCCCTTTTGGGCCCCATCGCCTGCTTCGCCCAAGCTCGCCGCAGGGTCTTTGAGTCGCAGCGCGCGCGCAGGTTTGGCAGCCTCGGTCCTGGCGATGGGAGCCCTGAGCGTTCAGACGTCAGCCTTTGCGCAAGCCAAGGCCGAACCCGCGTATACGCTCACGGGCAACGCCGCAATCGTGAGCGACTACCGCTACCGGGGTATCACCCAAACCACCTTCGATCCAGCGCTTCAGGTTGGCGCGGACTTCTCTCTCCCAAACGGCCTTTACCTTGGAGCATTCTTGACGAACATCAAGTGGATCAAGGATTACGGCCGTAGCGATGGAAACCCCAGTGTGAAGGGCTCTTCGGAGTTGGACCTCTACGGTGGTTTCAAGACCGAGTTGGCGAAGGGCATTACCGGCGATATTGGGATCCTGCGCTATCAATATCCCGGAAACACCCTGCAGAACCACAGCGGTTACGACAATGCAAACACGACGGAAATATATGGGGCGGTCTCATTCGGTCCGGCAACGCTCAAGTATTCGCGGTCGACGACGAATCTCTTCGGAAATCCCAACTCGAAGGGCAGCGGATATCTGGACCTCACAGCGGCGTTCGATCTCGGTGATGGATGGAGCGTTACTCCGCATATCGGTCGCCAGACTGTGGCCAACGCAACCGCTTCGGCGGGTGACTACACCGACGTCTCTGTAGGGTTGACAAAAGACTTCGCTGGAGTGCTCTTCGGGCTCACGTTCGTGACAGTCGATGCGAAAGATGAGAACTTCTACCAGACTTTCGCCAAGAAGTTTCAGGGCAAATCCGGGGTGGTTTTATCGGCCAAGTACAATTTCTAGGGGGTGAATGATGAAACTCATCACCGCGATCATCAAGCCCTTCAAGCTCGACGAGGTGCGTGAGGCCCTCTCGGAGATCGGCGTCCAGGGAATCACGGTTACCGAAGTCAAGGGTTTCGGGCGCCAGAAGGGACATACGGAACTCTACCGCGGTGCCGAGTATGTGGTGGATTTTCTGCCCAAGGTGAAGCTCGAGGTGGCCCTGCCCGAGGCTCTGCTTGAACGCGCAGTCGAGGCGATCGAAAAGTCGGCGCGAACCGGAAAGATCGGTGACGGAAAGATTTTCGTCTACAGCCTCGATGATGTGATCCGGATCCGGACCGGCGAGACCGGCGAGGCCGCGATCTGACCGCGACCCTCTTCCCTGCCCAAGGAAACACCATGAAAAAATTTCGATCCCTCCTCGCGGCGCTGTCACTCGGCTTGGTCCTCGCAGTGCTTCTTGCGTTTTCGCCCGACGCCGTCGTGCACGCTCAGACCGCGCCTGCGACGGCGGCAGACGCCAAAGCTCCGGCAGCATCCGACGCCAAGGTGGCACCTGCGCCCGACGGCAAGGCAGATGCGAAGGCGGAGGCCGAGCCAGCCCCGGCCGAGGCCGCGGCGGCCCCGCCCCCCCCCAACAAGGGCGACACTGCGTGGATGCTGGTCGCCACATTGCTGGTGGTGATGATGTCCGTACCCGGGCTTGCGCTTTTTTACGGGGGACTCGTTCGCGCCAAGAACGTTCTCTCGGTACTGATGCAGGTTGCAACGGTGTTTTCGTTGATCGTGGTGCTCTGGTCGATCTACGGCTACAGCCTTGCCTTCACCGGCGGGTCGGCCTTCATCGGCGGATTCGACAAGATCTTCCTCTCCGGGGTAACCGCAGAATCGGCAGGTGCCACCTTCAGCAAGGGAGTCTATATTCCCGAGATCGTGTTCGTGGCGTTTCAGTCCACCTTTGCCGCCATTACCTGCGCACTCATCGTAGGCGGTTTTGCGGAGCGGGTGAAGTTTTCGGCTGTGTTGCTGTTTTCGGTGATCTGGTTTACCTTTGCCTATATTCCGATCGCGCACATGGTGTGGTTCTGGGACGGTCCTGATGCGATCACAGACGAGAAGACGCTTGAGTCGGTTACCGCTGCGGCCGGATGGTTGTGGCAGAAGGGGGCGCTCGACTTCGCAGGTGGCACGGTGGTGCACATCAACTCCGGCGTTGCGGGCCTGGTGGGCGCCTATCTGATCGGCAAGCGTGTGGGATTCGGCAAGGAAGTGATGGCGCCGCATTCGCTGCCGCTCACGCTCGTGGGAGCGTGCCTGCTCTGGGTGGGTTGGTTTGGCTTCAATGCCGGATCGAATCTCGAGGCGACCGGCGTGGCGGGAATGGCGTTCATCAACACGCTCATCGCTGCGTCTTGCGGCCTCCTAGCCTGGTCACTCGGCGAGTGGCTCTCCAAGGGTGAGCCATCGATGCTCGGTGCGGCCTCGGGCGCGATCGCAGGCTTGGTGGGTATCACACCAGCCTGTGGTTTCGTCGGCCCGATGGGTGCGATCGTGATCGGGCTTGCATCCGGCTTTGCGGCACTCTGGGGGGTTGGCGGGCTCAAGCGGATGCTCGGTGCCGACGACAGTCTCGATGTCTTTGGGATCCACGGCGTTGCCGGCATTGTGGGTGCCCTGCTCACGGGGGTCTTCGCAGCGCCCTCGCTCGGCGGGTCGGGAATCTTCGACTATGTGGCCAACAAGGCTACCGACAGCTATTCGATCGGGTCGCAGGTGTGGATCCAGTTCCAGGCGGTGATCACCACAGTGATCTGGTCGGCAGTGGTTGCGGCAGTCGCCTACAAGATCGTGGATCTTGCGGTGGGCCTGCGGGTAAGCGATGAGCAGGAGCGGGAAGGGCTCGACATCGTTTCCCACGGTGAATCGGCCTACCGCTACTGAGCACTGTCTTTCGTAAGTCCCGGGCGACAGGCTGGTTCGAAACGTTTCTTCAAGTGATGGCTCCTCGCTGACGTTCTTCATGCGTCTTGCCCCGCCCCCAGTGGCGGGGTTTTTTTCGATGTCGCAGAGTCTGACTGCGCCGTGTTCGCCGACGGCACTGACGGTACCCACGCCGCTGATTGCCCCCAACGGCACCGAAAGCACCCAGGTCGCTGACTGGAACCCACGGCACCGGCGGCACCCACTGTACCGACGGCACCAGCAACGAACAATGTTCGCCCGACGACGGGGGCACTTACAATCCGCGTCTAGCATTTCCCAAGGCGCGGACATGGTCCCTCATCTGAAGACAGCCCTCAGTGGCCCCTTGCTCCAGCTGGAGCGGCGCATCATCGAGGCAAGTAGCTCGATCGAGCGCTGGTTCCGGCTGGCTTGGCAGGAGCACACGCCGCCCTTCTA
>VGHO01000112.1 GCA_016868175.1 Betaproteobacteria bacterium
CGCTGAGTGCCTCGGTGTCGAACACCAGTTGCACCCCCAGCGCCTCACAACGCAACTGGAGGATGTTGAGAAGGTGTTTGCGGCCAATGCCCACAAAACCATGGCCCTTGCAGCGGATACGCCGCCCCTTGAACACCAGTTCGATGTCGTTCCAGTGGTTGAAGGCCTGCTGGATTTGCGCTGCGGTCTCCGCATCCCATTCGCACATGTTGTCCATGGTCGCGTCGGAGAACACAACACCCCAGCCGAAGGTGTCGTAGGGGCGGTTCCGCTCGATCACGGTCACCTCGTGCTGCGGATGCCGCGACTTCATGAGTAGCCCGAAATAGAGGCCGGCCGGCCCACCGCCAATGCAGACAATCTTCAATGCACGCTCCAGCAGCTTGGAATCAGGGGCCTGCAACACCCGTCGATGCATCCTCGGGGCGCTTCATCGTGCGGGGCGCTCCATCGTGCCAGCCGCTTCACAGCGACTGGCATGGCAGTTTAGCGCTTGAGAATCCTGAGCAGGTTGACATAGTCGTCGGTGAAAAGGTCGAGGCCAGGGATCGGTTCGATTGCCTGTGCCACTTCCCTGATGGCGGCGGCCTGAAGCAGGGCGGTGTTGCGGGTCACGATCACCTGGTCGGTGGAGGACAACCAGTACTCGGGGCCCTCGCTGTGATCGGGACTGTCGGAGACGAGCACAGCCTGCAGCCCGAAAGCCTCGGCAAGTTGACGGATCACCGGCATAGGGTTGACGAAGCGGTTGGTGGCCTGAAAGACGATGGCGCCATCGGGCTTCAGGTGTTTGAGGTAGAGCGCCATCGCCTCCCTGGTGAGGAAGTGCACCGGAATCGAGTCGCCGGCGAAGGCGTCCATCGCGATCACGTCGAACTGTCGCGGCGCTTCACGCTCGAGGGCGAGTCGCCCGTCACCCAGCACGATTTCGTGGGTGCCCTGCATGCGCGCAAGAAAACTGAACTGGGTGGTCGCGGCACGAACCACAGCAGGCGAGATCTCATAGAAGACCCAGTGGTCACCAGCCTGGGCATAGACCGCCAGTGCTCCGGCACCAAGTCCGATCACCCCAACCCGTTTCGGCGTTGCGTCCAGGCTTCTGAAGACCCGCCCGTAACCTGAGCCAGGCCCGAAATAGCTTGACCCTGTCATTTGCAGCTCTTCGCGCTGGTGCTGTCCGCCGTGCGCAATGCCTCCGTGCACCAGATTGCGGAAGATGGTGCCTCCGCCCTCCCTGTCCCTGGTGCGGACAACGCCGTAGAAATCCCTCTCCATCGTGCGTACCTGATACCGGTAGTAATCAACGTAGTGCCAGTTGAAGGTGCAGACCCCCGCAAGGACCACGGCAGCGAGTATCCGGGTGTTGCGCAGCGTGAGATGGCCTGCAATGAACGCTCCGTCGGGCCGCAGAACGAAGCCGAGCAACGCGAGCAGGATCAGCACTATCTGGAATTCATAATGGCCTGCAAGCGTGAGGGGAGCGACTACTCCCATCAGCAGCGATCCCAGCGCGCCACCCGCTGCCATCGCAAGGTAGAACTGGGTGAGGCGTTGGGGTTCAGGCCGCAGACGGTGAAGTTCGCCATGACACACCATGCACAACACAAACAGTCCGATGGCGTAGATCGGGGCGGCGAGCGCAAGATCGAGCGAGTCGGCCAGCCAGGCCATAAGTGCGAGGCAAATGGCTCCGAGCGGAAGGTAGACGCCGCGCACATACCAGCGCGGATGATCAAAGCTGATGATGAAGGTGAGGAGGTAGAGGGCAAGGGGGATCACCCACAGCAGGGGCGCCGACGAGATGTTCTGGGTGAGGTGAGTACTCACGCCCATGAGTACTGCAGAACCGAGCGCGGCAAGCAGGATCCAACTCGGCCATCCGGGCGATAACCCGGCACCCTTCGCAGGGGTCAGGTGGGCAGGCGCATCGTTCGCAGGCGCATCGTTCGCAGGTGCATCGTTCGCAGGTGCATCGTTCGCAGGTGCATCGGCTGCGACTGCGGGCGGTGGTGCGTTCGGCGAGGCTGGCCGGGTTTCATCCGGGCCAACGGCCCCGGCGGTTTTCCAGGCCATGCGCACGCAGAGTGCTGCGAAAAGCACAAAAAGCCCCGACCAGACGAGCGCGGTTGCGCGGTTGCCGAGGAAGGGTTCGATGAGGAGCGGATAGCCGAGCAAGGCAAGAAGCGAAGCGAAATTCGACAGCGCAAACAGCCGATACGGCGCGGAGGCGCGGTACTGCTTCCAGTACCAGGATCCGGCGAGCGGTGTCGTTGTGGCAAGGAGGAAATACGGCAAGCCGATCGTTGCGCCCAGCAGCATCAGGATCCGGGCGATCGGTTCCTCGGTGCCAACCGGTCGCCAGTGCTCCGCCACAACGATCGGCATGAGCACACAGGCAACGAGCAGGAGCGCCGAGTGGAGCATCGCCTGCTGGCGCAGCGAAAGCCAGCGGTTCAAGGCATGTGCGTAGGCATAGCCCGCAAGCAGCGCCGTCTGAAAGAAGAGCAGGCAGGTCGTCCAGACTGCCGCAGACCCGCCAAACCAGGGGAGGATCTGTTTGGCGATCAGCGGCTGCACCAGAAAAATGAGGAAGGCGGAAACGAAGATGACGGCGGCGTGGAGCATGGTTCTCGTCCGGTAGTCAGGCGCTCGAGGGCAGTGCAAGGTCTTCCGGAACCGGCGCGGTGCCTGGACGTCATCCAGGTCCCTGCCTCGCCCACCGCCGGCATCAGTGTCCGTGCTTCGAGGGCTGGCTCAGCATCCTGGCCAGGGCCTTGACCTCCAGGGTTTCCTTCCTGCCGTCTGGCGCCTGGAACGTCAGCGTGATGGGCACCGTCTCGCCGTCCTTGATCTGCTGCTTGAGTTGCATCAGCATCACATGGTAGCCCCCGGGTTTCAGTTCAACGCTGCGTCCCGCCGGAAGATCGAGCCCGGGAATCGCCGACATGCGCATCACATCCTTGTCCATGCGCATTTCATGAATCTCCACAAGACCCGCCACCGGGCTTCCCGCCTGCACCAGCCGCAAAGCCTGACTGGCGGTGAGCTTCATGAAGGCCCCGGTGGCTTGCTGCCCCGCGACGGTGGCGCGTACCCAGGAGTCTGTGACGCTCACGCCCTGCGCCAGCGCGAGCGTTGAAAGAAGCCCTGTAACAAGGCTGGCCCAGAGGCGGACGGCAATGGAAAGCGAAGTCAACATGGGGTCCCTTTCAAGTGCGGCTCGGGCTGGAATTGCTGCAAGCTCTCTTCAACCCAGTCCGGATTCGAGGCCGTATAGTACCTGCGCAGTAACCGGCAACGGCTCCGTTGTGCCGCCCGGGTTGCGGATTGCGATGGGGTTACAGACCAGATATTCGGCGAACGCTGGGGGGTACGGATGCGCGGCGTGTTTCCCCCATGCGGTAGGCGTGCAACGCTGGACGAAGTCGGCAAATCACCTCTACGATCAGGGTGGCACCCAAACCCTACGGAGACAACCATGGAACGTTCACAGCTTTGGCCTGCTGCGCACGACGCGCACCGTGACCACCGCAGTCTGCATCACCCGCAACCTTCACATCACGCGAATTCACATCACGCGAAACCGCTGCACCCGTCCTGCCACAAACCTGGGACGGGGGCAGGCGGGCCTGTATTGCGCCTCGCCCGGATCGGTCAGATCGGCCTGGCGGCACTGATGGGCCTGAGTCTGCAGGGCGCTCTTGCCCAGACTGCAACGAAGGGTTCGCCGGAGCACATCCGGGCGGCTACTGCGCGCATCGACGGTGCCGCGATCCAGGCCAATGCGCGCCTGGGCAGGGACTGGCCGAGTTACGGGCTCGACTACGCCGAGACTCGCTTCAGCCGTCTTGGTCAGATCAACACCGCCAACGTGAAGGATCTGGGCCTTGTGTGGTCGTACAACCTCGAGAGTAACCGCGGGGTGGAGGCCACACCGGTGGTCGTCGATGGCGTCATGTTTGTGAGCGCCAGTTGGAGCATCGTTCACGCGATCGATGTCCGCACGGGCCAACGCTTGTGGGTCTACGACCCGCAGGTGGATCGGGAAGCCGGCTACAGGGGCTGTTGCGACGTGGTCAACCGCGGTGTTGCCGTGTGGAAGGGCATGGTCTATGTGGCGGCCTACGACGGGCGCCTTATCGCCCTCGACGCGGCCACCGGGGCCAAGGCCTGGGAGGTTGACACCATCGTCGACCGGCGATACAGCTACACGATCACGGGTGCACCACGCGTTTTCAAGGGCAAGGTGATCATCGGAAACGGTGGGGCTGAATATGGGGTGCGCGGCTACATCACCGCCTACGACGCCCAATCCGGCAAGCAGGCGTGGCGCTGGTTCACTGTGCCGGGTGATCCTTCCAAGCCCTTTGAGGATGAGTCGATGGCCCGCGCGGCCAAGACCTGGGACCCGGCGGGCAGGTGGTGGGAGGCTGGCGGCGGCGGCACCGCGTGGGACACGCTCACCTTCGACCCGGACCTGAACCTGATGTACGTTGGCACTGGGAACGGCAGCCCTTGGGCGCAGAGGAAGCGGTCACCGGCAGGGGGCGACAATCTTTACCTTGCATCGATCGTGGCCCTCAATCCCGACACAGGGAAGTACGTCTGGCACTATCAGCAGACGCCTGGCGACAACTGGGACTTCACTTCCACCCAGCCGATGATCCTTGCAGACCTCACGCTTGCGGGCAAGAAGCGCAAGGTGATCCTGCATGCACCCAAGAATGGCTTCTTTTTCGTGATCGACCGGACGAACGGAAGATTCATATCGGCGAAGAACTTCACCGAGGTGAACTGGGCCAGGGGTTATGACAGCAAAGGCAGGCCCATCGAAACCGAGATCGCTCGCGTCGCGGATCGGCCGCGGGAGATCATTCCCAGCGCTTTCGGCGCACGCAACTGGCATCCGATGTCCTTCAACCCTCAGACCGGTCTGGTGTATATGCCGGTGCAAGGCGTTCCGCTCACGCTGATGGACAACAAGGACTGGAAATTCAACGCCAACAATGTGTTTGAGCCGCATAGCGGGCTCGGCTGGAATCTGGCCACGGTGGTCAACGCTCAGCCGCCCACGAGCAAACCTTTTGGGCGACTGGTCGCCTGGGATCCGGTGAAGCAGGAGCAGGTGTGGTCGGTGGACTATGTGGGTCCCTGGAACGGAGGCACGCTGACGACGGCAGGTAACCTGGTGTTCCAGGGAACTGCGGATGGTCGGTTCGTGGCCTACGACGCGCGCACCGGTGCAAAGCTCTGGGAAACCGCCACCGGGACTGGTGTGGTTGCGGGCCCGGCAACCTACGAGGTGGACGGCAAGCAGTATGTTTCGGTGGCCGTGGGCTGGGGCGGGGTTTACGGGTTGGCCGCGCGTCATTCGGATCGGGCTGGCCCGGGTACGGTCTACACCTTCGCGGTGGGCGGCAAGGGTAGGATGCCCGAATTCGTGGAATACCGACTCGGTCAACTCCTGACCGGTGTGTCGTATAACCCGAAGGATGTCGACGCAGGGACCGCACTCTATGTGCAGAACTGCGCCTTCTGCCACGGCGTTCCCGCGGTGGATCGCGGTGGCAACATTCCCAACCTGGGCTATTCGGCCCACGCCACGATTGCGAATATGCGGGAGTTGGTGCTCAGCCCTGCGCTCGCCGCCAAGGGGATGCCGAATTTCACCGGCAAACTCAGCGAAGGCGACGTGGAGAAGATCAAGGCCTTCATCCAGGCTACCGCCGATGCGGTGCGCCCGAAGTAATGCTTACAAGACGGGTCGAAACGGCCACTTTTTTTCTTCATTAAGGGTATACACTTATGGGGTATCCATTTGGATACCCCCATAACCCTTCCATCAGGGAGAAGATCGAATGACGACAAAGCATGAGCACGATGTGCACCACAAGGCCTCGCTTCACCACCGCAAGGCTGCGCATCACTTCGAGGCGGCAGCCAAGCATCAACTCGCGGCCGCTGATGCAGATGATCATGACGACGAGGTGAAAACGGCGCACCATGCCTACCTCGCCTACGGGCATCAGATCCAGGCGATCCACTACGCCGAGCTGGCGGCCAAGGAAGATGAGAGCGTGGATCACGCCGATGTTGACCATGGCGACGCCGACCACGTGAAGGACCTCCACGAGTAGTACGAGGCTCAGGCTGCGGGCGGGTGGTGGTTCTGCATCCGCTCCAGCATTGTGGTGATCGCCTCGGCGGTTTCGCGCGGCCTTTCCATCGGGAAAAGATGGGTGCCCTCGATGAAGCGCACCCTTCCGGTCTCAGCGCCACCGGCCAGTTTGCGCGTGAGCCCCAGCCCCACCTGCCTCGACTCTAGGGACAGAGTACCCCCGATGAATCCCACGGGACACCGCGGCGGATGCTTGCGCAGTAGTCGCTCGAGGTTGTGTGGAAGGGTGTTGTAGATCCTTGTCTCGACGCTGCGGTCAAACACCAGGCGTCTGCAGGGTTGGCCGAACCGGTCGAGATCGTCCCGGGTACCGTAAACCAGGTAGTCCTCGAGTGCCTGTTCGTCCCAGTGGCGAAACGGGCGCTTGTGCCGAAAGTGTTCGCGGGCAGTGTGCAGATCGGGCCAGCGTGTGCGGCGTTTGCGACTGAGCCTTGCCGGAGAAACCACGCCCACGAGCTGAATGTGCTTGGCAAGCGCAACAACACTGGCGCGCCAGCCGCCGAGTAACGGGGAGTCGAGCAGGACAACCCCGTCAACGCCACGACCGCCAAGCCGGGGGTATTGCGCAGCGCACATGAGGCTGAGAAAGCCGCCAAGCGAGTGCCCCACGAGGAACGCCGGACTGGGGTGGCTGGCGATCGCCGGGCCCGCGAAGTCGGCCAGTTGTTCCACGAGGTGGGGCCAGTTGTTGCTCACCGGGTAGCGGGGATCGTGGCCGAAGCGCTCGAGAGCGTGCACCGTATGCCCGCCCGCAGCAAGTGCATCCAGCAGCGTCCTGTAGGTGCCGGCGGGAAAGCTGTTTGCATGCGAAAAAACGATCAGTGCCATGGCCACCCGTCGAGACGATGGGACTCGCAGGAAAAGGCGCGCATGATGTCATCCTTTGCAAACTTCGGATAAGGAGCCGCCATGCACCCTGATCCCAGTTCCGCGGTGGCGAAGGCTCCGGGTAGCGTGCAGGGCAGGGGTGATCCTGCTGGCGTGGCTCGCGAGCCGCCCCTCACAAGCCTAAGCCACGGTGGCGGGTGCGGATGCAAGATTGCCCCGGGCGTGCTGGGTGATCTGCTGCGGGGTGTGCCGCGCATGCCGGTGCCGGAGCCCTTGCTTGTGGGTATCGAAACCTCCGACGATGCGGCGGTGTATCGGCTCAACGCTACGCAGGCCCTGGTGGCCACCACCGATTTCTTCATGCCGATCGTGGATGATCCCTACGATTTCGGACGGATCGCCGCAAGCAATGCCTTGAGCGATGTATACGCAATGGGTGGGCGCCCGATCATGGCGCTCGCCCTGGTCGGAATGCCGATCCAGGTGCTGTCCACCGGCACCATCGGGCGCATCCTCGAAGGTGGAGCCTCGGTTTGCCAGCGAATCGGGGTTCCGGTCGCGGGCGGGCACACGATTGACTCGGTCGAGGCGATCTACGGTCTCGTTGTGCTCGGTCTGGTTCACCCGGAGAAATTGAAGCGTAACTGCGATGCCCGCGAGGGTGACCTGCTCGTGCTTGGGAAACCCCTGGGCGTTGGGGTGCTGAGCGCAGCACTCAGGAAAGGTGAACTCGGACCCGAAGGCTATGCCCGCATGCTCGAGACCACCACGCGACTCAACACGCCCGGGCTCCAGTTTGCCGAGATTCCCGAGGTGCATGCGCTCACCGACGTTACCGGGTTTGGCCTTGCAGGGCATGCCCTGGAACTTGCGCGGGGCGCATCCTGCACGATCGAGATCGACTGGCGCGCGGTACCGCTCCTTCCGGGGGCGCAGGAGCTTGCTGCACGCGGCTTTGTCACAGGAGCCTCGGGACGCAACTGGGCGGGTTATGGAAGCCAGGTCGCCCTCGCGGATGCAATGTCCACTGTGGATCGGGCGCTGCTCACCGATCCTCAAACGAGCGGGGGCTTGCTCGTATCGTGTGCGCCTCCGGAGGTTGACCGCGTGCTGTCGGTCTTTCGGCAGGAAGGCTTTGCAGACGCTGCGGTGATCGGCAAGGTTCTCGGGAAGGCGCAGGTGCCCGAAGCCGTGAAACTCATCGTACATGCCTGAACCGCTTTCCCGCCCATGCTTCTGCGAGCCTTCATTGCGTCAGACCAGGCGGCTGTGATCCGCCTCTGGGAAGAGTGCGGATTACTTCGCTCCTGGAACGATCCCGTCAAGGACATCGCGCGCAAGCTCTTGGTCCAGCGAGAACTTTTCCTGGTCGGGGTGCTCGGCGAAGAGGTGGTTGCCACGGCCATGGGCGGCTACGACGGCCACCGGGGCTGGGTGAACTACCTCGCTGTGTCACCGCAGCATCAGCGCAAGGGGCTTGGTCGGGCCCTGATGCGCCGACTCGAAGAACTCCTGCAAGCCTCGGGGTGCCCGAAGTTGAATCTGCAGGTTCGCGCCGGCAATGCGGCAGTCCTGGAGTTCTATCGGCGACTCGGTTAT
>VGHO01000113.1 GCA_016868175.1 Betaproteobacteria bacterium
GTGGCGGTGTTTCTCAACGCTGCTGCGGAGCAACTCTTTGCGATTTCGGCACGGACGCTCCCCGCCCATCCCTTCTGGCGTGCCTTTGTTGACGCGGGATCGCTCGAACATCTGTTCTGGGAGGGAAAGCGCGAACTCTTCAGCGCCAAGCGGCTTGAACTGAGCCTCACCCGGTCGGGTCGGGAATCGGTGCTGTGCGCCTGCACTGCGGTGGTGCCGGATGAAGAAGCGCTTGGACTCGTGCTGGAGTTTCAGGAACTCGAGCAGCGCAGGCGGGTGGATCGTGAAAGCCGCATCTTCGATTCGGCGCGTGCCAACCATGCACTCTTGCGAAACCTTGCCCACGAAGTGAAGAACCCCCTGGGAGGAATCCGCGGCGCTGCCCAGTTGCTCGAGGGCGAGTTGCCCAGCGCGGAATGGCGCGAGTACACCCAGGTGATCATCAGCGAAGCTGACCGCCTGCAGAATCTCGTTGACCGCTTGCTTGCCCCGCAGAAGCATCTTCCGAGGATCGAGACCTTCAACATCCATCAGGTCTGCGACCGGGTCGCCGCGCTGATAGCCGTGGAGTATCCGGGTGGAATCGAACTGGTGCGAGACTACGACGCGAGTCTTCCCGAGATCGACGGCGACCTCGAGCAGTTGATACAGGCGGTGCTCAATCTCGCGCGCAATTCGGCACAGGCCATGCAGGGCAAGGGAAGGATCAGCTTCCGAACGCGGATCGCGCGGCAGGTCACGATCGGGAGGATCCGGCATCGGCTGGCACTGGATTTGCATGTCATCGATACCGGGCCGGGGGTTCCTGCGGAGTTGCGTGAGTCGATCTTCTATCCGCTCGTGACCGGCCGGGCAGGGGGAAGTGGTTTAGGTTTGTCGATGGCGCAGACGCTGGTTCAGCAGCACGGCGGGATGATCGAGTTTGAAAGTCGCGCGGGGGAGACCGACTTCCGGGTGCGACTGCCGCTGATCGGCGGCAGAAAGGGTTGAGGGGCGAGATGAAGGGTATCTGGATCGTGGACGACGACCAGTCGATCCGCTGGGTTCTCGAGCGCGCAGTGCAACGTGAGGGCATGGCGGTACGAAGCTTCGACAACGCGCAGGACTGCCTTTTTGCGCTCGAGCGCGATGCGCCGCAGGTGCTGGTGTCGGACATCCGCATGCCGGGCACGAGCGGACTCGAGTTGCTGGAGAAGATCCGCAGCCAGCGACCGGCGCTGCCGGTGATCATCACGACCGCGTATTCGGATCTCGACAGCGCGGTGTCGGCCTTTCGAGGCGGAGCATTCGAGTATCTGCCCAAGCCCTTTGATCTTTCGCACGCGATGGAACTGATCCGCCGGGCAGTGCAGGAAAGTGATCGCGTCGTGCCCGAGCAGGAACACGAGGAGCCGCTAACCGACATTCTCGGGCAGGCGCCTGCAATGCAGGAAGTGTTTCGCGCAATCGGCAGGCTCGCCTCCTCGAGCGTGACGGTGTTGATCACCGGCGAGTCGGGGACCGGCAAGGAACTCGTGGCGCGCGCTCTGCATCGGCACAGCCTGCGGGCGAAGGGGCCCTTCGTTGCGCTCAATACTGCCGCGATTCCGCGGGATCTTCTCGAATCGGAACTCTTTGGTCATGAGCGTGGATCCTTCACCGGGGCGCAGGCACAACGGCGCGGCCGATTCGAGCAGGCCGAAGGCGGCACCCTCTTTCTCGATGAGATCGGCGACATGCCGGCCGAACTTCAGACCAGACTCCTGAGGGTCCTTGCCGACGGACAGTTCTACCGGGTGGGCGGCCAGCAGGCTTTGCAGGCCAACGTGCGGGTGATCGCAGCCACCCATCAGGACCTGGAGCACTCGGTGCGTAGGGGTCACTTCAGGGAGGACCTCTTTCATCGCCTCAACGTGATTCGGCTTCGGCTTGCACCCTTGCGCGAGCGGGTGGAGGATATTCCGCTCCTCGCCCGGCATTTCCTGCAGCGCTCGGCCAAGGATCTTGGTGTGGATGGGAAGCGGCTCTCCGAAGAGGCGCTCGCCGCGCTGCGCCAGTTCGCCTGGCCAGGCAACGTGCGGCAACTTGAAAACATCTGCCACTGGATTTCGGTGATGGCTCCGGCACAGGTGGTTGAGGTGAAAGATCTGCCCGCCGACCTTAAGCAGCCTGAAACCTATGCGAGCTACGCGCGCGGGATCACCCTGGCGGCTTCGACACCCATCGCTCAGGCCAATGACGAAAGGCCCTCTGGCGCTTTGCGAAACGACCGGGGAACCGTGCGTGCAGGCGATACGGGGAAAGACCATGGCTTTGCAGGCATGGGCAAGGAGGGATCACGGGACCCTATGGCGGCCGAGTGGGGTCGAGGCGAAGGACGGGACAAGGCGGAAGCCAGGGCTTCGGGGGCGGCCGGCTGGGGGAAGGCCGAGGGACGCGATCCGTCGGCCGGAGCAGGCGAGGGACGGGACAAGGCGGCCGGATGGGAGCAACTGCTGGTGCAGGAATTGGCCCGCTCCCTCGTGGGCCAGGGAGGAATTCCGGAGCACGCAAGGGTGATGGACGATCTGACGCGACGCTTTGAAGCGGCGGTGATTCGTACGGCCTTGCGTCATACCCGTGGTAGGAGAATCGACGCAGCGCTGCGCCTTGGAATCGGCCGAAACACCATTACGCGCAAGATCCAGGAACTCGGGCTGGCCGAGGATCACTGGTAGTCTCGCAAGGGACGCCAAAGGGATTCAGGAATCCCTGATTCGGAGCTCCACGACAACCGGGGCATGATCCGAGGGCTTGTCGCCCTTGCGCGCTTGGCGAAGTATCCGGCATTGAACACTCCGGTCTGCGAGCCCTCCTCCAAGCAGGATGTGATCGATTCGCAGGCCCCGGTTGCGAGGAAAGGCGAGCTGGCGGTAGTCCCACCAGGTGTAGTGTCCGGGGCTGGCGTGGTGCAAACGAAACGCATCGCTCAATCCGGTGTTGAGCAGCCTGCGCCAGGCCTCGCGCTCCGGATCTGAACACAGCACCTGCCCCTGCCAGAGTGCGGGATCGTGCACATCGCGGTCCTCGGGGGCAATGTTGAAGTCGCCCGCAACCACGAAGGACTGTTGTGCCCATGCCCTCTCGAGCAGAGCCCGGTGCAGCGCCTCGAGCCAGTGGAGCTTGTAGAGGTACTTTTCCGAATCGAGCGATTGACCGTTGGGCACATATGCCGACGCGATCAGGAGGTCGTCGGCCTGGGCAAGGAGAAAACGTTGCTGCGGGTCGTCGAATCCGGGGAGGCCGGCCTGAACGCAGCGCAGTTCCTTCACGGTGTCGGTGCGCGCGAGCACCGCCACGCCGTTGTAGGTGGGCTGGCCAAGGTGCTGCGCACGGTAGCCGAGTTGGGCAAGACGCTCGTAGGGAAAACGCTCGTCTGTGGTCTTGGTTTCCTGCAGACACACCAGATCCCATCGTTCTGCGGCGAGAAGTTGCTCCAGTTGCGGCAGGCGCATCTTGAGCGAATTGACGTTCCAGGTTGCGAGTTTCATCCCCGGGTTCTCATCAGATTCTGCGTGTTGATTACCTGGGGCGGATTCATTGGCCGGACTCCTGGGCGGGACTCATGGGCCGGATTCATGGCCCGGGTAGAGGCAAACCCTGGGATGATCCCCCTGGTGCCAGACCAAAGAGCCGGAGCAGAGCGTCGATCGACGGCTCGCGGCCCAGGAAGTTTCGAAAGGATTCGAGTGCAGGGCGCGCGCTTCCAACGGAGAGGATATTGCGGAGGAAGCTTCGGCCGAGCGACTGACGCTCGGGTGCGCTGCGTGCGCAAAGCGATCCGTCCTTGTCTTCCACGAAGGCTGCATAACAATCGGCCGAGAGCACTTCGGCCCACAGGTAGCTGTAGTAGCCTGAGGCGTAACCGCCTGAAAAGATGTGTGAAAAACTGTTTGCAAAGCGGTTGAACCCCGGGTAGGGTGCCACGGCCACCGCAGACCGGATCTCACCGAGCAACGCATGGATCTGCGCATGCTCGAGCGCCTCGGCGCGACGATGGAGTTGCAGATCGAAAAGACCAAACTCGAGCTGGCGCACAAGGTGCATCCCGATCATGAAGTTGCGCGAAGCCGTCATCCGCTCGAAGAGTTCACGGGGGAGCGGGGCGCCCGTCTCGACATGCCTGCTCATGCGGCTGAGCGTTTCCCATTCCCAGGCAAAGTTCTCCAGGAACTGGCTGGGTAGCTCCACTGCATCCCATTCCACGCCGTTGAGACCGCAGATTCGGGGCTCCTCCATCGTGGTGAGCATGTGATGCAGGCCGTGGCCAAACTCGTGAAGCAGCGTGGTGACGTCGTCGTGGGTGAGCAGTGCGGGGCGCTCACCCACCGGGGGCTGGAAGTTGCAGTTCAGCCAGGTGACCGCCGGCTTGAGTTGCCCATCCTCACGGCGACGATCGGCCGCAGAACTCATCCAGGCACCGTTGCGCTTTCCCGGGCGCGCAAAGAGGTCGAGGTGAACGAAGGCCCATGCCTCGCGTTCCGTGGAAAGCGCGTCCTTCCCAATACGGTGCAGCGCGTAGCTGCGGACCTCCGGATGCCATGAGGCGGCTGCGAGCGGAACAAGACGGTAGCCGAACAAGGCCTCGATCAGTGTAAAGAGCCCGCTGAGCACCTGATCGAGGGGAAAGTAGGGTTTGAGGTCCTGATCGGAGAAACTGAAGAGCTCCTTCTTGAGTCTTTGCGAACTGAACGCGAGATCCCACGCTTCGAGGACCGGTATGCCGAGGTGGCTGGCTGCGAAGCTCCGTAGGGCTTCAATCTCGCGCTGCGCCTGGGGCCGGGCCTTGGCAACCAGATCGGTGAGGAACCTGATCACCTGCTCGCCAGACTCGGCCATCCTGGACTCGAGTGCGTAATCGGAGAACTGCTCAAAACCAAGGAGCCGGGCACAAGCAAGTCGCTTTGCAAGGATCTGCTCCATGATCGGGGCGTTGTTGAACCTGGCATCGCCCTGATCGGAGGCGAGCGTGGTGTAGAGCCGTACCATACGATGCCGGAACTCACGGTCTTCAGCGTATTGCACGACCGGAAGGTAGGAGGGCATATGCGGGGTGAAGCGCCAGCCCTCGAGCTTGCGATCCTCGGCGTTGCGCCGGGCGGCCTCGATCACGTCGGGGGGAAGGCCGCGCAGTTGCGAGGCTTCTGTGATCAGGAGTTCGGCGGCATCCATTGCATCGAGAATGTTTTCGGAGAACTTCTGCCCCAGGCTGCTCAATGCCTCGAGCAGCGCAGCGAGTTCCGCTTTCCGCTCCGGGCAGAGCTCCACCCCCGAAAGCCGGAAGTCGCGCAGGGCAAGGGCAAGCGCCCTGCGGCGCTGCTCCCGCAGGCCGGGAACAGGATCATCTCCACCGGTTTGCGCGGCAGTGGGCTCGGGAAGGGGCGCGGCAGTGGGCGCGGGAAGGGGCGCGGGAGGGTGCGTTTCAGAGTGCTCGGACTCCGGCAGGTAAGCCGGCGCGAGGTGCGGCCCCGTGTCGGCGGCGTGGAGCAGCAGCAGTCTTGCGTAGAGTCCTGCGTTCTGTTCGAGCCCGGTGTGGAAGCGCGTGACCTCCGGGAGGAGCTGGTTGTAGGCCTCTCTCCATGCCGGGGTGTCGCGTACTGCGTTGAGGTGCCCGACCAAAGCCCAGGCCCTGGAGAGGCTTCCCAGGGACCGATCGAGCGGTGCGACCAGAGTCTCCCAACTCGGTGCGGTCTCCTCTGAAACGACGGAATCCAGGCAGTGCTGTGCGGCCTGCAAAAGGGTATTGATCGCCGGAACAACATGCTCTGCAGCCAATGCCGGGTAGCGGCAGTGGAGCACGTCTTCGAGGAGCGGGTTGCCCGCCTCGCCCAGGGAGGAAGCGGTAACAGGCTGCATCGGCACCGCCAGGGGTTGCGGTGATGCTTGCTCGGGGGTGGCAGGATTCATGGGAGGGTATCCTCAGCGGCCTTAAGGGTGTTGGCGAGCAGCATGGCGATCGTCATCGGACCCACCCCGCCGGGTACCGGGGTGACCCAGGAAGCGATCTCGCAAACGCTCTCGAAGTGCACATCGCCGAGGAGTTGACCCGACACCGCGCGATGGATTCCCACGTCGATCACCACCGCTCCTGGCTTGATCATCGAGCCATGAATGTATTGGGGCTTGCCCAGGGCCGCAATCAGAATGTCGGCGCGGTGGCAGTGCGCTGCGAGGTCGCGGGTCTTGCTGTTGCACAGCGTGACCGTTGCCCCCGCAGCAAGCAAAAGCATGGCCATGGGTTTGCCCACGATGTTGCTGGCACCCACCACCACCGCCTCGGCGCCACGGATCGCAACGCCGGTGTTCGCCAGCAGTCGCATCACCCCGGCGGGGGTGCAGGGTACAAGCCTCGGCGTGCCCGCAAAAAGCGCCCCGGCGTTCAGCGGGTGAAAACCGTCGACATCCTTGCGTGGATCGATCGCCTGCAGGATCGATCGTGGATCGATCGATGCCGGTAGCGGCAGCTGCACCAGGATGCCATGCACTTCAGGGTCCCGGTTGAGTTCGTGGATGGCGGCAAGAAGGCTTTGGGTGCTGCAATCGGCTGTAAACACCCGGTGCTGCGAGCGGATGCCAACTGCTTCACACGCCTTGATCTTGTTGCCGACATAGACTGCCGAGGCGGGATCCTCGCCAACCTGAACCACAACAAGGCCAGGACGCTGACGCGCGGCTGGCCAGGATGCGATCACGGAGCGAATCTGCTCGCGGATTTCAGCGGCGAGCGAAAGGCCGTGGATGAGCGATGCGGTCATGGGCGTTTACCGGCAGTGGGCGTGGTGAGCGAGGATTCGGCTTCTGAAGTTGAGTGCGCAAGATTCCGAGGAAGCTGCAGGGCGTTGTGCCGGAGCAGCGCACGCGCAGCGCCCCGATACTAGTGCCAAAGCGCCTGGGTGCAGGCTGGGGGAGGCTGGGTGGAGGCTGGGTGGAGGCTTCGATCGGAACGCCGTATAATTCTGCTCAGCGAACGATGGGGGTATAGCTCAGCTGGGAGAGCGCTTGCATGGCATGCAAGAGGTCAGCGGTTCGATCCCGCTTACCTCCACCACGTGAAGAACGGGCTGGGGTTGTGCACCGGCACTTCAATCGAGGGGAAGAGCAGCGTTGCCGTGAGACCCGGCAACGTACTGCGTGAGAGACAGCCCGTACTACGCGCCGCGGCACCGTGCTGCAGCTACATTCTTGCCGTGGGGGCGTCTTCGTTGGCCAATCTGTTGGGGTGGCTGAGCGATCACCGCCAGCGCCTGCCATACCCGTAGTAACCGTGCCATCCGCCAAGGTAAGCCCTTGGGTAGTAGCCGTATCCGTAGGAAAAACCGAATGTGGGCACGACGATCACGCGCGGCGCAACGTATCCGTAAGGGTAGGGTGCGACGTAGCTGACAACCGGGGCCTGGACCATAGGCATGACCTGCGGAGCAGTTGGCTGCGGTGGGCTCATCGTTGCGGGATGGGGCGCCAAGACCGCCAAAGTTGGGGCACCGCCGGCGCCTGCGTCATGCACCTGCACTGCGATGGTCTGGGCTGGCTGCTGGGAAAGGAAGACCTCGTAGTCCTTCGACTCCCACTCGAAACGAACCCTGAACATGGTGATGTTTTGGGTGATGGGTTGAACCACACAGTTTTCAAGGGGTGTTGTAACGATCCGGGGCGCCTGAGCCTGCTGAGCGAGTGATCCGCCAGCGAGCGCTCCCAGCACCGTTGCTGCCACCTGACCTGGCCCGGAAACCAACGCGTTACCGATGGCGCCGCCAATCACGGCCCCGACCGCAGTCTCCGAGGCGCCTGGCGGGACCTGCGCTACAGCATGCGCTGGACTACAGATGGTCTGGTTGGTTGCCTGCTGAACCGTTACGGGTTCAACAGTCTTGACAGGAACCTGATGAAGCGACTGAGCGGCAGCTTCGCCCGTGGCCAGCAAGAAGGCCGCGCAGATCGTTGTAATTCGGCAATCATGCTTCAGCTTCATAGCGCGCCCCCAGCGTATTCGCGTCTGAACATGCGTGTATTGCATACATCGCATGGGAAAGTTCCCAGGAGGTCTGAGCAAGCGATGCGCTCCCAGGGATCCAGCCGACCCGTCCGAGCCGGTAAGCGTGAAACCGTTGATGGCTCGCCTCACCATCTCGGAACAATCTTGGGGGAAGTCCCGGCTGCCAAGCGCTGCCTCGCTCGAAGAAGATCACGAGATTCCCCGCTCATCGTTGAGGAGCCAGAAGGCCGCAATTGCGATCAAGCCCAGCGCCAAATGCCCGGTGCCAATCGCGGCACCCAGCAAGGTCGACATCCATACGCTTGCCGCAGCTGTCAGACCCTGAATGCGCTTGCCCCTTGCGCTGCCGAGGATGACACCCGCTCCGAGGCAACCAACGGCCTGATCAAACCCTGAAGAACGCGACTTCGGGCTACTGCAGAGATATTGGCGACTGCAACAACCATCGGGAGCACCAGCCTCTTCCAGTTCGAGCGCCCGCGCCGAGTGCAGCAGGCGGCGGGTTTAATCCGATCGAGGCCTCCGAACCGAGACCA
>VGHO01000114.1 GCA_016868175.1 Betaproteobacteria bacterium
GTGGGCGCCAAGGCCGTGGAGGCCATCGATGCCTGGCTCAACCAGCGTGCGCAGTGGATCGCAAAGCTCGGTAGCGCGGATGCACACGCGCTCTTTCTTGGCGTGCGCGGCGCACGGATCAGTCCGCGCAGCATCCAGCATCGGCTTGCGGAAATCGGCAAGGCACGCGGCTTGCCGGTGCGGCTCCATCCCCACGCGCTGCGACACTCCTTCGCAAGCGACCTCCTTCAATCAAGCGGCGATCTGCGCGCGGTGCAGGAGCTCCTGGGGCATGCAAGCATCGCGAGCACACAGATCTACACTTCGCTGGATTTTCAACGGCTCGCTGAGGTCTACGACAAGGCGCATCCGCGTGCCGGTCGACGCAGTTCCGGCTGACGCGGCATGACCAGGTCAGCCTGCAGCGTGCATCATGGGCCTGCAAGGCGTTTCACCTCGAGGCGCTCCTTCGGCCTCGCCCGCAGGGATTGCGGACGGGTCTTTTGTGCTCGGGCGCGGTCTCGACCGAGCTTTTCCAGGAGATCGTGGCCGGAGTGGTGATGGATTCCGGCGTTGATCTGCTACTGCTGCGACGGCAGGGCCCGGGAATCGACCATCCGATGTCGATGACCCACCGGGAAGGCCAGTGCCCCAGGAGGCGGCCGCTTCAACGGGTGTAGACTCACGCGCCGTTGAGTGTGTGCGCTCACCCCAGGGTTTTCGGACGATCCATGATCGAGGGGCTACCCAGGAGCTATCCAGGAGCTATCCAGGAGCTACCCAGAGGCTATCCAGGGGCTATCCAGGACTCAGGCACTTCTGGGTTCATCGATTTTTTGGCAAGGTTGCAACCATGACGCCCGGTCCAAACATTCCCGTCACCGTCCTTACCGGCTTCCTCGGAAGTGGCAAGACCACGCTCCTGAAGCGGATCCTCTCGGAGCAGCATGGCCACCGGATCGCAGTGATCGAGAACGAGTTTGGCGAGGAAGGCATCGATAACGAACTCCTTCTCCAGGATCGCAACGAGCAGATCGTGGAGATGAACAACGGCTGCATCTGCTGCACGGTGCGTGGTGATCTGGTCCGCATCCTCAACGACCTGCAGCAGCGAAGGCGCGTCGGTGAAATCGTCTTCGAGCGGGTGGTGATCGAAACCACAGGTCTTGCCGATCCGGGGCCGGTTGCCCAAACCTTCTTCATCGACGACGACGTGGCCGACCATTACCTGCTTGACGCTGTCATCACCGTGGTCGATGCCAAGCACGCAATGCAGCAACTCGACGCCTCCCGCGAGGTACGCGAGCAGGTGGCCTTTGCGGACCGCATCCTGCTCTCCAAGGTGGATCTGGTGGAGGCCGAAGCAGTGCAGGCACTCAGGGAGCGATTGCTCAGAATCAATCCGCGTGCCCCGATCAGGCCGGTGCATTTCGGTCAGGTCGAGATCGACGATATTCTCGACATCCGTGGGTTCAACCTCAACGCCATCCTCGAAATCGATCCGGGCTTTCTCGACGAGGACGACCATGTACACGACGAGGACGTCGGTTCCTTCGTGTTTCGCTCTTCTCGACCCTTCGACGCGGGGAAGCTCGAGGATTTTCTCTCCGGGCTGATCCAGGTCTACGGGCAGGACATGCTGCGCTACAAGGGCGTGCTCTACATGGCGGGCAGCAACCGCCAGACGGTGATCCAGGGCATTCATCAGATGATGGGCGCAGACCAGGGGCGTCCCTGGGCCGCCGGGGAGAAGCCCGGCAACAAATTGGTCTTCATTGGGCGTAAGCTTCCGAAAGACCTTTTTCTCAAGGGCCTTCAGCAGTGCCTCGCCTGATGCAGCAGGCGGAAACAGGATTATTTGCGACCCACTTTTGGTAGGCGACGATGGCAACGAAAGCGTCAGGCGGGAAGGTGCTGGGGCGAGGCGAGGCAACAGCTGGAAAGACCCAGGAGCGAAGCGACAGGGCAGCGGTGAGGGCGCAGGGGCAGAGCGAGCCCGGTTTGAAGACCCCGGAGCGAAACGAGGCCGTAGGTGTACGGCAGAGTGTGACCGGAAAGACGCCTCGAGCGGGTGGCGGCATTGCCACGATCGGCTGCGACGCCGAGTTGTTGTCGATGTCCGAAGACGACTACATGAATGCCGCGCAGATGGCCTACTTCAAGCAGCGGCTTCAGTCGATGGAGCGCGAGTTGCTGCACAACGCTGGTGAGACCACCGAGCATCTGCGCGAGACCGTGATCGTCCCCGACCCCGCCGACCGTGCAACGATCGAGGAGGAACACGCGCTGGAGTTGCGCACCCGCGACCGCGAGCGCAAGCTGCTGAAGAAGGTGCAGCAGGCCATCGGTCGCATCGACTCGGGCGAATACGGTTGGTGCGAGGAAACCGGCGAGCCGATCGGACTTGCGCGCCTGCTGGCCCGCCCAACGGCCACCCTGTCGCTCGAGGCGCAGCAGCGCCGCGAGCTGCGCCAGAAGCTCTACGGCGACGACTGAATTCGCGAATCCCCGCTTGCATCACTGGGGGATTTGCCTTCAACCCCGCGCAATTGCCTGGCGCAGCAGCATGCCTGAACCAAGCTTTCACGGCACCACGATCCTGAGTGCCCGACGCGGCGCTGCGGTTGCGCTCGGCGGCGATGGGCAGGTCACCCTTGGCAATATCGTCGTGAAGGCGAGCGCGCGCAAGGTGCGGAGGCTTCACCACGGCAAGGTACTTGCAGGTTTTGCTGGCGGTACCGCCGATGCCTTCACACTCTTTGAGCGTTTCGAGGCCAAACTCGAAAAGCACAGCGGCCTGCTGCTGCGGTCCGCAGTCGAACTGGCCAAGGATTGGCGCAGCGATCGCAGCCTGCGTCGCCTCGAGGCAATGCTCGCCGTGGCCGACCGTTCCCACTCGCTGATCATCACCGGGCAGGGCGACGTGCTCGAGCCTGAGGATGGTCTGGTGGCGATCGGCTCAGGTTCGGCCTACGCCCTGTCGGCAGCCAAGGCACTGGTGCTCAACACCGAAATGCCCGCAGCGTCGGTGGTGCGCGAGTCGCTGCGCATTGCCGCCTCGATCTGCATCTACACCAACGAGCAGCTGGTGATCGAGACCCTGGAGGCCTGAAGCGATGATGACCCCGCGCGAGATCGTCTCCGAGCTCGACAAGCATGTGGTGGGACAGCAGTCGGCCAAACGCGCGGTTGCGGTAGCCCTTCGCAATCGCTGGCGCCGCGCGCAGGTCCCTGAGCCGCTTCGCCAGGAGATCGTCCCACGCAATATCCTGATGATCGGGCCCACCGGGGTGGGCAAGACCGAGATCGCGCGGCGGCTTGCGCGGCTTGTGCAGGCGCCGTTCATCAAGGTCGAGGCCACGAAATTCACCGAGGTGGGCTATGTGGGCCGCGATGTCGACACGATCATCCGCGACCTCGTCGAAGTGGCCGTGAAGCAGACACGCGATCAGGCCAAGAAGCGGGTGCGCCAGCAGGCGCTCGATGCTGCTGAAGACCGGGTACTCGACCTCCTGATACCGCCCCCGGCACGTCAGCAGGCTCCAGCAACCGGCCTCGGGGCCCTCTTCGGGGGCGCCTCGCCGTCGCATCCGCCTGGCTCCGCTGCACAGGCGCGTGATGCTTCGGAGCAACCCGGTGCGGCCGACTCCTCAACCCGGCAGAAGTTCCGCAAGAAGTTGCGCGAGGGCGCACTCGATGACCGCGAGATCGAGATCGAGGTGCAGATGCAGACCCCCGCGCTCGAGATGCTCGGCCCCTCGGGAATGGAGGAAGTCACCCAGCAGCTGCAACAGCTCTTCGCACAGATGCCCGGGCGCAAGAAATCGAGGCGCATGCGCATCGCCGAGGCGATGAAGCTGCTTGCCGACGAGGAGGCCGCGCGGCTGGTCAACGAGGAGGACATCCGCAGCGACGCCATCGCGCGCGTGGAGCAACAGGGCATTGTCTTTCTCGACGAGATCGACAAGATCGCCTCGCGCGCCGAAGTCCACGGTGCCGATGTCTCGCGCCAGGGTGTGCAGCGCGATCTGCTGCCACTCGTTGAGGGAACCACGGTGAACACCAAGTACGGCACCCTGCGTACCGATCACATCCTTTTCATCGCCTCGGGCGCCTTTCACCTTGCACGACCCAGCGACCTGATCCCGGAGTTCCAGGGGCGCTTTCCGATCCGCGTGGAGTTGCAGGCGCTCACCGTGGAAGACTTCCGGCACATCCTCGAGGACACCGATGCGAGTCTGCTGCGTCAGTATGTTGCCCTGATGGCCGCAGAGTCGCTCAAGCTCGAGTTCAGCGCCGAAGCGATCCAGCGTCTGGCCGAGATCGCCTTCCAGGTCAACGAGACCACCGAGAACATCGGGGCACGCCGTCTGCACACCGTGATGGAAAAGCTCCTCGAGGAAATCGGCTTTGACGCCGCCGACCACCCGCAGGGCGAACGTCTCGACGACGGAAGCGTGAAAGTGCATATCGATGCGGCCTTCGTCGACCGGCGCCTTGCCGAGACCGCCGCCCGCGAAGACCTCGCGCGCTACATCCTCTGAGGCCGGCACTGTGAAGACCGACCAGCCCATTGTCCGCAGCACTGCCCCCAGCCGGGAAGCCGACCCGTCGCTCAAGGCTGCGATCCTCGCCGAGGCGATGCCCTACATCCGGCGGTTCCACGGGCGCATCGTGGTAGTGAAGTACGGCGGCAACGCAATGACCGAGGACCACCTCAAGGCCTCGTTTGCGGCCGACATCGTGATGCTCAAGCTCGTGGGCATTCACCCCGTAGTGGTGCATGGCGGAGGACCCCAGATCGAACAGTTGCTCGACCGCGTCGGCAAGAAAGGCGAGTTCGTGCAGGGCATGCGGGTCACCGATGCCGAGACGATGGATATCGTGGAGATGGTGCTCGCGGGCCGGGTGAACAAGGAGATCGTGGAACTCATCAACACCGCAGGAGGTCGTGCGGTGGGACTGACCGGGCAGGACGGTGGGCTGATCCGCGCCCGCAAGCTGAGGATCGCTGCGCCGGACAACCCCCACGAGAGCATCGACATCGGTCAGGTGGGCGACATCCAGAAGATCGACCCGTCGGTCATCTTCACGCTCTCGCAAAACGGCTTCATTCCGGTGATCGCCCCGATCGGCTCGGGTGAGTCCGGGGAGACCTACAATATCAATGCCGATGTGGTCGCAGGCAAGGTGGCCGAAGTCCTGCGCGCCGAAAAACTGATTCTCATGACCAACACCGCAGGTGTGCTCGATCGCGAGGGCCGCTTGCTCACCGGGCTCACCGCCAAGCGCATCGACGAGCTCTTTGCCGACGGCACGATCTCTGGCGGCATGTTGCCCAAGATTGCCTCGGCGCTCGACGCTGCAAAAGCCGGAGTACACGCGGTCCACATCATCGACGGTCGGGTGGACCATGCCTTGCTTCTGGAAATCATGACTGACCATGGTGTTGGCACCATGATCCGTTCGCATTGAGGCGCAGACCGCTCGCGCGGCTTGGCCAACGCCGCGGACCCGTGTGGCTTCTCGACCTCGACAACACCCTGCACGATGCCGGCTCGCGCATCATGCCGGTGATCAACGGCGCCATGACGGCATGGCTTGCGCATCATCTGGAGCTTGACGCCCAAGAGGCCAGCGCGCTTCGCGTGGCCTACTGGAAGAGGTACGGTGCCACGCTCCTTGGCATGATCGCCCACCATGCGATCAATCCGCACCAATTCCTGCGCGAGACGCATCCGCTTGGCGAAATCCTTCGGCATGTGAGCGGCCAGCACGCGCTGGGCGCGGTGCTGCGCCGGCTTCCCGGCGTGAAGGTGGTGCTCACCAATGCCCCCGAGCACTACGCTCAGGCGGTGCTGCGCGAGGCCTCACTGCACCACCGTGTGGCTCAGGTTGTGGCGATCGAGCAGATGCGCTTTGCCGGCGCCTTCAGGCCCAAGCCCTCGCCTGCCATGCTCGCAAAGGTATGCGCGCGACTTGGTGTGTTGCCGCAACGCTGCGTGCTGGTGGAGGACAGCCCGCACAACCTGCACGCTGCCCGGCGGCTCGGGATACGCACCGTGCTCGTGCTCGAGCACAGTTGGTCGGGCGGCAGCCGGCGCTGCTTTGCCGGTCCGGGTCGCCGGATTGACCGGCAGCTGCGCTCGCCCCGGCAGATCGGGAGGCTTATCCTTCCACCAGCCTGAGAGACTTGCGCTCCCGCCAGCCCAGTAGGTTCAGTTTGCCGGCAGATCGGGAGTCGCACGTTGCCAGCAGATCGGGCGCCTCATTGTGCCGGCAGATCGGTAGGCCGCGATCTGCAGACGGCACAACAAGGGTCCTTTCGCAAGGAAACCCCGCGCGTTGCCATCTGCCTCGCATCAACGAGCAGCAGTTCAGATCGCACCTCGAGGCCGAGCAGCAATCGCAGCGCGAGCCCGGCCTGCATGCTGCCCACCATCCCGGTCAGGGGCGCAAACACCCCCATCGTGGCACAAGCCACTTCCTGGGGTGCCGGATCGGCCGGGAACAGGCAGTGATAACACGGCGCATCTTCGCAGCGCAGGTCGTAGACCGCACACTGCCCGTCGAGACCTATCGCCGCGCCGCTCACGAGCGGTATCCGGTGGCGAACGCAGGCACGGTTGAGTTGCTGTCGGGTGTCGAAGTTGTCGCTGCAGTCCAGAACGATGTTGACCCTGCCGACGAGCGCATCGAGGTCCTGTCCTTCGAGCCGCTGCCCCACCAGTTCGTAGGCCGGTTCGGGGTTGATCGCCGTCAGGGTGTGCAGGGCCGACTCCACCTTGGGTTTGCCGAGCGCCACGCTCCGGTGCACAAGTTGCCGCTGCAGATTCGAGAGGTCGACATCGTCGCCGTCGGCGAGGATCAGGCGACCCACCCCCGAGGCCGCGAGATACATCGCAGCGGGAGATCCGAGTCCACCCAGTCCGACGATCAGTGCCGAAGCCGCTGCAAGCCGTTGCTGACCGGAGATTCCGACCGCATCCAGAAGGATGTGGCGTGCGTAGCGTTCAAGCTGGTGGTCGCTGAGATCAATGCTCATTCAGGGGATGGGTCACACGCGCAGTGGGTCGACCTAAGCAACGCACAGTCCAGCGAACCGGCTGGCGCGCAGTGCCCATCCGCCCCAACGGCTACTCCGGGCGGGGCGCAGCGGCGGTCTGCGTGGACGCCGGCTTCACAACCGGCTTTCCCTTGAGATGGTTGAGGGCCTGCTGCAACTGCCAATCGTCGGGGTTGCCGAAAACGATCGGTTTGCGGTTACGCAGACGCTCGTTGATCTCCTCCGCGCTCAAACCCTTGGAGCGCGCGGCGTTTGATTCTGCAGGCTTTCCAGCAGCCGCATCTGCGGGTTTACCGGCGGCGGCATCTGCGGGTTTAGCGGCAGCCGCGCCTGTTCCCTCCGGACTTGCCGTGGCCTTGCCCTGATCGGCACGCATTGGCGCGCTCGCCTGGTCGCCGAGGTGTCCCTTCAGGTCGGCCTCGCGGACCCGCAAATGACTCAGATCACCGTCGGCGTACTCGTCGACAACGATGTCGGGAGTGATCCCCTTGGCCTGGATGGATCGGCCGCCCGGCGTGTAGTAGCGCGCCGTGGTGAGCTTGATCGCAGTGGTCGAGGAGAGGGGCAGGATTGTCTGCACCGAGCCTTTGCCAAAAGTCTGTGTGCCGATGACCGTGGCACGCTTGTGGTCCTGCAGGGCTCCTGCCACGATCTCGGAGGCGGATGCCGAACCGGCGTTCACCAGCACGACCATCGGAAGCGTCTTGTAGATGCCCGGCACCGAGGCGATCGGATCGTCGCCGTGGCGCGCGTAGTCCTGCGGATCCGAGTAATAGCGCCTGCGGGCGTCGGGGGTACGTCCGTCGGTGCTCGTGACCAGGGTACGTGGGGGCAGAAACGCTGCGGATACGCCCAGGGCCCCCTGGAGCAGCCCGCCCGGGTCATTGCGCAGGTCGAGCACCAGGCCCTTCAGTGGGCCCTGAGCTGCGAGCTGGTCGAGATGCCGGGATAGCGAAGCGACCGTCTGGTCCTGAAACTGGCTCACTCTTGCGTAGGCATAGCCCGGCTCAACGATTTTCGAGCGCACCGATTGCACCTTGATCACGTCGCGCACGAGCGTAAAGACACGGGGCGCAGTCTCTCCTTTGCGACTGACGGTGAGCGTGAGACTGGTTCCCGGCTTGCCGCGCATGAGATCCACCGCCTCACTCGTGGTGATGCCCTTGGCAGGCCGATCGCCAATCCGGATGATGAGGTCGGCGGCACGGATGCCTGCGCGTTCTGCGGGGGTGTCCTCGATCGGTGCGATCACCTTGATGAATCCGTCCTCGGTACCGATCTCGATACCGATCCCGCCGAACTGACCGCTGGTGCTCAGCTGCATCTCTTTGTAGGCCTTCGCATCGAGAAAGGCCGAGTGCGGATCAAGCCCGGCGAGCATGCCGCTGATCGCCTCGCTGATCAGCTTCTT
>VGHO01000115.1 GCA_016868175.1 Betaproteobacteria bacterium
TGCTCGAAGGCCTCGGTGAGCGGCGCAACCACCTTGAGTCGCTCGTTGTTGACGAGAAGCTGGATGAAATTCTTCTGTTCGGTGGTGTAGGCCCCGCTCACCTCGCTGAGCACCTGCGAAAGCTTGTCGCTCGCCAGTGCGGGATTGGAGAGTAGCTGGGTCATGTTGGGCGCAGACAGCCCGGCAGCAAGACGCGCAAGCATCCTCGACCAGCCAGGAAGATCCGCCGCCTGTTTCGCCTGTTGAAACGCTGCCTCGGCGTAGGGCCGCGCGATGGTGGAGGGCTCAGCCATGGTCGCTCAGCGCAGCTCGGTGCGAAGGTCTGCCAGAAGCTGGGCGTGCCCCCTGGCGTCGACTTCCCGCCGCAGAATCCGCCCCGCACCGGCTACCGCAAGGAGCGCAACCTCATCGCGCAGCCGATCCTTCACCCGCTGCGCTGCCAGCTCCGCCTCACCCTCGGCAGCTTTGCGCGCCTCGGCAATGATTTTCGACGCTTCAGCGCGTGCCTGATCGAGAAGCGCTGCAGCCTGCCGTTCCGCTGCGGTCCGGAGTTCGGAAGCACCGACACGCGCCTTCTTGATCTCATCCTGGACTCTGACCTCTGCTGCCGCAAGATCTGCCTTCGCGCGGTCGGCCGCTGCGAGCCCGTCGGCTATCCGCTTGGAGCGATCGTCGAGCGCCCGGGTGATCGGAGGCCAGACAAACTTCGCGGTAAACCACCAAAGAATGCCGAAAACGATGATCTGAATAATGAGCGTCGCATTGATGTTCACGACGAACTCCCCGCTGATTGATGAACTTGGAAACCCACCCCAGGCGCACCTGATGCCCGCGCCAGCACGATACCTGTGCGATTCAATACCAGGGTGGACTCAGCCCTGGAACGGATTTGCAAAGGCAAACATCATCGCGATACCGACGCCGATCAGGAATGCCGCGTCGATCAGACCTGCGAGAAGAAACATCTTGGTTTGCAACTGATCCATCAACTCGGGCTGGCGGGCGGCGCCTTCCATGTAGCGACCGCCCATGATGCCGATACCGATCGTGGCACCGAGGGCACCGAGGCCGATGATGAGGCCTGCGGCCATAGCGACGAAAGCAACGTTGGTCATGATGACTCCTGTGGTTAGAACTCGAAACGCGTGGTCTCTGGTGGTTGAGGAAAGAAACTCAGGGAAAAACTTTCGGGCACTCCTTCGAATCAGTGCGCCTCATGCGCCTGCCCGAGATACACAAGGGTAAGCATCATGAAAATGAAGGCCTGCAGCGTGATGATCAGGATGTGGAAGATGGCCCACGCCGAGCCAGCCAGGATGTGTCCGAAAGCCAGAAGCAAGCCGCCAAGCGAAAGGCTGAAGGCGGTGCCCATGAGCGCGATGAGCATGAACACCAGTTCACCCGCAAACATGTTTCCGAAAAGTCGCATGCCGAGCGAGATGGTCTTGGCTGCGTACTCCACGAGTTGGAGTGCGAAATTGATCACACCGAGGACCAGCGCAAAGACCGGGTTCTTCGAGGTGCCGAAAGGCGCAGTGAAGAGTTCATGGAAGAAGCCGCCGGGGTGCTTGATCTTGATACCGTAGTAGATCGACGCACTGAGCACCGTGATCGACATGGCCAGCGTTGCGTTGAGGTCCGCGGTTGGAACGATACGCATGTAGTCCACGCCAATCGCCAGACCCAGTTCTGGCATCAGATCAAGCGGAAGAAGGTCGAGCGCGTTCATCAGGAAAATCCAGACAAACGATGTGAGCGCAAGCGGCGCAACGTAGGTGAGATCGCCTTTCACAATCGAGCGCGCCTGCGTGTGGACGAAGTCGAGAATCACCTCCATCGCACCCACGAAACGCCCAGGCGCATCCACGCGGACCTGTTGCGCGGCGCTGTAGAGCATGCCCATACCCAGAACGGCCATGAGGAGCGAATAAAACACCGTGTCGATGTTCACCACCGAGAAATCAACGATCGAAGCCTGCGCCTTCCCCGTGGTGTTGAGGTGAGTGAGGTGGTGAACGATGTACTCGGTCGCGTTTTGCGGCCCTGCGCCTGAAGCCATGGTCTTGATCTCTCCCTCAACAAACCTGCGCTACTGCGATTGTGTGCAACTGGAACGCCCCGATCCAGGCTGGCGGTTTCGGTGTGAGCCATGCGGATCCGCCTCGGCCCGTTCAATCCCTCTGCCCCCGCAATATCAAGGGCACCAACCACACTGCATTGGCCGCAAGCACGATCGCCCCGATCATGGCCGGCCATACGAGCCACGGCATCGACTTCGCGGAGGCAGCCATCAGCAGACCCGTGGCCATCACCTTGATCACTTCCCCAAGAAAAAAAACCAAGGGGTAGGACTCCGGCCGCCGACCTCGTGACATCGACAGGCGCAGGGCGAAGAGGGCGTTGGGCACCAGGATGCAGGAGCCACCCACGAGGGCGCTCGCGCCTGTTTCCCAACCCTGCAAACCCACGCACCCGAGTGTCAGAACCAACACCGCGAGCGCTTGGTGGACGATGGCGCGAAACATGAACTGTTCTCTACTGCCAACGTCTACCGCAGCGTGAGCGCAGTGTATGCGTGGGTTTGTAAGGGGTCAACCATGCCAAAGTCTTAGAAGTCTTGCCGAAACCGCCGTTTCTTCGTGGAAAACAGCCGTTCGTCGTTTTGTTCTCACAGAAGAGAAAGGCCCATGCGTTGCATCAAGCCCTCAAAGTGCTCTGCATCGACAAAATCGATCTGGATCGTTCCTCTGCCCTGGCGCGACGTCCTGATGCTCACGCGGGTGGACAGGGCGTCGGACAGTTGCTCCTCGAGGCGCTGATGGTCGCGCGGGGGCTTGCCCTGGGAAGTGTGGGTTCCTGTGACCCCACTGCCATCGTCTCGCAGCGCCTTGCTGACCAGGCGTTCGCATTCGCGCACTGAGAGCCTGCGTTGCACCACCTCGTGCGCGAGCTGGATCTGGCGGGCGCGGTCGAGCGCGAGCAGCGCCCGGGCATGGCCCATGTCGAGATCGCCGGCAAGCAGCATGGTCTGCACCGGCTCGGCCAGTTGCAGCAGTCGAAGCAGATTGCTCGCCGCCGAGCGTGAACGACCCACTGCCTGCGCCACCTGTTCATGACTGAAGGAAAACTCCTCGATCAAGCGCTTGAGCGCATGCGCTTCCTCGAGAGGATTGAGGTCCTCGCGCTGGATGTTTTCGATCAGGGCCATCGAGAGGGCCTGGTCATCGGCAACTTCGCGCACGATGACCGGCACAGTGTCAAGGCCGGCGAGCCGCGCTGCCCTGAAGCGACGTTCACCGGCGATGATCTCGAAGCGCTGCGGCCCTTCGTCGCTGCTTGCCAACGCAAGTGGACGCACCAGGATCGGCTGCATAATCCCGTGCCGCGTGATCGAATCGGCCAGATCCTGCAAGGCCTGCTCATCCATGCGGGTGCGCGGCTGGTAGCGCCCGGGCTGCAGCCTGTGCAACGCGAGTTGGCGCGGCGCATCCTCGGCTGCGGGCGAGGGGTCGGCGCCGAGCAAAACCTCAAGCCCGCGACCGAGCCCTTTGGGACGATGGTTTGCCTTGGGCATGATCATTTCCTCCCGACACTGCCAGCGGCCAGCCCGCCTCTTTCGATGCGCGCGAGAAATTCCTCTGCGAATGCGGCGTAGGCTTTCGCGCCGCGCGAAGCCGGATCGAAGACCAGACCCGGCATTCCGTGGCTTGGGGCCTCGGCAAGTCGAACATTGCGCGGGATCAGCGCACCAAACACCTTGTCGCCGAAATGTTCGGCCAACTGCTCGGAGACCTGCTGCGACAGGGTGATGCGTGCATCGAACATCACCCGCAGAAGGCCCAGCGCCTGCAGGCGGGGGTTGAAGTTGGCCTGCACCGTACGCACGGTGTTCACCAGGTCGGAGAGCCCTTCGAGCGCGTAGTACTCGCACTGCATTGGAATGATCACACCATCGGCCGCACAGAGTGCGTTGAGCGTGAGCATCGAGAGCGAGGGCGGGCAATCGATCAGCACGAGATCGTGCTCACCCGCAAGAGGGCGCAGCGCACGGACAAGCCGGTTTTCGCGCCCCTCTAGACCCACGAGTTCCACCTCGGCGGCGGCAAGTTCGCGGTTGGCCGGGATGAGATCAAAGCCGAATTCGGTTGCAACCAGCGCCTCGTGAGCGCGGCAAATGCCAAGTAGCACCGGATAGATCGAACGCTCAAGGGCGCGCTTGTCCACGCCGCAGCCCATTGTGGCATTGCCCTGAGGATCCAGATCGAGGAGAAGCACCCGTCGAGGAACTCTTGCAAGCGCCGCAGCAAGATTGACCGCGGTGGTGGTCTTGCCCACCCCGCCCTTCTGGTTGACAACCGCGTACACGCGCGCGCTCACCCGGTACCCGCCCGCGTTTCACGCCACATCTGCACCACGCAGCGCTCCTGACCAAGCCCAGGGACGCTGACCGGATCAACCTTCACCCGTACCGCGGGTTGCGCCTTGGCCAGGGCACTGATCTCCGCATCCGGGTAGCGGCCCTTCATGGCGAGCCAGAAACCGCGCGGGTGAATCAGGTGTGCAGTGCAACCAACGAAGTGGAGCAGGCTGGCAAACGCGCGGCTGATGACAACGTCGGCACCCTCTGCCGGAAGGGTTGGGGTGGTGGTTGGGGTCGCGGTCGGCGTGGTGGCGCAGGCTGGGGGGCGAATCAGGGCGGGCGCCTGCGTCTGCATCGGCGCGGGGGCTTCCCCCAGCTTGCCCCCCATGCCGGGCAATCGGAGGTCCTCCAGTCGGGCGTGACAGGTCTGCAGCCGCAGCAGGCGCAGTTTCGCGGCAACCTGCCGGACGAAGGCGAGCTTCTTGGCAACCTTGTCAACCGCAAGCACGGGTGAATCGGGCAGCCAGAGACTGAGCACCACCGCGGGGAGCCCGGCCCCGGTTCCCGCATCCAGGACTGTGAACGGTGGCGGGGCACCCCAGGCACCGGAATGTGCGGGCAGCCGGGCGTGGCGCAGGGCCTTCAAGCCCGTGACAAGGGGAACGACTGCGAGGCAATCCGCCACATGCTGCGTCCACACCGCAGCCGGGTCATGAATTGCACTGAGGTTCATGCGCCGGTTCCATTGAAGAAAGAGCCCCACGAAGTCCTCGAGCGCCCGAACCCTCTCGGGCGGACACTCCAGGCAGAGTTCCCGGCAAAGCTCCCTGAGGTACGTCCCGTGGTTGCGCTCAGCCGGCAACGAGCTGTCACGCGTCGGCACGCGGCATCATCCCGCAAACGGACCCTGCAGCGCCGACCGCTCGTCCGGCATGCAAAAATCCGACGAAACGCCATGATCGTCCGACAGGCGGTGTTGGTGGTGGTTGCGATTCACCTTGGCGTCGGCCCGCGGTGCGTGCTCGCCACCCTCTTTCCTGATTCTCTTCAGATGGATCGTCAACAGCGAAATCGCTGCTGGCGTTACCCCGGAGATCCTGGAAGCCTGACCGAGGTTCACCGGACGAAACCGCTCGAGTTTCTGCTTCACCTCGATCGAGAGGCCCCGCACTTGTGCGAAATCGAGTGCAGCGGGAATCGGGGTGTGTTCCTGTGCTGCCTGCCGATCCACTTCGATACGCTGGCGCGCGATGTACCCGGCATACTTGAGCTGGATCCCCACCTGTTCGGTAACCTGCCGCTGCAGCAGCGTTGCCCAGCGCCGTGGGTCCGCCGCCCCGCGGTCCCCGTGCGCCCCGTGGGCCTGCAGAGCTAAATGGAGCCACGGGGTGGGTGCAGGATTGGCGCTCGCGGCTTGCGCTGTTTCCCGTGCTCCCCGCGTCTCCCGCATCTCCCGTGCTTCCCGAGTCTCCCGTGTTTCCCGCGTCTGCCGTGCGCCCGGGGCTTCCAGGGCTTCCGGCGCTTCCGGATCCTTGCTGGGATCGATGCCGAACGGGGCACTTCCGTGCGCTGCATCCCCGCTCAGACTCGCGTGAAACTCCGGCAACAGCCCTAGAGCCACCAAATCTGCGCGCAGATCGGGGTAATGAACCTCCGGGCGTTTCACCCACTCTGCGGCAACAACATCACGATCGGGAGCAGCGCTGCGCGGCTCAGGCCCCCGCTCGGACAGACGCTCCCAGAGCTTCGGATTGATCCTCAACAACGCCAGACCTTGCTGCTCACGGTCGATCGCATCCCGTTTACGGCAGAAGGCATCCCAGCGCCTGTGGTCCACCAGTCCCAGTCGCCTGCCGATCCCGGTCAGCCGCAAATCGGCATTGTCCTCGCGCAGGGAAAGGCGAAATTCGGCTCTGCTTGTAAACATCCGGTAGGGTTCGCTCACCCCGTAGGTGCTCAGATCGTCCACCAGCACACCAAGATAGGCCTCGTCGCGGCGCGGCCACCATGGGGGCTCCCCGCGAGCGCTGAGCGCGGCGTTGGCGCCTGCCAGCAGGCCCTGTGCGGCTGCCTCCTCGTAGCCGGTTGTACCGTTGACCTGCCCAGCCAGGAACAGGTGGGCCAACTGCCTCGACTCGAGCCAGGGATAAAGACCCCGCGGGTCGTAGAAGTCGTATTCGATCGCGTAACCGGGCCGCAGCAACCTTGCTCCTTCGAGCCCCGCGATGGACCTCACCATTGCGATCTGGACATCGAAGGGCAGACTCGTCGAGATGCCGTTCGGATAAACCTCCGTCGTGGTCAAACCCTCCGGCTCGAGGAAAATCTGGTGCGAAGGCTTTTGTGCAAAGCGGTGGATCTTGTCCTCCACCGACGGGCAGTATCGGGGTCCGATGCCTTCGATCACGCCGCTGAACATCGGCGATCGGTCGAGCGCTGCGCGGATGATGGCGTGCGTTTGGGGGTTCGTGTGCGTAACCCAGCAGGGGACCTGGCGCGGATGCAAGTCTGGATCGCCGAGAAAGGAAAACACCGGTTTCGGATCGTTGTCGCCGTGCTGGATCGCGCAGCGCCCAAAGTCGATGCTGCGGCCATCGATCCGGGGGGGCGTTCCGGTCTTCAATCGCCCACGCGGCAACCTGAGTTCGGCCAGTTGGCGTGCAAGTTGCAAGGAAGGGGGGTCGCCGGCGCGGCCAGCCGCATGCTGCTCGAGTCCGACATGGATTCGGCCATTGAGAAACGTACCCGCAGTGAGTACCACTGCGCGGGCCGAGAACCGAATGCCGCTCTGCGTCTTCACGCCGGTGACCTTGCAGCCGTGCGCAGTGGGCTCGGTGACAAGATCATCGACCGCCTGCTGGAAGAGGAAAAGGTCCGCCTGGGCTTCGAGCCGGCGGCGAATCGCTTGACGGTAAAGGACTCGGTCGGCCTGCGCACGGGTAGCCTGCACCGCAGGGCCCTTGCTTGCATTGAGGGTCCGAAACTGGATACCCGCCTCATCGGTAGCTTCGGCCATCAAGCCCCCGAGGGCATCAACCTCTCTCACAAGATGGCCCTTGCCGATCCCGCCGATCGACGGGTTGCACGACATCTGTCCGAGCGACTCGAGTTGATGCGTGAGAAGGAGCGTCCTGCACCCCATCCGGGCACTGGCCGCCGCAGCCTCGGTCCCGGCGTGACCGCCGCCCACGACAATCACATCGAACTCGTCTGTTTGCGTCATGCTTTCGAGCGTTGGCGGTTTTTGATCGTCCATTCAGGCCGGTCGGGCGAAAAGGCCATACCAGGATCCTCGCATGATCGCGAGAGCGCGCCCTACACACTCGCCGTAGCGCTGGGATCTCACGGGCCCCCGGGCACCTCCGGTGAAACCACAGCGGGCCCAGATCCGGCGGCTATGGAGCGACGCAGCTCTGCATTGGTACCGCGAGCTCTCCCGCGGTAAGAGCGGGCACCGCGGCCCTGCGACTGAGCCCGACCCTTATTCGTACCGGCTCCTGTTCGTTCCGGCTCCCGTTCGTTCCGACGCCTGTTCGTTCCGACGCCTGTTCACTGGTCTTGATGATGCGACCCTTCTCTGAAGTATACCTTCGACGCAGCAAAGCACCGATGCCTCTTCGCGTGGGGTCGAGCACGGCGTCCATCCGATGGCGAAAGCCTCACTTCCCTCGCTCAGGGTCTCTCGCGCCGAGAGCTATTGTTTCACGTGGAACAGCGTCCCCGAAAGGATCCATCTGGCCTCGATTGCAACCGTACCGCTCGCGTTCCACGTGAAACAATCCCCGAAACCGCCTTCCATCTCGAGGCAAGCCTCACCGGGTCTTAGCGCTCAACCCCCGCCCTCAGCCCTCGGCATCCGCAAGCAACCTGGCGACCCTCTTCGCAATCGCGAGCGACGCTGTCAAGCCCGGCGACTCGATCCCCAGCAAATTGACCAGGCCTACGAATCCATGCTGGCCCGGTCCATCGATTCGAAAGTCCTGCGCCGGCTCTCCCGGCGC
>VGHO01000116.1 GCA_016868175.1 Betaproteobacteria bacterium
GTGGCACTCGACCTCGACCTCGGTGCCTGCGTCCGGCTTGGCGCCGGCGAAGCGCGGGCAGGGGGTGCCGCCAAAGCCTCGATTCTTGGCGACACGCTCGAGGCCGTGATCGCCGCAGTGTTCATCGACGGGGGCTTCCACGCTGCCGAGCGGGTGGTGCAAACGCTCTTCAGTGCACGGATTGCTTCGCTCGAGCCCGAATTCACCAAGGACAGCAAGACGCGACTTCAGGAACTCCTCCAGGGACGGGGGCTTTCGCGTCCCGACTACACGGTGGTGGCAATCCGCGGCGAGGCCCACCAGCAGTCCTTCGAGGTGCAGTGCAGCGTGGCCGAACTCCACTGCACTGCGCATGGACACGGAAGCAGCCGGCGCAGCGCAGAGAAGGCCGCAGCGCATGCGCTCCTTGCGCAACTGGGCATGCTGAATCCCTCAGCGCCGCAGGAGGCCGGGTCGTGAGCGAGCACCGCTGCGGCACGCTGGCGATCGTGGGGCGACCCAACGTGGGCAAGTCCACGTTGCTCAACGCCATTGTGGGTCAGAAGCTCTCGATCACCTCACCGCGGCCACAGACCACCCGCCACCGCGTGCTCGGTATCCGCACCGAAGCGCAAGCGCAACTCATCTTCATCGATTCCCCGGGCTGGCAGCGCGAGCACCGTGCGCCGATCCATCGCATTCTCAACCGTACGGCCGAGCAGGTGGCCGACGAGGCAGACCTTGTGCTGTGGGTTGTGGAAGCCGGTGGCATGAACGCCGAGGACGAGTCCTTCTTTGCCCGCGTCGCGAGGGATCGTCCGCTGATCCTCGTGATCAACAAGGTAGACCGGGTGCAGCGCAAGGAACGGGTGTTCGAGCAGGCGCGCACGCTCGCCGAGCGTTATCGGCCAGTGGCGGTGGTGCCGGTGAGTGCCCAGCGCATGACCCAGGTGGCCGCGCTCCTTGGCGAATGCGTCGCGCGCCTGCCGATTGCGCCTGCCCGCTTCCAGCCCGATGAACTCACGGACCGCCCCGAGCGCTTTCTTGCGGGCGAACTGGTCCGCGAAAAGCTCTTTCGCCTGCTTGGCGACGAACTCCCCTACGAGACCACCGTGCTGGTGGAAAGCTTCGAGGAGGTCGGCCAGGCCACGCCGTTGCGCCGCATTGAAGCCTCGATCGTGGTGCAGCGCGATGCGCAGCGGGCGATCGTCCTCGGTCATGCGGGCCAGTCGATCCGTCGGATCGGTAGCGAGGCCCGCCGCGACATGGAGCGGCTCTTTGGCGGACGGGTCTACCTGGGGTTGCATGTGAAGGTGCGCAGTGACTGGGCTGCGCACGAGCAGGCGCTGCGGACCTACGGCTACGGTGGCTGAATCCGGCGCGCTCAGGCAGCGCATCCACGACGAGCCCGGCTTTCTGCTGCACACGGTGCCGTGGCGGGAGACTTCGCTGATCGCCGAGGTCCTGAGCCGGCACCATGGTCGCGTGGCGCTGGTGGCCAAGGGTGCCCGCCGCGCCCGTTCGGGGCTGCGCGCGGTACTGCTCGGTTTCCAGCCGCTTCGGCTTGCGTGGTCGGGCAGGGGCGAACTCAGGAACCTCACCGCCGCCGAGTGGGTTGGCGGTTTCGGCGCACCGCAGGCGGAAGGCCTGATGTGCGCCTTCTACCTCAACGAACTGCTGATGCGCCTGCTGCCGCGCGACGATCCGCACCCTCAACTCTACGACGCCTACCAGCAGGCCCTGCTCGAACTGGGCGAGCTCGACACCGTCGCTGCGCAGGCAAGACCGGTGCGCGCCGAACGCGAGGAATGTCTGCGCCGCTTCGAATGGATCCTGCTGCGCGAAAGCGGCTACGCGCCCGACCTGCAGCATGATGCCGAAGGTGAGCCCACACGCGGCGAAGCATGGTATCGATGGAGTCCCGAGGGTGGATTCCGGATCGCGGAACCGGGTGCCACGGCGACGTCGCACCCGGACTCGCACGCCGGAGCGTTGGGCCCGGAGGCTGTGTCGGGCGCTGCCTTGCGGGGGCTCGCAAACGGTGTGCTGGATTCGGACGGTGTTCGCCGCCAGGCCAAGCGGCTTACACGCAGTATCCTCGGGTACTACCTGGAGGGTAAGGCGCTGAAGACAAGGCAATTGCTGCGCGAGTTGCAGGCGCACGATCCAGGGCGATCCGAGGATGCGGAGTCTTGATGCGGAGCGAGCGATGGTTGAACTCGGAGTAAACATCGATCATGTGGCAACGGTGCGCCAGGCGCGTCGAACCTACGAGCCCGACCCGGTGTGGGCAGCCGTGGAGGCGCATCTCGGCGGCGCCGACGGCATCACCGTGCACTTGCGCGAGGACCGCCGACACATCCAGGACCAGGATGTACGCCGCCTTGCAGACCTCACCCACATCAAGCTCAATCTGGAAATGGCGGCTACCGAGGAGATGCTCGCGATCGCCTGCGCGATCCGTCCGCAGATGGCGATGCTGGTGCCCGAGGGCCGCCATGAGATCACCACCGAAGGCGGGCTCGATATCTGCGCACAAACCGGCCGCCTGCGCTCGGTGATCGCGCGACTGGGCGAGGCAGGGATCATGACCAGCGTTTTCATCGATGCCGAGTTGCCGCAGGTGGAGGCAGCCGCCAGGGTGGGGGCACGGGTCTGTGAAGTGCACACCGGGCCCTACGCCAAGGCCTTCTTCGAAGGCGGTCGCGACGCCGAGTCGCTAGAAGTGATCCGGGAACTCGAGCGGATCCGAGCCTGCGGTGCAGCAATCCGCGAAAGCGGGATGCGCTTCAACGCCGGCCACGCGCTCAATTATGTGAATGTTCAGCCGATTGCGGCACTAACCGGGATTCGCGAGTTGCACATCGGGCATGCCATCGTTTCCCGGGCGATTTTCACGGGCATGCGCGAAGCGGTCCGCGACATGAAACAGTTGATCCGGTCTGCGCGATGACGATCTACGGGATCGGCGTCGACCGGGTACTGGTCCCGAGGATCGAGTCGGCAGCGGTGCGCTGGGGCGAGCGCTTTGCGCGACGGGTGCTCGGGCCCGGCGAACTCAGGGTCTACCTCCAGCACACACAGCGCCATCCGCGCCTGGGTGTTGCCTACCTCGCGCGGCGTTTTGCCGCCAAGGAGGCTTTCGCCAAGGCCATGGGGATCGGACTGCGGGCCCCGATGCTGATGCCGCACCTCGATGTGCTCAACGACCACTGCGGCAGGCCGCAGGCCATTGCCCACGGCGACCTTAACCGGTGGCTGCAGGCGCGCAATCTGCAGGCGCACATCTCGCTCAGCGACGAGAGCGACGCTGCGCTTGCCTTCGTGCTCCTGTCACGGAAAGACCCGGCGGATTCTTCCGCCGCAGTGCACACTGACGCGCCACTGCCATGATGGAGCCGGCGTTGCAGAGGTTGAGGGGGCCGGTGGTGGTGGATCTGGCGGGCACCGCACTCACCGAGCAGGAGCGCGAGCGGCTCCGTCACCCGCTGGTGGGCGGAGTGATTCTCTTTGCCCGCAACTATGCCAGCAGGGTCCAACTGCGTCGACTGTGCGCAGCGATCCACGGGGTGCGCTCGCCGCCCCTTCTCATCGCGGTGGACCACGAGGGGGGCCGGGTGCAGCGTTTCCGCGCGGGCTTTGCCGCGATCGAGCCGATGCGTCGCCTGGGCGAGCTCTGGGACCAGGATCCGCTCGCCGCCTGTGCGCGTGCCACTGCGATCGGCCACATCATCGGAAGCGAACTCCTGGGTTGCGGCGTGGATCTCAGCTTCACGCCGGTACTCGATCTCGACCATCAGCGCTCGGCGGTGATCGGCGACCGTGCCCTGCACTCGGACCCGCGCGCGGTTACCATGCTGGCACGTGCACTGCTTTGCGGCTTGCTCGATGCGGGGATGGCGCACTGCGGCAAGCACTTTCCCGGTCATGGGTGGGCGCACGCTGATTCGCACCACGAACTGCCCGAGGACGAACGCAGCGAAGACCTGATCCTTGCCGAGGATGCCCTTCCGTACCGCAGTCTCGGACCCCTGCTTCGCGCCGTGATGCCAGCGCACCTCGTGTACCCGCGTGTGGATGCGAAGCCTGCCGGTTTTTCCCGTCGGTGGCTGCGCGAGATCCTGCGCGAGCGCCTCGGTTTTCAGGGCCTGATCTTCAGCGACGACCTCACGATGGAGGGCGCAAGCGGTGCCGGGTCGATCCTTGCGCGCGCCCGCGCGGCGCTTGGGGCAGGCTGCGACATGGTGCTGGTGTGTAATCGCCCCGAACTTGCCGATGAACTACTCGCCGGGCTGAAATGGACGAGCACTCAGCGCTTTCAGACGCGACTGCAAGCTTTGATGCCTCGGCGTTGATCGCCGGGCTTCCTCAGCGCCCGGGGGTGTACCGGATGCTCGATGCCCAGGGCGTCTTGCTCTACGTTGGCAAGGCGGGCAACCTCAAACGCAGGGTGGCATCGTATTTCCAGAAACGCCATCCGAGCCCGCGCACTGCGCACATGGTGAGCAAGGTTGCGCAAGTCGACGTCACCGTGACGGGCTCCGAAACGGAAGCGCTGTTGCTCGAAAACAATCTGATCAAGCAGGGCAAGCCGCGCTACAACATCCTCTTTCGCGACGACAAGACCTATCCCTACTTGCGCATCGGGCGTGGTGACTATGCGCGTATTGCCTACTACCGCGGAGCCACCGACGAGCGGGCACACTTCTTCGGTCCGTTCCCGAGCGCCTGGGCAGTGAAGGAAAGCCTGCAGATCCTCCAGAAGGTGTTTCATTTGCGCACCTGCGAGGACTCGGTGTTTGCCAACCGCAGCAGGCCCTGCCTGGAGCATCAGATCGGCCGCTGCAGCGCACCCTGTGTTGGGTTGATCAGCAAGGCCGACTACGCACAGGATCGTGATCGGGCGCTGCGTTTCCTGCACGGGGAATCGCAGCGGGTCCTTGCCGAACTCGAGTCCCTCATGCTTGAAAGCAGCGCAAGTCTGGAGTTTGAAAAAGCTGCTGTGCTGCGCAATCGCATGAGCGCACTTTCCCGTGTGCTCCAGCAGCAATCGATGCAGACCAGCGCGGAAAGCGATGTGGATGTGATTGCCATTGCGGCCGAGCAGGGCACCGGCTGCATCGTGCTGGCGATGGTCCGTGGCGGACATCACCTCGGGGATCGAAGTTTTTTCGTCGAACTGCCTGCGCTTCCGGGTGCCGTAGCGGAGGCCGATGGTGAGTGGCTCAATGAGGTTTTTCATCGCTTTGTCGTTGCGCACTACGAACATGCGACTGCACCGCGCCGTATGGTCACAAGCTGGCAACCCGAGGAGGCGCTCAAGGCATGGATCGCACAGCGGGCGGGAGGGCCAGTGAAATGGATACGACAGCCTCAGGGGGTAGCGCGGCAGTGGCTTGCACAGGCGCAGTCCAACGCAAGCCTGGCGCTTCGGCAACGGCAATCGGCGCAGGGTGCGGCGCGCTTGCGCACGCTGGCGTTGCTGCAGGCGCTCGGCCATGACACCGCTGCGCTTGCAGAGGAATCGCTGAGCGACTTCAGGATCGAGTGCTTCGACATCAGCCACAGCGCAGGCGAAGCCACGCAGGGCAGTTGCGTGAGCTATCACGCGCACGCCATGCAGCCCAAGCGCTACCGGAGGTACAACATCGACGACATCACGCCCGGAGACGACTATGCAGCGATGGCGCAGGTGCTCGAGCGCCGCTATGGGGAGAGCGCCGAGAGCCTTCCGGACCTCGTCCTGATCGACGGCGGTAAGGGCCAGGTTGGCGTGGCGTCGAAACTCTTTGCTGCGCGGGGGTATCCGCTCGCGCGGATCGTGGGTGTTGCCAAAGGCGAGGATCGCAAGGTTGGACGTGAGACGCTGATCTTTGCCGACGGGCGTGCGCCACTCAGTCTGCCTGCCGACTCGCTCGCGCTCATGCTGATTGCGCAGATCCGCGACGAAGCGCATCGCTTCGCGGTCTCGGGGATGCGTGCGCGCCGGGGCAAGGAACGCCAGGTGTCGCAACTCGACGAAATCGAAGGCATCGGCGCAAGACGCAAGCAGCGCCTGCTCACCCGCTTTGGCGGACTCCGTGGGGTGATCGCAGCGAGTGTCGAGGAGTTGGCCAAAGTGGAGGGGATATCTGCCGGGATGGCCGAGACGATCTACCGGCAGTTGCGGGCATGAACCGGCAGCCGCGCGCCGGTTGCCGCGCTATCGAGGGCTGCCGAGGTGTTGCGCGGTGCCGAGGGTTTGAATGGCGCCGCAAGACTGAGGGGCGCTGCAAGACTGGGGGGCGCCGCAAGCTTGAAGGCCGCGGCAAGCTTGAGGGAGTATGCGGGTGATCGCGGCGATTCCCAACTCGCTCACCTGGGCCAGGGTTGTGGCGATCCCGCTCCTCGTGGCGCTCTACTGGTTGCCGATCACTGCCGAGTTGCGCGACGGGCTTGCCACCGGGCTCTTCGTGGTTGCTGCGCTCACCGACTGGCTTGACGGTTGGCTTGCCCGGCGCTGGGGCGTCGTGACTGCGTTTGGTGCCTTTCTCGATCCGGTGGCCGACAAACTGATCGTGGCGGCAGCGCTGGTGATGCTGCTGTCGCTCGACCGGGCGCAACCCTGGGTTGCCTTTGTGATCATCGGGCGGGAGATTGCCATTTCTGCCTTGCGCGAGTGGATGGCCGAACTGGGTCAGCGGCGCAGTGTTGCGGTCCATTGGGTGGGAAAACTGAAGACGGTTGCCCAGCTGGTGGCCATTCCGATGCTGCTTTGGGGCCGCCCGCTTCTCGGGGTTGACATGCTCCTGCTGGGGAACTGGCTGGTGATCGTGGCGGCGCTTCTCACCATCTGGTCGATGTTCTACTACCTCAATCAGGCGTGGCCTCACCTGCGCGGGGCGATGGATCCGTCCAAACCGGCGCAGAAGGATCCGCGCGACACCGCAGCAGTTGATCCGCGCGACAGCGCAGCAGGGGATCCGCACAACCCGGCAGCAGGGGGTCCGCACAACCCGGCAGCAGTGGATCCGCACAACCTTGCAGCGATGGAGCGTTCGAAACCCTCAGTCGGGGCGCCTTCGAACTCTGCAACGATCAATTCCCCGAAGCCGGAGGCAATCGTTTCCCCGGGAACAGGCAGGCAGGATCAGCCCGAAACCGAAGCTGACCAATCCCCGAACAGCAGCCGGTAGTTCCTCGAAGAAGTGGGCAGGGGCTCTCCGTGGCTCGAATGATGAGCACGTCCAGTGCTGACCCCGGTTCCGATTGTCCGATTTGACACTACGCACCGCCCGGGCGACAATCCGGCACGTTTCAACGCGGGAATAGCTCAGTTGGTAGAGCGCAACCTTGCCAAGGTTGAGGTCGCGAGTTCGAGACTCGTTTCCCGCTCCAGTCATGCGGTCACCCGTTCGTGGTCGCGGCTTGAGCAGGTTCAGCGGCGGGGTGGCAGAGTGGTCATGCAGCGGCCTGCAAAGCCGTGAACGCCGGTTCGATTCCGACCCCCGCCTCCATCAACGCTTTCTTTCGCTGCCCGCCTCCCTGTGCGGGTCAGTCCTTTCCTCACCCGACTCCCTTTTTTCCCTTTTTCCCTCTTCTCCCCCCTATCTCCCCCCTTTCCCCTCTCTCCGTCTCCTCCCGGCCCTTTCCCTTTTTTCCCACCTCTCCTCCCACCCCTTTGCCTCTTCTCCGCCAACGGCTGTCAAGTCGCTCGAAGCGGGACGGTCATCGAGCACTCCCTGAGGAGTCTTCACTGGGGAGTCTTCACTGAGGAGTCTTCACGGCGAGAAGTCACGCGAAGTCCGCAGTAGGGCTTTGGCGGCGAGACTGCGCCGTTAATCATGTCGCAAGCTCAGGGACCCCGGCAAGCCACCGGGCAGGGCGCCTCACCCACAGGGTCGGAGCCCTTGATGGTCGTGGCAATGTCGTAGAGGCTGTACACAACACAGACCGACAACGCCAGCATCGCAAACCGCAGGAAAAGTTGCCTCATGAGCTTTCGCCTTTGCGAAGTTTCGACTCCGCCCGGATGATAGCGGATACCTGCTGCGCGTCGTTATACTTCCTTCTCGCCGCTCCCCATCCGCGAGCGCCCATGGCGAAACAGGTAGACGCAAGGGACTTAAAATCCCTCGATCATTGCGATCGTGCCGGTTCGATTCCGGCTGGGCGCACCATAAAATCAACGAGTTAGTAAAATTTCGAGCCGAGCCCTTCTCGGCTTTTTGTTTTTGCGTCCCCGTACCGCGTCCCCGTTTTGTTGATGCTAGGGAGTAGCCGACGCTGACTCTCGCCGAGGGCGCTCGCTGTGCACCCCCCCTTCGCGAAATCCCACCCTCCCGACCCCACCCCGGGGGC
>VGHO01000117.1 GCA_016868175.1 Betaproteobacteria bacterium
TGCTGCGACTTCTGATCTTGCAGCTTCGTGGGGGGTTGATTCGGTGGGCAGCGCTTCGGGTAATTCTGCCCTTCGCGGCGCTATCGAGGATTCGGGTGCCATGAGGGCTCGAGGTGCCTCGGGAGTTACCAGGTTGGGACTTCCGCGTCCGGGAGCTGCCGACTTGGACCTCCCAGCCTCGGCAGGCACCGACCTGAGCGCTCGAAATTGGGAAGAAACGACCCGAACAAACCGCTCCCTTCGCTCGCCCGGTTCGAAATGCTCCCCTTGTTCAAGTTGCTCGCCTGGTTCGGTTTGCTCCGGATGCGTGGAGTCTCCACCTTGCTCGAGAGGATCGGAGTCGAGAGGATCATGAGAATCGGGAGGATCAAGAGGATCGGGAGGATCGGGAGGATTCGCGGGCTCAGGGGAGCCGTCCGGCATCAGAGGCTGGCGTTTCAGCGGTGGGTCGTGCGGCCAGGGATCCGAGGCCCGGCGCTCATGCAGCCGCGGATCCTGGGTTAAGGGCTCATGTGGACTGACTTCTTCGGCCCGAGGCCCGTCGGGTTGGGAGGTTTGGAACACTTGAGACTCACGGGACGCAATCGGCGGTTGCGGATCACCTTGCTCAGTCGAGTCAACCGGGTGAACGTGCCCCGAACCCTGCCAGGGGTTGCCACGCTCGGCGCTCGCTTCAGAAGCCTCGGCAAATGGGAAGTGGCCGCCCGAAGCGCCGCCGGGCCTGGCTTCGCGGGAGAGGATGGCTGCAAAGGAATCCGCCGCCTGAATCGCCTTGAAGGCATGGCTGAGGAGGTCGCGCTCCGTTTCCCTCGGCCCCCAGTCAAAGTGCGGCATTGCCTCGGACTGTGGGGTGAACGGCGTGAGTCGCTCCAGCAGGCGATCCAGTCGCTCGCTCCCCTCGGGCTGCGCTGAGCCCTTACGGACCGCATCGAGGGCGCCCTGGGTGGATTCGGTGAATTCGCGGATCAGCCTGCGCCCCTTTCCCTCGTCGAGTTGCTCCAGCGCCTCTACAAGTCGCTCCCCGGCCAGGCCGAGCCGGTCCATACCGAGCGTCCGCAGCAGGGTTGCGAGGTAGTTGGTGGTGGCAACGATCCGATGGGACTGGTAGTTCGAAGTCCCGTCGAGATACACCGCGAGTTCACGAACCGCCTGCTCGGCGTCGAGAAGGTAGAGGTCTTCAGGGTGCTCCATACGGACCCAGCGGCCTACACGATCGAGCCACGACTACGCACGTAGTCCGCGGGTAGTTCTGACACCGCGCCCTCCTGGATGCTGCGAATGAGGGCCTCCACATGCCGTCGGAAACGCGCTGCATCCTCGAAGAGCGTCTGTGACCTCTCCCGCAGCGTGTCGGCTGCTGCCGTCATCCTTCGCCCCTCGTCGAGACTTAGCGCAACCCTGCGCTCGAGGGCTCCGGCGATACGCTCGCTGATGCCCAGTTGCTTCAACTCGGCAGCGAGCACGTCGAGTTCCTCGTTGAACCGCTCGAGTTCGTCGAGCACCGGGTCGTTGTCGCCGCTGGTGACCTGAAGCGAGAGGTTGAGCGCGAGCGACTGCAGGTCCTCGACCCGCTTGCGCAGCGCCCCCAGATCCGATCGCCCGGGCGCAGGTGCGGGATCGACCTCGTTCACCAACGAGAGGCTCTGCACCACGAGGTCAACACGCGACGCGAGGGTTTCCGCGGCAGCCAGTACCGAGCTCACATTCTGTTCGATGCGCTGCGACTGCCTGTCGAGCATGGCCACCCGGCGCTCGGCCATCGATCCTGCCTCGATCCAGTAGCCCGAGGTGACGCCGTCGGCTGCATTGTGAACCGCGGACTCGGCGGCCAGCCGGATCGCGCTCAGCGCCCCCGCAGTCGATGCCGGCGTGCCCGCCGAAACGCCCGAAGCACCCCGTTCGAGCGGCGAAGATGAAGACGTCGGTGCAGGTCCGGACACCGACAATCCGGCTTCCTTTGCCACCAGTGATGCAATCCTTGATTCATTTTCCTCATCCACCACTTCTGCGTCCGTGACGGATGAAGCCGCGCCCGGCTCGGGTGGAAGCGCGCTCTCAGCCCGGCTGTCCTCACGCGTAGCACCATGACCGTAGCGGCTTCCCTGGCGAAAGGCGAGCAGCACTGCGAGCAGGCCGAGCGCAACACCCGTCCAGATCAGCAGCGCCGAAACGAGGAGAAGGCCCCCGCCTGAGCGCGCCTGGAGCAACAGGCGCTCGGCACTTTCAACTTTCGCAGAGACCTGCTCGAGACGTGCAATCGCGCGCTGCCGCTGCGCCTGCAGGTCCTCGAGCATCCGCGCATCCGCCATCAGCCGGTCGACCAGATCACCACGTTCGGAAGGCAGGGCCGCGAGAACATCGCGCCAGGCGGCCGGAGCATTCTTGCGTCTCGACTCGGTGGAGGCTGCCGGAAGGTTCTCGCCGATCGCCATGCTGGCGTCGCGCAGGGCGGTGATCGCGTTGGCCGAACTGCGTGCATTGCGAAGCGCGTTTGCGGCCTCGAAGTACTCCTCGATGAGTACACCCATGCGCTTGAGCGTGGGCGCATCGGAGGGTTCGGCGGGCTTGAGTGCCGCCCGGAGGTTGTAGGCCCGCTCCACCTGGGCCGTGCTCACCGCCAGGCGCTCGAACCCTTTCTGCATCGCGATGATGGCGCTCAACTCCTTGGCGGGGATCACAAGTTCGCTGACGCGCCCCATGTCGAGCTGCGCCTTGGCCTTCGATTCAACCTCCTTCACCGACTCGACCAACCCGCTCACATAGGCGGGGTCGAGTGCGCGGGGCGCATCCAGCAGGCGTCGCAGCTGCTTCACCGACGAGGCGAGATCACCAAGTTCCACCCGGTGCTCGAATCCCTTCTCAAGGCTGCCGATGAACTCCCGCTCGTAGCGGTTGGCCACCGCGATGCAGACCACCATTGACGCAGCAAGCAAAGCCACCGGACCATAGCGGCCCAGGCGCTCTTGCCAGATCCGCCGGGCACCCCGCCACGTCTCGTGGTTCATTGTGCGAGTACGGGCTAGAGCCCATCCTGGGGCCTTCGAGGGCCGGGACGGACGATCCGAAGGTTTGAGACCCGGTCGAGCGACAAGGGCCCCTTCACGGTGTCAGCGAGCACGCCGAGGCGGCTGAGCCCACCCTCCTGCCGAAAGAGCATCAGCCAACTGCCCTGTAGCGCCTCCGCAGCCGCAGCGTGCTGGAATACTCCCTTCGACCGTGGTGGGGATTCTGCTTCGGCGAGGTCTGGAAACACTTCGCCGGCCGCAACCACCCAGACCAGCCACCCCTCCACCATCACGAAACCACGTACTGCAGCGCGTTTAACCCAAGGCTGGACTTCGGGTTCCCTGACCATGCGGTCAATGCAGGTGAGGGGGATTGCGCACTGGGTCCTCTCGAAGGTGGCCAGCAGGTAGCGCTCCCGCCGCCCCTCAGGCGACATCACCGGTGGCAACCTTCCTGTCGGCTTGGCGATCGCCTTCTGCATTGCCCACGGCCACACCCGCTGCGGGCGCGCCGAGCGCATCAGGCTGGGCGGGTGAACCCGATGGCTCATCTTGCGGCAGTCCAACCGCCGCATCCTCTGCTGCGAGCGATCCGGTGGCCTGTAAGCCCTCCGCGACGGACGCGGCCGGGATACCTTCGGCGTGGGCCGGATCCGCGGCGAAGGTTGGGCCCGGATCCGACTCCGCAGCAGTGGACGGCGCATCCGCCGACGCTGGCGGGGACTCCGGCTGGAAGACGGAGAAGGGGACTTTTGCAGTCTGGCCGCCCGCGTCAGCAGACAGTGAACCCGGCGTTCGCGCCGCAGCCGCGCGGGGAGTATCCTCGTCGACATCACCGCCCAAGGCCACCCGTGCCGCGAGTTCCGCGAGCGACAGCGCAGCGACCGGTGAGGGACCAGACGGGGACGGTCCGGCTGGCGGCGGTCCGGCCGGGGCAGGTCCGGACGGGGAAAGTCCGGTCGGGGAAGGTCTGGCCGGGGAAGGTCCGGACGAGAGCGCGCCCGCACTGGGCACTCCCGCGTTGTACGGTCCCGCTGCGACTGGCGTGACAATCGGCGCATCGCCTGCTCGCCCGGTGCCATCCGACCCGCGCGGGGAGGACGCTGCGAGCTCGGCTGCCGTCTTCTGGCTGTGCATCCAGTGATCGACTTCGGCGCGCAAGCCCTGAAACTGCGCGCGCACCTGCGCCGCGTGGTGCTCCGCGAGATGCCGCTGGTGCTGCAGTGCAGCCGCCAACGCCGCCACTGCGGCAAGGAGCGAAGCAAGCAGGTAGGCACCCACCTTCACAAAGCCCGACTGAAGCTGCGCCTGCATGCCTTCGATCTGCGCGGTGTGGTGTGTGAGTACCTTGTTGAACTTGTTGTGATGGTCGGAAAGGATCAACTCGGTCTTCAACCAGTTGGAGTCATCCGGACGAAGCTTCGTTTGCGCCACGCCACGCTTCATCAGGTTGGCTCCGAGGATCGCAAGACTCGTGGCATAAGCCAGGCGCTCATCGCCGGCGAGCCCCTCGAGGTAGCTCCGGGTGAAAGCAGTGCGCAGGTCGCGCCGGTCGTTTTCACCCACAAAGCGGTAGCCTTCGGGGATCTGGAAGAAAAGCCCTGAATTACCCGAGGTAAGGAGTTCGCCCTCCGGTGCAAAGAGCTCCCCGCGCAGTACCTCCGGTCCCCGTTGCACCTCGATCAGTACCGAAGACTTGCCCGCAGCCGTGAGTTTGCGCAGCGAGTCCCACACGAAGCCCGCCTGCTCGCCGTCAACCCCGAGGATGTAGTCGCCGGGAATGAAACCGGCGCGCGCCGCAGGGCTTCCGGGAGCAACCCCGGCCACGGTGGCGCGGCTGTCGCGCAGTATTGCTTCCGACCGGGTGTTCTCGAAGTTGGCAATCTGTTCGAAGGCAAAGTCGAGGCGGGCATCGGTGCCCTCGGGCAACTTTACCCGGGCCGATGCGGAGGGCTTCGCTGCCTTGGCCGCCTTTGCGCCCTCTGCTGGCTCGTCGGCCCCCGACTCCGGGCCTGCGGCAGCAAGTTCCGCCAGATCGATGGTGGGCGGTGCAGCGGTGAGGATTGCCTTGTTGAGGCCGTTTTGCGAAAACACGGTGTAGAGCGCAAGCAGGATGAGCACGATCGCAAGCACTGCAAAGCCCTTCTGGGTGAGATCGAGCCGTCCGATCACCTGCTGCTCATGCGAAGGAGCGCCAGCGCCATGCCCCTTTGCACCGCCCTTGGCCCCACTGGCTCCGTGCGCAGCGCCGGCCGCGCCATCCTTCGCCTTCACGAATCGGGAAAGGCCGGGGATCTTGCCCAGGCTCGCAGGTAATTCAATCGCTGGCAGTTTCAACTTTCTTCCCCACTGGCAATACGCGGAAGCTTCGACGCATCGACTCCACGTCGCGCGAGGCGGCTTCCATCAAGGTCCTCTGCAAACGGTGATCCATGCGCAAGCGCAGCGCGATGAACTCCGACAACCAGGGTCCTACATGCAGACTCGACACATACTCCTTGTCGAGCCTGGTGCGCGCGGCATCCGGGCGCGCCCTGAGTTCGGCAAGCAGTCGGCCGTCCTCGTCATGCAGCGCGATCTCATAATAATCGATTCGACTGTATTTCCTGTCGAGTACCCGCAGCAGATACCAGACGCCCGACAACTTGAAGTAGATCTTCCAAGGATCGCTTTCCTCTTCGGGCAGCAGGATGTCGTCGGGCTCGATCCCCACCTGGCCGTGCCACGCGCGGTCGATCTCCTGCGCCTCGGTGGTCTTCCTGGGCAGGGCCTTGAGGGCGTCGAAGAGCTCAAAGAGCGTGAGTGCGAGCTTGTGGTCGCTCGCCATCTGCCGAACCCTTGCCACATGCCGCTCGAGGTCGTGACGCTCGGCTTTCATCGACGCCTGCAACTGGGCCAGGTCGAGGTTGAGTTGGCGCTGCAGATCCGTGAGGCTTTGCTCCATGCGCCGCACGATCTGCTCGGCACTGCTGTGCGGCATCGGGGCTCCGAAGCCGCCAAACCGCAAGCCCTCACCGCGCCAAAGACCCCTTCGCGCATCGCCCGCAGCGCTGGCGCCAGCGGTTGCGGAATTGGTGGAATCCCCGCCAACACCGTTGTGGGTACCGGCGCCGCTCCCGGAACCTTCCGCCACACCGCTCCCGGAACCTCCCGCGGCACTCCCGCCAGAACCACCCGCAGCACCGCCCCCGAAAACACTCCCCGCACCACCTCCAGCAGTGCCGCCAGGCGCGGGGCCTGCACCCTTGAAGGCCCGGCCGCCCTGAGCCCGCCCGTCGTGCTCGCCGCGTCGCTGCAGGAAGGCTCCAAGCCAGACCAGACCGACGGCAGACAGCAGCAACAGCAGCACCAGCATGACCGTGTAGTCGGTCTGCGTGAGGCCAGCGCTCATGTCCACGTCTTTGCCCCCATGGTCTCCACCAGCAGGTCGGGAAAGGCACCCGAGTCCCACCGGTCGATCTCCACGCTCACATGCGGATTCATCGCCCGGATCTGGTAGGCGGCCCGCTCGGTCTGAAGGTCAGGGTCGAGCCGATTGAGCCACAGACGGGTACCCTTCGCATAGTGCATCGTCATCTGCACGAAGTCCAGCGAATCCGTGTAGCCGGCAATCTCACGCCAGGCCATGCAGGGCACGATATCGTCTCTCCGCCGCGCGAGCGCCGCGGGCGAGGGCAGTAGGATGCCGAATACAGCCGACCATTCGTGCCGTGAAAGTTTCAGTGCCCACTCGGCAAGACCTACCCGTGCGTTGCGGGTGGTCTGAAAGAAAGGCGCGTTCCAGCCGAGGAAGGGCCCGAAGAGCTCCACACCCCGGATACTGCCCTCGCGCCGGCAGCCGAGCCAGTAGCCAAGCGCAGCGCCAAGCCCGGAACCCACCCAGCGCACCGGACCGACCGCATGGACCACCGCGTCGAGTCGCGCCACGTTGGCCTCCATGCTGCCGAGATCCTGATGCTCCCAGACCTGACAGGGCCCGATCCAGGACCGGATCCGGTGCGAAAGCGTGCTCATCGCGGCATCTTGCAGCGCCGGACAGCAGATCACGGTTGTGGACGGGGACGAGGACATCGCAAGGACGAAGTGGGCGGGGACGCGGCCAGGGACGGTGAAGGGACGAAGTGGGCGGGGACGAGTCCAGGGATGGTGAGGGGACGAAGTGGGCGAAGAGCCAACCACCGGAAACGGAACGACAGGTGCGACGCGGGGTGGCTCACGGGTGGTGGGCACGAGGTGCCGCCAAGGCAATCCGCGCAAGGGGTGTTGCCAGGCGATGCTGGGTGCCACTCAGGTGACAACCGCCCCAGGGGCAGCCCCACATTGTTTCACTTCCGCCAGAAGCTGAAACTGCACGGAAAGTATAGGGGCCGGACGGCAGCGACTTCATCGCGCCGTGATCACGCCCACAGGCCCTGCCGATGCACCGCCAGTGACCTGGCGAGCCTCGCGCCGTTGTGCCACACAGCCTTGGGGGCCACGCCCTCGGTCGCGGCGGCTTCCTCCACGGCCTTCACCACCAGGGGCACCGGCGCCTCGCGCCGCCAGCGGATGATGGTGCCCGGGTTGGAGAGGTCCACAGCTCGGCCCATGCCATCTTCCGGATGTTCCCTGGCGGCTGGAAGAGCAGCGCCGACAGCGTCTGCAGCAGCATCGGTGCGCCGATCGGGGAAAGCGGAAGCTTGCCCAGCCAGGGGAACACGTCTATCTCGAGGCGCTCCGTCCAGCGCCTGGCGCAGTGATCGCTCCAGCCGACCTTCCTGATCGCGTGGAACCCGCGCGCGATTGCCTCGAAGCTGGCGTTGGCCCCAAACCGTACGCTAGCCTTGCCCTCTGGGCAGGACGCGTTCCTGCGCGGCTTGTCGGTGAGCACAGGGGAAGAAGAATTCCAAATGGCATGACAAACGCCATTGCTTTCCCTACATGCTCCCCTGCTTGCGCTGCTCTGCCGTGGGACGGCAAACACCTTCCTGACTCAAGCGACTGCTCAAGTCGTGGATCTGGCGGGAAGGTCGGAAAGGCATGCGACCGGATGAAACGCTGGGATGGGGTGGCTGATGGGATACATGGCGACCTAAGCTGTTGCTCTAATTGAAAAAAACTTGCGAGAGAGTCTGCGCTGTTCCCCTGCCTGTTCCCCCAGGCCGCGTGGGACTTCTTGAGACCAGCAACGGCATGCGCTCTGCTGCGATCCCG
>VGHO01000118.1 GCA_016868175.1 Betaproteobacteria bacterium
AGGACTACAACACGATGATCAAGGTCTCTACCCACACCGGGATCAGGATGGGGATCGAGCAAGGTCAGCGAGAGGCCTCGAGAGCCTTGCTGCAGGATCTGCTCAAGGCGAAGTTCGGCACCCTTCCCGATTGGGTGCAGCAACGCCTGGTGGTGGCGAGCATCGCAACGCTCCGGCATCTGTCGGTGGTGGTGTTGCGCGCGTCGACGCTCGAGGAGGTCTTCCGTGAAGCATCAGAGGATCGGATTGGGGATGATGCCGCTCGCGGGGCGTGAGCACGCGTAGTGGCTTCAAACAGCAGGGTACGAACCTGGTGAAAGCTACAACGCGGTGGGTTGGATCGCTCACACACCGGTTAAGCCACGCCAGAGTTGAGTGCGATGCCGCCACTCTGTCGATGGTGGTAGGCGGTATTGGACTCGAACCAACGACCTTTGCGATGTCAACGCAACGCTCTAACCAGCTGAGCTAACCGCCTGCTTCTTCAACTATAACACGGAGCGCTCGCGCTGAACCCGCGCGAGCCACCAGATCGGCAACAGGCCCAGACCAACGATCAACAGGCAAGGCCAGGCTGCTTCGCCAAGGCGCTCATCCGATGCAAACTGGTAGGCCACAACCGCCAGCGTATCGAAGTTGAAGGGGCGAAGAACGAGCGTGGCAGGGAGTTCCTTGAGCGCATCCACGAAGACGAGCAGCGAGCAGGCAGTCACCGTTGGCCTTAGCAATGGCCAGTGGATTCGCCGAAGCACCTGAACAGGGTTGTGACCGAGCGACTGTGCGCTCTGGTCCATGGAAGTGGAAATGCGCTTGAGCGAGGCCTCGATGCCCTGGAATCCCACCGAAAAGAAGCGTACCCCGTAGGCATACAGCAAAAGAAAGATACCTGTCGCAAGTCCCTGAGTTCCCAATGGATTGATCTCTGGAAACCAGATGCGGAACCACGATGCGGAGGCAAGGATGCCCACACCGAGCACAACGCCTGGTAGTGCATAACCGGCGTTGGCCATTGCGGTGGCAACCCTGACCGAGGCCATGGGTCTGAGGCGACCACAGTAGGCAAGCAGGACTGCTGCCGGAATCACACACAGCACGGTGAGAATGGCAAGAAGCAGCGAGTGTCCGAGCCAATCCACCAGCCGACTCCATTGCCCGCTTTCGAGCGGCGCCAGCGCCTCGATCAGGATCGCAACCGGCAACACGAATCCCGCGAGAATCGGCAGCGCACAAAGCACACTGGCGCGAAGCGCCACCCCTCCCCGGAGGTGATGCACTTGTGCTGGCCGCCAGGCGCGGGCGGCCAGCACACGGCGGGCCCGCTGCCGGCGCTCCATCCAGACTGCGAGTCCGACCAGCACCAGGAGCATCACCGCGAGACGCGCCGCGCTGATCTTGTCGCCAAGGCCCTGCCAGGCCCTGTAGATTCCGGCGGTGAGGGTGTCGGTTGCAAAGTAGCTCACGGTTCCGAAATCTGCGAGCACCTCCATGAGGACGAGCGCCGAGCCCGCCGCCACGGACGGACGCGCGATCGGCCAGATCACCCGGGGCCAGACACTCCAGGCCGGCAGGCCAAGGCTGCGGGCCGCCTCGCCCAGCGAGGCGCTACGTTCGGCGAATGCGCCACGAGCCAGCATGTAGATGTAGGGGTAAAGGGCAAGCCCGAGGCAAATGCCGGCGCCTACGGCAGAGCGTACGCTGACCGCAGGGTCGCGACCAAGTTCCCAGCCCAACCAGCCGCGAAGCCGGGTTTGGAGGGTTCCGGACACGTCGAGAAAGTCGGTGTAGGCGAAGCCCATCACATAGGCTGGCATCGCAAGCGGCAAAAGGAGCGCCCAGGACATCCAGCTTCGACCAGGGAAGTTGTAGGCGGCCACCAGCCAGCCACTGAGCACACCGATCGAAGCTGCCACTGCAAGCGCAATTGCAGCCACCTCGAAGGTGGTCCAGGCATAGCGCGCAAGAACATGGTCGAACAAGTGCGCAACCAGCAACCAGTTGTCGCCGGTTTGCACTGCTCCACTGGAGGATCCTTCACCTAAGGCACGGTCAGACGCAATGCTGACTGCGTCGGCCGCGGTTGACACCTCGGTGGGATTGATTCCTGCTGCCAGGAGACCGAGCGCAACCACTGGAAGCGACACACCAATACCCATGAGCCATGGCATCGCGACTGATGTGACAGGGGAAACAAGCAGTTTGCGCATCGGGGCACTCAAGGCTTCCAGCTCTGCTGGCGTCGATCGCAGGTAGCCTATCATCGACCCGTCAGACGATCCCGAATCCCAGTGGAATCCCCGAGCGCGGCACGATGAAGCACGCATCTGCAGCCAGGCTCAAGGCCCTTCGCCTCGAGCAGGTGAGCGTGTCCTATGGCGAGGGTACGGCCCGCCGAAGCGTGCTCGATCGGCTGAGCTTTGAGCTCGACGACGGCGCGATCGGCTGTTTGCTTGGCGCGTCGGGCTCCGGAAAGACCACGGTGCTGCGAACGATTGCGGGCTTCCAGGCGGTGGAGCAGGGCGAAGTATTCATCCGCGACACGCGGGTATCCACCCCGTCGGTGACCGTGCCCCCCGAGCGACGCAAAGTGGGCATCGTTTTTCAGGACTACGCGCTCTTTCCTCATTTGAACGTGATCCAGAACGTGGGTTTCGGCTTGCGGGGTTTGTCGCGAGAGGCCGCGCACATCCAGTGTCTGGACCTTCTTGAGCTCGTTGGACTCGCCGAATTCGAATCCCACTACCCCCACGAACTCTCCGGCGGACAGCAACAGCGGGTGGCACTCGCCCGCGCCCTCGCTCCGCGACCGCACTTGCTCCTGCTCGACGAGCCCTTCTCCAATCTCGACCCCACCTTGCGCGAGCGCCTTGCGATGGACCTGAGGGATCTTCTGAAGAGGGATGGCACCACCGCACTGCTGGTCACACACGACCAGCATGAGGCCTTTGCACTTGCGGATTCGGTCGGCGTCATGTTGGCCGGCAGAGTTGAACAGTGGGATACCGCCTGGCGCCTTTATCACCAGCCTCGCTCAAGACGCGTGGCCAATTTTGTGGGCCAGGGATGCTTTCTCCAGGGTCGCCTCTCCCAGCGCAACGGGCTCAGTCTGCTGATCACCGAAATCGGTGAGTTGCCAATCCGCGACCCTTCCGACCTGGCGATGGCCAGCGTCTGTGCTGCCTTCGATGGATCACTGATGGTGCTTCTGCGTCCCGATGACATCGTGCACGACGACGCCTCCCCCGTGACTGGTGAGATTGTCCGCAAGGCCTTCCGCGGTGCGCAGTTCCTCTATACGCTTCGGCTCGCCTCCGGCTCGGAAGTACTCACGCTGGTCCCAAGCCACCACAACCATGATCACGGCGAGGCGATCGGGATCCGGCTCGATGCCGACCATGTGGTGACCTTCAGAAGCGAGTAGCGGTCCTGGCCTTCAATCGCTGGCTGAGATCGGTGGCTGAGGCCACCGGTGCGGACGCGACGAACGCAGGCTCCACTGCCGCAGGCTCATGCCTCATTTCGTTTCACGGGGGTATTGGACCGACTTGGCAAACTCGCCGGGGTCGGTGGTCTTCCAGGTCTTGCTCAGATCGCCGGTTGTCCCGGCCACGATCGCGAGAAGGACCACTGCGATCACTCCCACGGTGAAGACTGTGAGTTTCCCAAAAGCTGCCCGGGAGGACTTCTCCTCGCGCTCGGCGATACGCTCTACCAGTGGGGGGGCCTCGGTCTGCTCGGCAACCGCGATCAGGCGGTCGGCTTCCACCCGGTGTTTACGGGCACGGTAGGAAGCCAGATGCAAGGCGCCAGCGTCGTCCTTGCCAGCCAGGTCGATCGCCTCGCGGTAGGCGGCAATCGCCTGCTCATACTGCTCGATAGCGGCTTCGTAGTGGCGAATTCTGGCTTTCGGATGCATGAGCAATCACTCCAGCTGGACGGGAGGTTGGGGCCAAACAGGTCAGACCGCATTATCGAGGAGACCCAGCGAAAATCCAAGACCTCCCCTGACCTGCACCGCGAACACCGCGGCTCCCCGGAGTAGCAAAGGTGGCATTCCCGAATGAGGCATACTGTATGGACGTTGGGGCTGGCGCGGGGCGAAGCACGCTCAGGATGATTCAAGCGGATCGGTGCGATGCAACAAACAATCAAACAACGGTTCTGCTCGAGCTGTCGGGTGGATCGCGACGAATCTCAGGGCAAATGGGTCATGACGCGCGGAGGCGTGCGCCGCTTCATTTGCGCGCACTGCATGGCGCGCCGCAAGGCGCAGATGCCAATCAAGCCGGTGAGCACCGCAGGGCCCTGAAAACGTCGGTGGTGGCGGATCTGGGTGGGTCGTGATCGGCTCTTCCCTACAACGGCCGAAGCGGGCGATCGAGGCATTGGAATGCGCTCGAAGGGCTTGAGGAAGCCAACCGCTTCGCAGCAGGACATGCGCAAGCGCAGCCGGGTTGATCACCGGGGCTGCGCTCAAATCCCCGATACCTTGCTAGTTCAGGAGAGAACTCAAGCGTCTGCGCGATTGCCCAACGAGCGCCTGATCCGGGCAAAGCGCAAAGATCGCGAGCAGACTCTTGCGGATCCGGTCGGGAGAGAATTTGCGGTCTTCCGACAGGATCCCGAGCAGAAGATCGATTGCCGGCCGCCACCGTGACGCGAGCATGTGTCGCTGGGCAGCCAGCAGACGCCCCTCCAGGGTGCCCTCGGTGTTGGGCACGGCTTCAGGGCTGGCTGCAGCTTCGCGACTGAGCACGGCTTCGGGGCTGGCTGCAGCTACGCGATTGGGCACGGCTTCGGGGCTGGCTGCGGCTTCGCGATTGGGTACGGCTTCGGCGCCCTCGGCGAGCCTGGCGGCCTGCAGCGCCTGACCAGCCTCCACGAAGACTGCGAGAGTCGCAATGCGCGCATCGCTCAGCGAAGGATCGGCGTGGAGAGCCGACCTGAGAGGCTCGAAAGCGTTTGCAGCCTCGCTGTAGCAACCCGACTCGAGAAGACAGTAGACCCATTCACTCCGCGCTGCGAGATGACCGGGGTTCACCGCGAGCACGCGTTCAAAGGCGTGTGCCGCCGCTTCCAGATCGCCCTGCTCACGCAGACGGCGTGCCGCAACCAGATCCGCATCCTCGGGACGTGGCAGATGCGGCTGGATGAAACTGCGTATTTGAGCCTCTGGCTTTGCGCCCGTGAACTGGTCCACAACCCTTCCGGCGCGAAAGAGAAGCACCATGGGGATACTACGCACGCCGTAGCGCTGCGATAGCTTCGGTGCATGGTCGGCATTGACCTTCACCATGCTCACTTCACCCTGGAGCGCCAACGAGAGCCTCTCAAGCACGGGCGAAAGCGTCCGGCAAGGCCCGCACCAGGGGGCCCAGAAGTCCACCAGGACCGGTAGCCGGTGAGAGGTTTCGATCACCTCCCGTTCAAACTGTGCCTCGCTGATCTCGATCATGTCGTCATCCCTGTAAAGTCAACCCTGTAGATTCCGCGCGCACATCATCCGGAGCAGCCCCATCGCCGACAAAAGCGCATCCGGAGTGATCTTCTCCTCCAGCAGCAGACCCATCCGCGTTCGCAGGCGGGGACTTGCGCGGGCAAGACCGACGAGCACTTCTGCGATCCAGGGACTGCGATTGATGAGATTGCCCCGCTGATAAAGCTCGAACCGGGTTTGCAACCCCTCGAGCGAGGCCGCATACGCCGGGCCTGGGTCCTCCCCCGCGCCCTGACGTGACATGCCCGCAACGATCGCTTCTGCGGCAAGCATCCCGGTCTCGAGAGCCTTGCCAATCCCCTCGCCGGTGAAGTCATAGGTGCTACCCGCAGCCTCACCGCATACGAGCATGCCAGGACGCCACCAGCGCGCGCCACCAAGTGTACTGCGCAGGGGTGCTCCCTTGAGCCGACCGAGCACACTGCCCTCCTGGAGCAGGCGATGGGCGACCGCGTTCCCTGCAACAAAACCAGTGAACATCTCCCGCAGATTCCGCGCCTTGGGATCGGCGTTCGGCTGCGACTGAAAGGTGCCCACCCCGAGGTTGTAAACGCCCCTGGGCCCCGGAAAGATCCAGCCGTAGCCCGGGCTGAGGCCCTTGTTCCAGATCACCTGCAGAGCGCCCCCCTGGCTTGCGGTGTCGTGATCGTTCCGCCTGGAATCCCATTGCACATAGAGGCGCGCCGCCATCGCACTTGCCTCACGTCGGGTTGCCATGCCGGCAGCGAGCAGTGACGCAGTCGATGCCCCCGTGGCAAGCACAGTGTGCCGCGCGCGAACCCGCTCTACTGGGTGAAGGTGGGCATTGCGCTGGTCGCTGGGCTGAAAATCCGCCCCCACCACCCGGCCCCCGACCGCGGCTGCTTCCACGGGTTGCACAAAGCGCAGGCCGGAAAGAAAACGCGCACCCCGGTTGATGGCAGCCTCAACAAGCAGCAGATCAAGACGCCGACGCGGCAAGACGGCGAGCGTGGCGCCGAAGTCCACGCTGCGTCCGCTCGGCGCGATGCAGCGTACCTGCTGCGGCTTCCAGGCCTCGGCGAGAACCTGCTCAAGCACCCCGAGCCGCCGCAACGCCTGTATCGCGTCGGGAATCAAGGCATCGCCACAGACCTTGTCGCGCGGGAACGTATGCTGATCCACCATCACGACCGCACAGCCCCGCGCCGCAAGGGTCATGGCACAGGCTGATCCTGCCGGACCGGCACCAATGACGAGCACATCGCAACGCACCTCATCCACAGTGATAGCCTCGGGTTCGTCAGCAAAGGATCAAATCGGAAACCCATTGTGGCATCAACCTTACACGGGAAAGGCGGAGCAGCCACTGCACCCTGGCACGGGGTTTCCTGCGGCGTGCTTGCAGGCATGCTCTGGGGACTCGTATTCGTGGCTCCGCTTGCGCTACCCGACTACGGGCCGCTGGCTCTCGCGCTTGGCCGCTACCTTGCCTTTGGCGTTGTTGCCGCTGCGATCGCCCTGTGGCAAGTCGACCGACTACGCCGACTCGACCGGGCCGACTGGGTCGAGGCCCTGAGGCTCGCCGCCGTTGGAAACCTGCTCTATTACCTGCTGCTTGCGGCAGCAATCCAGCGTAGCGGCGGTCCGCTCGCCACCCTGATCATCGCCACGCTTCCCCTGGTCATTCCACTCGCTGCGGCGATTGCACGCGTTGACGGAAACCCCGGACAGAGCCTGCGCGGGATGGGTCTGCCGATGCTCGCGATCGTCGCTGGCTTGCTGCTGGTCTACCGCCAGGAGTGGGAGAAGCTCCCTGCGTCGATGGCTTCGGAGGATCCGCGCAACCGTACTGCGCTCGCGCAGGGCGCCCTCCTCGGGCTGGGTGCGCTCGCATGCTGGACCTGGTACCCGATCCGCAACGCGCTGTGGCTTCAGCGTCGCAGGCATCTCACCGCGCAGGCATGGGCGACTGCGCAAGGCCTTGCCACCTTCGGGCTTGCCGGTGTTGCTTCGCTTGTTGTCGTGGCGAGCCTGTGGCTCGATCCTGCGAGACATTCGCCGGATCCATGGCGGCTGCTGTGGGGCCCGAATCCCCTGAGCTTCATCGGTGCCATGCTGCTCCTCGGCTTGCTCGCCTCCTGGCTCGGGACCTGGCTCTGGAATCACGCAAGTACCCGGTTGCCTGCCGGCACTGCGGGGATGCTGATTGTGTTCGAGGGTATCTTTGCGCTCGTGTACGTGTATGCATGGCGGGAAGAGATACCCGATGCAGTCAGCCTGTCGGGGATCACACTGCTCATTGCCGGGGTACTCTGGGGACTTCGCCGGGCGACCCATCGCGACCCGGCAGCGGGCGGCGTGCAGCCGGACTGAGGTCGGCAGCAACGGCTCATCCGGGAAGACCCCGGAGAGTTGCTCATCCCCGGTTGAGCCCTCGGGCGCTGCGGTGGCTGCATCGCGTTCAACGGTGGTGGTCACTGCGTCGAATCAGCCTGTGCCGAGTTGTCGCTGGAAACGCTTGACGGTCTCGCACCAGATTCATGCTGCACTGCGGTTTGTATGGGATCGGATCATTGTTGGAGAATGCCGTTTGACCGACAAGCCGGAACCGCTGCTGCCGCTACCCTCCAGGGTCGATCTCGAGTTTCACCAGCATCACTGTGCACGGGGCGAGCATTGCCACCCGGACCGCCACCGAATTCGCCCAGCGCTGCACCTGATTGCCTGGGTTG
>VGHO01000119.1 GCA_016868175.1 Betaproteobacteria bacterium
CGGTGCGATCCATGAGTCGCACGGTAAACCGAAAAACCGGATGTGTCCAGCTCTTTTTGCCCGGCTCAGCGCGGTGAACCCCCGTTCACCGAATGTTTACACCGATTGTAGTCAACTCAACGGATACTAACCATGAAAAAAGAACTCGCCACGCCCGACTCCTTCAAGAAGATCCTGGGCGGCAGCCTGACGGTGGCCGGGGTGGTCACGCTCATGACTTTGCCGCTGGTCGCCGGATCCAACGCGCTCCCGGAGGGCATCCTGATTTTCGGTCTTGTCTCGATCCTTGGCGGATGGGCACTCACCCTCGCCGGCATCAAGCCGAACCGGTCGGAGGCACAGCCTGCCATGGGTGACTGAAACCCCGGGGCCCGGAGCTGGCTTCCATGGCCAACGGAGGCAGGAGCCCTGAAGCGGGTAGTTCCAACAAACGGATCAGGTCGCGGTTTCGCGCGACCTGTCCGTAACGTTATGGTCGACTGGGCCCCAACGCTGCGAAAAGGGCATTGGCCTTCGGGTAGGCAACGGATTCCTGCTGGAAGGCCGCGTAGGTGCCCAACTCCCGCAGTTCCGATGCGATCCGCATCGTGAGCGCAAGGCAGGCACGGGAGGGCCCTGATCCCTGCGATACCCTTCGAACGCCGAGTCGCCTGAGTACGCTGACCGGCGGACAGCCTGGGGTTGCAAGAACATTGAGCGGACCCTGGAAGGCACCAACAAGCGCGCCGATCAGGTTCGGATCGCAAACCCCGGGAACAAAAACCCCGTCTGCTCCGGCGTGAAGATACGCCTGCCCGCGGCGAATGGATTCTGCGGTTCGCGTTTCCTCATCCCAGAGATTCAGCAGATGCGCATCGGTACGGGCGTTGATGAAGAGCTCCACCCCGAAGCGTTGAGCCTTCGCCCGGACAACCCTGATCTTCTCCACCTGAAGAGCAAAGTCCGTGAGGGTGCCTTTCCGGATCGAGTCGGCGTTTGAATCTTCAAGATTTACCCCCACCGCCCCAGTCTCGAGCAGTAACAGACAGGTTTCGGCCACCGCCTCAGGAGTTGCGCCAAAGCCCGCCTCCATGTCTGCGCTCACGGGAATCTGTACACAACGGACGATCCGCTGGACAGCCATCAGCATCGTGTCACGGCTTATCTGCTCACCGTCGGGGTATCCCTCACTGAAGGCAACCCCGGCGCTCGAGGTACCCAATGCGGCAAAGCCTGCGCGCTGGAACACGACCGCACTTGCAACATCCCAGACACTTCCGAGCACGAGCGTTTCCGGACCGTGATGCAGCGCACGAAAGAGGCCGGCAAGTGCCTGCTGGCGCTCAACAAAACCTGGGTTCATGGGCATCAGCCTGATAGGGTATGGGCAAGGAAAAACCGTACGCCCGCTCTTCAACGTTTCGCGAGGGCGCTTTCAACCACGCAGCTGGCCATCATTGCGCCGCATGCGCCACCTCCTGGTTTTGCTGCAGTGCAAAGATCGAGGTGTAGCCGCCCGACCAATCCGGTGGAATGAGGCAGGGCCTTGGATCGTGGTGGGCCCAGGCAGCACGCCGACCGCGGATCATGAATTGATCGTGCTTCGGCCTGATCGGGTTTACGGTGTAGGGAAACGCATCCGCTGATGTAAGTGTGTAGAGCAGCAGCGGGCGGCCAGTATCCGAGAGGTTCTTTGGCGATGCGTGCAAGGTGCGGCAGTTATGCAGGGTGAGCGAACCCGCAGCTCCGGGAAGCACTACAGCCTTGTGCATCGGTAGCCCAGACACATCCTCATCGCTGAGGCACCCGGTCCACCGCCCTTGAGCGTCGAACTGGCTGAGCAAGGGCTCGATTTCCTGATGACTTCGTGGCAGCACCATCAATGGACCGTTGTCGAGGCCGCAATCATGAATGTAGGTACCAACCGTGAGCGGAGAGTAGTTGGTATGCGGCCAGAAACTGATGTCGTAGTGCCACTTCACTTCCTCGCCGCCTCCGGCCCATTTGAAGTTGAGCTTTGAATGGTGGAACTTCACATCGGGTCCGACGAGGTCTGCAACGATCTCCGGTACGATCGATTCATTCAGGTAACTCCAGTAGGCAGGATGGTGTTCGACCGGGTTTGACACACGCCTTAGCCTCGGAGCCTCGGGTCGGTGGCCCGGCTCAAGATCGAAAATCGAATCCGAAGTTGAAACACTGCGGGATCGCTCCACCATTTCCTCGGTGGCAGCACGCAAAACAGACAGCCATTCCTCCCCGATCACTGATTCGAGAAGGAGATAGCCCTCGGCGAAGTAAGCCTCGCGCTGAGCCTGACTGAGGACTCGAGGCGGCAACGCAAGGATCTGCTCGGGGGTCATGTGAATTTACTCCTTTGCACAATTAGCGAAATTGAAGCATCTGGGAAGGCAACCAGGTTACGAGCACCGGAAATGCCATCGTGATCACCAGCGTGAGGAGTTGCAGGACAATGAATGGGACAACGCCCCGATACATGTGCTGAATCGTGATTTCGGGAGGCGCTACCGCGCGCAAATAGAAGATCGCCGGCGCCATCGGTGGAGTGAGATAACTGGTCTGGATCATGATCAGAAACAGGACGCAAAACCAGACCGGATCAAACCCGGCAAGTTTCGCCAGCGGCGTGAAAAGAGGCACAAAAATCAGAACGATCGAGATCCAATCCAGGAAGAACCCCGCAAGGAACACGATGGCCATCATGAGCGCAAGCAGGGTCCAGGGTGTCAACTGCAAATGTCCAATCAACTGGCTGGCCGCATTGATTCCGCCCGCACCGATGAAGACCCCCGTGAAAAGCGTTCCGGCGAGCAATACGGTCATGATCATCGAGGTAACCTTCAACGTCTTGATCAGCGCCTCGAACAAGGCACTTACGGAAAAGGTCCGATAAAGCATCGTGAGTGCCACGGAGGCTAATGCGCCAATCGCCGCGGCTTCCGTGGGCGAGGCCCACCCCAGAAGGATGGATCCCAGCACTGAAAAAATCAGTACAACCGGGGGCAGCAGATTGCGCGCAGTGATCAGCAACTTGTCTGCGAACCCTGGGTCGTTCGGCGAGGGCGGAATCGCGGGACCGAATTCGGGACTCACGAGGCACCTGAAAAAAATGTAGACGAGATAAAGGCCCGCCATCACCAGTCCAGGGAAAGCCATGCCGTAGAGAATGTCGCCCACCGAAAGATCGGCGAGCGGGCCCAGGACCACTGCCACAACAGAGGGCGGGATGATCGTGCCGAGTGACCCGCCAGCGCAGATGGTGCCCGCAATCATTCCGCGATCGTAGCCGTAGCGGAGCATCACAGGGATGGTCAAGAGGCCGACAACCGACTCCGTGGCACCGATCACCCCCGACGATGCGGCAAAGAGGATACACATGATCACTGTGGCAAGGGCAAGTCCCCCCGGCAGGCGACGCGTCCAGATATGAATAGCCTCGAAAAGTCGCTCTGCGATGCCCGAACGCTCAAGCATCGATCCCATGAAGACAAAGAGTGGTACCGCCGCCAGCACAAAATTGGATGACAGATCATCGATCTTCTCGATGAACTGGAACACAACCCGGTCGCCGAACACCATGAGGCCGAAAACCACGGCGGTGATCATCATGCAGAAAGCCACCGGGAACCCCATGAACATGAGCAGAAAAGCCACCGGCAACATGAAAAAGGGAAGCGAATCGATCATCGCGTGTGCGCAGCACGCAGGCAACCCAGGAGTTTGAGCACCTCTGCAATCACCTGAAGTGCGAGAAGCGCAAACGCGGTGAAAAAAATCAGCCTGAACGGCCAGACCTGCATGTTGAAGGCCGATGCGCCGCTGCGTTCTCCCGACGAGAGGCCGTTGGTGAAGTATCGCAAGAGGTGCAGTGCGACCCAGATCGTGAGCGGCAAAACGACTGCATAACCCAACAGATCAATGCAGGCGCGCGTCTTCGATGAGAACTTCCCGCTGAATACATCAATGCGGATGTGTTCCCCCGCACGGAGGGTAAATGCCATGCCCAGCAGGAAATGGGCTCCTGTGAGCATGTAACCGATCTCGTAGGCCCAGATCGTTGGGGCACCGAAGGCATACCTCGCAACAACTTCGTAGCAGGTTACCAGAACGAGTGGGACAAGAAGCATCGCGCCAGCGATTCCCACCGCCTGGCTCAGTTGCTCGATGCCCCGCACCAGCAGACCTGACCGCAACAGCTCCTCTCGGGGCTGGCCCACGCGGGCTCAACCGCGAATGGTGCGCCAGCGTTCTGCGCCCTCCCATTCCTTCTCGAAATCGATCTGACTCTTCAGGATCTTGGCGAAACCCGGGTCTTTCTGGGCGGTCTTCTGAGCCCAATCAAGACCGATCTTGCGCGCCTGCTTTTGCACTTCGACGTCGAGTTCAATGATCTCGTTACCGGCCTTCTTGAAGAAATCAAGCGCCTTGGCGTCTTCTGCGCCCACCCGGATCCAGGAGTCATAGGTCACGAGGCGTGCAACCAGTTGAACCAGTTGCTGGTCGGCAGGGGGCATCTTCGACCAGATCTCCTTGTTGATCACCAGTTCGAAGGGCGCGCAAGGCTGGTGTACCCCAGGGATAATCACATATTTGGCAATCTTGTGGAAACCCATCGAAATGTTTTCCCACAGGGTTCCCCATTCGGTTGCATCAATCGCACCACGCTCCAGCATGGGATAGACGTCACCCCCGGCGGTCGTGACCGGGGCGGCGCCAAGGTCCTTGGCCATCTCAAGCCACGCGCCTGCGGTTCGCAACTTCAGTCCCTTGAGGTCTGCCAGCGACCGCACGGCCTTGCGCGAGTGCAGGAATGCTTCTGCGGTACGGATGAAAAGCGGTATCGAGACCACACCTTCCTTTTCGTCCCGGTGAAGCTTCTGCATCGCCTCTCCGCCCCCCGCGTAGAGCCAGTGCAGCATTCGTTCACTGTCCATTGAACCGGCGTAGCCCCCGAAAAGAACCGTGGCGGGATCCTTTCCCCAGTCCCAACCCATCCAGGTGTGCCCACACTCAGCCACCCCGTTCTTGACGGTCTCGGGCACCCGGAGAGCGTTACCCAGCGCGCCACCTGGAAAGGTTTGAATCTTGAAGCGCCCGCCGGAAAGCTGACCAATACGGTCCGCGAATGCCTTCGATCCGATGTCCATCAATGGTCCACCGGGCCATCCGGTGGCCATCTTCCATGTGTAGTTCGGTCCTGCCTGCGCCTGTGCCAGCACGGGAAGCGCGAGAGTGCCTACCGCCCCGGCCTTGATGAAATCACGCTTTTCCATCGATGTCTCCTGATTGATTTGAACGAATGGTCGACGCGGGCCGCCAGACCTTGTTAATCTCGATTCGCCGGGAACCCTTCACAAACCATGCACTGCGAAGCCCTCGAACCAGCCGGTGCGGGGACCTCCGAAAGAGCGACGAACCTGCAGTGTGTGGGACACGCAGTCGCCGTCGCCATCGCCGCCACCTCACACCGTGAGCGCGCCCCTCCCGTCCTGCGGGCCGTCGAGTCCCACCGGCGCATCGGGCCTGCGAAACCTCTCGATGAGGGGCAACAATTCGGCCTTGACATGATCCTCGTTGTATCCGTTGAAAACGGTACCAGCAAGCCCACGGTCGAGATCGCTTGTGCCCATCAGCCAGTCGGCGATTGGAAAGGTGAGGTTCATGTTGTGGCTCATCATGATCCCGTAGTTATGATGAGCTGTATGATGTCTTCTTATAGTATTTACGAAAGGCATGTTCCGAACAAACCAGTTATCCTTCACATGACAACAATAATGAAAGGTCTCGTAGATCAGGTACTGTCCCACGATGGTCACCATCAGGATATAGCCTGCGTTCGGATTGAGGACCTGGGCAAGTAACCACGCAAACGGCAGACCCATACCCATGAAACTGAACAGGGCACGCCAGGGAAAGAACACGATTCGCCACTCGCGGGTGGAGTCAACCGTCATCTCGTTGTCGGTAAAGTACTGATGATGCTGGCGGGTATGCCGGTCGTAGATGGCCCTGAGCGCCCAGACGTCGTTGAGACGGTGCATAACATTCTTGTGGATCCACCACTCGAAGAGGTTGGAGACCAGAAAGACCGGGAGGACAAGTAACCACTCCCAGGAAGCGGCCTCGAGACGGCTGATACACAGGCTGATCACCAATGCGCCGATCAGGTAGATCACCCCAATGTGAACAATGCCGTTGTAGGCGGGGTGAATGCTGGATCGATAGTCCTCGCGGAAGCGTTGCTGTCGCTCCGAGGGGTTATGGCGTTCGATGAGCGCTGCCATGCGGAAACTCCTTCGCAAGGAATACAGACCGGTCGTTATTGCACCAGGTTGCTGACCACTGCTCGCGACGTGTACGCGGATTTGCCGCGCACTTCGCTGCGATCTCAAACCTGCCAACGCATCTTAGCCTGCCCGGATTCGCGTGTCGAGAGCCCTTTTGAGGCGCGTGAGAGGCCGGGGGTTGCAGCATGGGGCATGCGTGGCTTTCCGCAATCGCTGCGAAAATCGCTGCGGCAATCGCTGCGGAAGTCGCTGCGGCAATCGCTGCGGCAACGGCCGCATGCAGTTCGGCGACAGCCCCAGGATCCGACTCTCTCGAGGGAAAGCCTCTGCGAAGCCTCCAGGACGGCGTGCGCCCGGTTCCGATCCATGCCGACAGTCTCGACCCGGAGACTGCGCTCCGTGGGCAGGGCTCCAGGCGCACGATCCACTCCTCAGGAATCGCACGGGCGCACTCTGTCGTGGATCCGGCAGGCCCGGCCCATTCCGGCTTGTTCCCGAGCCGCCGCCGACCCAGGTGTGCGGCCCGGTTGCGGCAGCCGGGAAAGTGGCCGGGGCTGTTCACCGCAACCCTCGCGATGGGTCAGAGTTGCCGACGCCGCTCCACCAGTGAAAGGAACTTTTCGTATTCCTTCGGATCCACACCATAACTGTGATCGTCATCCGGGAAGTTCCCAGCCTTGACCTCGGCCACATAGGCCTTGAGCCCGGCCACCGCCACCTCGCTGAGGTTGGCGTAGCGTTTGGTGAACTTCGGCTTGAAGTCGGTGAAGACGCCAAGCAGATCGTAGGACAGCAGGATCTGGCCATCGGTGCCCGCACCGGCACCAATCCCGATTGTGGGAATCTCGAGCTGCTCCGAAATCACCCGTGCAACGGGCGCGGGCACTGCTTCGAACTCGAGCATGAAACAGCCCGCATCCTGGATCGCCAGGGCATCCTCAAGGATCTTCATCGCGGCATCCGCAGTGCGACCCTGAATCTTGAAGCCTCCAAACACCGCGATCGTGTGGGGGGTGAGGCCGATGTGTGAGGCTGTGGGAATCCCGGCATCGACGAGCGCCTTGAGAATCCGGGCTTGCGACTTCCCTCCTTGGGGCTTGACCGCGTCACTTGCGGCCTCCTGCATGAACCTGGAGGCATTCACCAGTGCACGCTCGATCGTGTTGTAGCTCTGGTAAGGCATGCAACCGAGCACGAAAGTGTTCGGCGCGCCGCGCCGAACCGCCTGTGCATGCATCAGCATCATGTCCATCGTGGCGGGAATGGTGCTCGGGTGTCCGTGAGCCACCATCGCGAGACTGTCGCCAACCACGGCAACGTCCACCCCGGCGGCCTCAGCCCATTTGGCCGAGGTGTAATCAGGAACCGAGGTGTAGACCATCTTTTCGCCGGTCTTCTTTGAATCCCTGATCTCGGTGATGCTTCTCTTTTTTCGCTCCGAAGTCTTGGTCTCAGACATGTGAACCTCTCTGACGGCTGCTTTGCGTGCGCTGCCTCGGGTGGGCGGCTTCGCGACGACAGGCCCGATTGTAGCGAGGCCCTCTGGCGAGTATTCTCCGGATACGACCACGTTGGCCAGGGACGATCGCAACGCCGTCGCTGGGCAGGGCGCAGTCCACCGGAAAGCGCTGCAAGGAATCCATCGCAAAGCGTTGTCACGAATGCGCCAGCAGCAACTGACAACCCTGTGGCGAAACCGAGGAGAATTGAATGGACGCCTCCCACCTCGTGAGCGCTGAACACGCGTTATCCACCGCGCCGGTCGCCTGCGGTAGTGAGGGACCTGCGGCGCCCGGAGCCATGGATAACGCTTCGGTGGTGGCTGATT
>VGHO01000120.1 GCA_016868175.1 Betaproteobacteria bacterium
CGCTCAAACCAGAGCCAGACGCGGCAGGAGAATGCGCAGCATCCGTCGGAGTGGTTCTGCGGCGCCCCAGAGCAGTTGGTCACCCACGGTGAATGCGCTGATGAACCCCGGGCCCACGGCCAGTTTGCGAACCCGTCCCACGACGATGTCGAGCGTCCCGGCCACATGCACCGGGGAGAGCGCCGCAACACTTGCCGCACGGGTGTTGGGAATCAACCTCACCCAGGCGTTGCCTGATGCGAGGAGCGACTCGATGTCTGCGAGCCCCAGATCACGGCGCAGCTTGATGGTGAGCGCCTGCGCGTGACAGCGCATTGCGCCGATCCGTACGCACAGGGACTCGACCGGAATCCGATTGGACGCCCCGGGCGCACGCCCAAGGATCTTGTTGCACTCTGCATCGCCCTTCCATTCCTCCTTCGACATCCCGTTGCCCAGATCCTCCGCAATCCAGGGGATGAGGCTGCCGGCAAGCGACACACCAAAGTGCTCTCTGGGCAGCTGTGCAGAACGCAAGGCCTGTGAGACCCGCTCGTCGATTGCCAGAATCGGTGCCTGCGGATCGCCGAGAAGCGCTGCGGCCGCCTGATGAGCCACGCCCATCTGCGCCAGCAACTCGCGCATGTTCTGCGCCCCGGCACCCGAGGCAGCCTGGTAGGTCATCGCGCTCACCCACTCCACCAGATCCTCGCGCAACAAGCCACCGAGTGCGAGCATCATCAGGCTCACGGTGCAATTGCCGCCGATGAAGTTGCGGATGCCGCGATCGAGCGCCTGCTCGATCAGCGCACCATTCACAGGATCGAGCACGATCACCGCATCGTCGTGCATGCGAAGCGACGAGGCCGCATCGATCCAGTAGCCCCGCCAGCCCGCCTGCCGCAGGCGAGGGTGGGTTGCCGAGGTCCATTCCCCGCCCTGACAGCTCAACACGACCGCGCATTCACCGAGCGCCTCGAGATCGCTGGCGCTGGCAAGAGGCAGTGCCCCGGCAGGCGCTGCCGCCCCGACCTGGGAGGTGGAAAAGAACCTCGGCTGGATATGCGCGAAGTCGTCCTCCTGCTGCATCCTTTGCAGCAGCACCGAGCCCACCATCCCGCGCCAGCCCACGATACCCACCCGAACCGCCATCACCAATCTCCCTTCCTCAACAGGCGATCACGGCGCCATCGACCCCGTTGTGCGCTCCTGCGTGAACCATCGTGTACTCCTCCCAGGCAACGCTTCAGTTGAGCGCTGCAATCACAGCGCGGCCCATTTCCGCGGTGCCCACCACTCTGCACCCGGGCTCCTGAATGTCTGCAGTGCGATAGCCCTGCCCGAGAACCTTGCGCACCGCGTGCTCGATCCGATCCGCGTGAGCCGCTTCCTCGAGCGAGTAGCGCAGCATCATCGCTGCCGACAGAATCGTGGCCAGCGGGTTGGCCTCGTCGCGCCCGGCGATGCCGGGGGCGGAGCCGTGAATCGGCTCGTAGAGTCCAAAATTGCGCGCATTGAGCGAGGCTGAGGGCAGCATGCCGATCGAACCGGTGAGCATCGAGGCCTCGTCGGACAGGATGTCGCCAAACATGTTTCCGGTGACGATCACATCGAACTGCTGCGGGTCGCGCACCAGTTGCATGGCCGCGTTATCCACATACATGTGCGTGAGTTTCACTTCGGGGTAGCCGCCGGCAACTTCCTCGACAACATCACGCCAGAGCTGGGTCGTTTCGAGCACGTTGGCCTTGTCAACCGAACAAAGCGTGCGCCTGCGCCGCTGGGCAGCCTTGAAGGCCACGTGCGCGATCCGCCGGACCTCCTCTTCGTTATACCTCATCGTATCGAAACCTTCACGAAGCCCCTGCGCATTGGTGTGAATGCCGCGCGGCTGTCCGAAGTAGATGTCCGAGGTGAGTTCGCGCAGGATCAGGAGGTCGAGTCCCGACACCACCTCCGGCTTGAGCGTGGAGGCATGCGCCAGCTCCGGGAACACGGTGGCAGGCCGCAGGTTGGCAAAAAGATCGAAATGCTTGCGCAAGCGCAGCAGTCCCTGCTCCGGACGCTTCGGACGGGGCAGCGCGTCATAGCGTGGGGCACCGACCGCACCAAAGAGAATCGCATCCGACTGTTCGCACAGCGCAAGCGTTGCCGGAGGAAGCGGGTCGTTGTGAGCCTCGAGCGCAGCGCCGCCTACCGGCGCCTCGTTGAACACGAGTTCGAGCCCCTGATCGCGGAGCGCCTCGAGCACCTGCACCGCGACAGCGCAGATCTCCGGCCCGATCCCGTCACCCGCCAGCACGGCAATCGCACAGGCCATCATGCCTCTCCGCGGTGAGGCGTACCGCCCTTTGCAGCAAGCCAGGGTCTTGCCGCCAGACGCCGTTGCTCGAAGTCGCGGATCGTATCGGCATGCTGCAGCGTGAGTCCGATCTCATCCTGGCCGTGGATCAGGCAGTGCTTGCGAAAGGGATCGATGTCAAAGGACATGCTGCGGGAACCGTCGATGAAGCCAACCGTTTGCTGCGGAAGATCGACAAGCATTTCAAACCCCGGAAACGCGGCCACCGCGTGGAAGATCGCGTCGACCTCGGACTCGGCAAGCACAATCGGAAGTATTCCATTTTTGAAACAATTATTAAAGAAAATATCCGCGAAGGAAGGGGCGAGGAGGACACGAAAGCCGTAGTCCTCGAGCGCCCAGGGTGCGTGTTCGCGCGAGGACCCGCAGCCGAAGTTGCGTCGCGCAACCAGGATCGATGCGCCCCGGTAGCGCGGCTGGTTCAGGCTGAAGTCGGGGTTGATCGGTCGCCTTGCGTGGTCCATGCCAGGCTCGCCGCGATCGAGGTAGCGCCAGGCGTCGAAGAGGTTCGGCCCGAAACCACTGCGCCGGATCGACTTCAGGAACTGCTTCGGAATGATCGCGTCGGTGTCCACATTGGCGCGATCGAGGGGCGCAACCACGCCCCGGTGAACAGTGAGCGCTTTCACAGTCGGTTCATCCTCCGGACGTCGGCAAAGTGGCCCATCACGCCGGCCGCCGCGGCCATCGCCGGACTCACCAGATGGGTGCGGCCGCCGGTGCCCTGCCGGCCCTCGAAATTCCGGTTGGAGGTCGAGGCGCAACGCTCCCCTTCCTCGAGCCGATCGGCGTTCATCGCCAGACACATCGAGCACCCGGGCTCACGCCATTCGAATCCGGCTGCCACGAAGATCCGGTCGAGGCCCTCGGCCTCGGCCTGTTGCTTCACCAGCCCGGAGCCCGGAACCACCATGGCGAGCGACACCCCGGGAGCCTTGCGCCGGCCCTTGAGGACTGCGGCAGCGGCGCGCAGATCCTCGATGCGCGAATTGGTGCATGAACCGATGAAGACCTTGTCGATCCGGATCGCCTGAATCGGCGTGTTGGGTTCGAGGCCCATGTAGCCCAGTGCCCGCTCCATCCCCTCTCGCCGCACCGGATCCTTCTCGCGCTCGGGGTCGGGCACCCGGTCGTCCACCGAAACAACCATCTCCGGCGAGGTGCCCCAGGTTACCTGCGGCGCGATCGTCGCCGCATCGAGACTGACCTGCGCATCGAAGCGCGCGCCGGGATCGCTCACCAGCGAGCGCCAGTACCCGAGCGCCCTCTCCCAATCCTCGCCCGCCGGGGCCATCGGGCGGTTACGCAGATACTGGAGTGTGACCTCGTCGACCGCCACCATTCCCGAGCGGGCGCCCGCTTCGATCGCCATGTTGCAAAGCGTCATGCGGCCTTCCATGCTCAAGCCACGCACTGCACTGCCGGCAAACTCGATCGCATGGCCAGTGCCCCCGGCCGTGCCGATGCGGCCGATGATCGCCAGGGCCAGATCCTTCGCAGTGACCCCCCGGCCGGGTACTCCTTCCACGTCAACCCGCATATTGCGCATCTTCCTTGCAACAAGGCATTGCGTTGCCATCACATGTTCCACCTCCGAGGTTCCGATCCCGAAGGCAAGACAGGCAAACGCTCCGTGCGTACTGGTATGCGAGTCACCGCATACCACGGTCATTCCGGGAAGCGTTGCGCCCTGCTCAGGCCCGATCACATGCACGATGCCCTGCCGCTGGTCGAGGAAGGGGAAGTACACCGGCACCCTGAACGCTGCGATGTTCTGGTCGAGCGTCACGACCTGCTCACGCGAGATGGGATCCTCGATGCCGTCGAGGCCGCGCTCCCAGCCGGTGGTGGGGGTGTTGTGGTCTGCGGTGGCAACGATCGAGTCGGCACGCCACAAGCGGCGCCGTGCAAGACGCAAGCCCTCGAAGGCCTGGGGGCTCGTTACTTCATGCACGAGATGCCTGTCGATGTAGAGGAGCGCGGTGCCGTCGGCCTCGGTGCGGACCAGATGTTCGTCCCAGAGCTTGTCGTAGAGGGTGCGTGCGGTTGCAGTCATCGTTGGCGGTTCCGTGGTTCCAAGGTCTTGATTGTTAGAAATCTCAAGTTAAATCATCAGCTTGACCAAATCGGATCGGCCGCTTGATTATGCCACTGCGCACGCTCAAGGCTCAGCGTCGGCCGGCCGCAAGGCCGCAATCTGCGGCGTGGAGACCTTGACCTCCGCACACTGTGCGCGATGGCGCAATGCATGGTCCATCAGGACCAGCAGGAGCATGGCCTCCACCACCGGGACGGCCCGGATACCCACGCAGGGATCGTGACGACCCAGGGTGCGGACCTCGGTGGCGTGACCTTCCAGATCGATCGAGGGCTTTGCGAGCCGGATGCTCGAGGTTGGCTTGATTGCCACCGAAGCCACGATCGTCTGCCCGGTTGAGATTCCTCCCAGGATGCCCCCCGCGTGGTTGCTGTTGAAGCCCTCCGGGCTGAGCGCATCACCGTGCTCGCTTCCGCGCTGGCTCACACTGGCAAAGCCCGCTCCGATCTCCACGCCCTTCACAGCGTTGATACCCATCAGGGCGTGCGCCAGATCCGCATCGAGGCGGTCGTAGAGCGGCTCGCCCCAGCCCACGGGAACCTCGAGCGCCTCCACAAGCACCCTGGCGCCACACGAGTCGCCCTCGCGGCGCAAGCCGTCGACATAGGCCTCCATGGTCGCGATCTTGCGCGCATCGCCGGTGGCTGCAAAAAAAGGATTGAGCGGCACCGCATCCCAGTCCTCGCAGGGAACCGGAACTTCACCCAGCTGGACCAGGCAGGCTCGCACCAGCACCCCGAAATGGAGCGCGAGCCATTTACGCGCGATCGCCGCAGCGGCCACCGCCGGCGCGGTGAGCCGTGCCGAGGCGCGGCCGCCACCCCGCGGGTCGCGGATACCGTACTTGTGCCAGTAGGTGTAGTCGGCATGACCCGGACGAAAGGTCTGGGCAATGGCCTGATAGTCCTTGCTGCGCGCGTCCTCGTTGCGGATCAGCAGTGCAATCGGCGTGCCGGTGGTGCGCCCCTCGAAAACCCCCGAGAGGATCTCGACCGTGTCACTCTCCTGACGCTGCGTCACATGGCGCGAAGTACCCGGCCGTCGGCGATCGAGATCCGGCTGGATGTCGTGCGCCGCGAGTTCCAGTCCCGGGGGGCAGCCATCGACAATGCAGCCGATCGCAGGTCCGTGCGATTCACCGAAGGTGCTGAGGCAAAAGCTGCGTCCGCGCGTGTTACCCGACATCGAGGACTCCGCGTACCCCGCTCGCCCGGGTGAGATGATTCGCGCCGGAGGAAAGCGCCATCATCGCTTGCTCCGTTGAAGTGAGGTGCCGCACGACCCTGACGGCACGGCCGCAGAGCAACGCATGCGATCCCGCCGGGTGCCTGTGGCCGAAACACGCTCGCACTGGAAGCACACCGCACGCATCCCGCAGTGATCCTGCACGCATCCTGCGCTCATCCTGCCGCCGGGGCCTGAAGGCCAGCGAGCCCGGCGCGCACCCGCTGCGCCACAACCGAAGGTGCCAGAAGCGCAAGCATCTCCTCCACCGCCGGCGTCTGTGCTCGACCGAAACACCAAAGGCGCAGTGGGACCGCAAGCCACGGCATCCTGGCGCCGTGGGCGGCGAGCGCCTCCTTGAGGATCTGTCCCGCAACCGCGGCATTCCAGCTTGCCTCGCTTCCAGCCACCGTGCTTTCGGGACTTTCGCTGGCAATGATTGCATCGAGTTTCCGCACGAAGTGATCGGCCGTTGCTGCGGTTTGCGGCACGAGCGCGCGCGCCAGACCCTGACGGACACTTTCGTCCTCCAGCGCGGGATCGCGCAAGAGGCAGACGAACCAGTCGCAGAGTTCCTCCAGGGTTGCCACCCGGTCCCTGAAAAGTTCGAGCGCGCCGCGAACCGCATGGGAGTGCAGCGATTGCAACAACAGACCGCGCGTCTTGAGCCGCGCTTCCAGATCCACGAGCAGGTCGTCTGCACCGGCAAGGCGCAGATAGTGCTGGTTCACCCAGCGCAACTTGTCGAAGTCGAGTTGCGCGGGCGAGTGCGCGAGGCAGCTGCCGTCGAACCATGCCACGAAGGCTTCACGGCTGAAGATCTCCTCATCACCGTGACTCCATCCGAGCCGGGCCAGATAGTTCACAACCGCATCGGGCAGGTAACCCAGGGTGTGGTACTCGGTGACCGACACTGCGCCATGACGCTTGGAGAGCTTCTGGCCGTCGGGACCGTGAATCATCGGCAGATGCCCGTAAACCGGTTCGACGCCACCGAGCGCGCGCAGGATGTTGATCTGGCGCGGTGTGTTGTTGACATGATCGTCGCCGCGGATGACATGGCTGATCTGCATGTCGAGGTCGTCGACCACCACACAGAAGTTATAGGTTGGACTGCCATCCGAACGGGCAATCACCAGATCGTCGAGTTCCGCGTTGGCAATGCTGATGCGCCCCTTCACCATATCGTCCCAGGTCACGACCCCGGTATCCGGGTTGCGGAAACGCACGGTTGGCGCAACGCCTTCAGGCGCACGCCTTCCCGCTGCCTGCTCCGGCCTCCACCGACCGTCGTAGCGCGGCTTCAATCCTTCGCGCCGTTGCGCCTCGCGCAGCGCATCGAGCTCGCCGCCCGAGGCGTAGCAGGGATATGCAGTGCCTGCACGAAGCATCGACGCAATCACGTCGCGGTAGCGCTCGCCCCGCTTCGACTGAAAGTACGGCCCCTCGTCGGCCTCGAGCCCAAGCCAGGCCATACCGTCAAGGATCGCACGCGTTGCCTCGGGCGTGGAACGCTCAAGATCCGTATCCTCCACCCGCAGGACGAAGCAACCCCCGTGATGCCTGGCAAAGGCCCAGGCAAAGAGTGCGGTCCTCGCCCCTCCAATGTGCAGCGAGCCTGTGGGACTTGGCGCAAAGCGTGTACGCACCTTCGTCGGGTTCGGCCTCGGTTCCATTCGGGAGAATGGAACGGAAGAAAGGCGGTCCGGCAGGGTTGAAGGATCGTTCACAGCGCCCCGAGACTTGCCCTGATGGCATCGATCTGCTGCTGCCGGACCGAGGCAAGTCCGAGCGCATGGCTTGCCGGGGAACTGAAGAGCGCCACCTGTTCGAGAAAATAAAGGCGTCCACGATCACTCACCACGCCCTCGGCCATTGCGGGATGGGCATCGCGCCACTCTTGCGCGAGCGCTTCGGCAAGCGAGGGGCCGAACTGCGGAAGGCTGCTTGCAAGGATGTCGGCTTCGTTGGCGAGCACCTGCAACCAATGCGGGTCGTCGAGGCTGAATCCACGTCCGAGCACTTCACGATGGTTCGCGGGCACCACGGCCGGATCGGTATGGCGAATGATCCTTGCAAGGATGGCGAGATCCTGATCGCCGAGACCCCTTCCCTGCAACAGCCGCAAGGCAGCGTCCGCCGACAGCTTCTCCATCTCCATCGGTGCACGGTTCACCCGCCCGTCGTGCTCGAAGTCGTGCGCCAGCATCACCAACAACATGAGCATTTCCTGCTCGCCGCTTCGTTCGCACGAGGGCAGGGAATCGCCCTGCGCCGCTTTGAGCAGGGCGCACAGGCTGAACATGCAGTCCGCGAAATGGAGTCGGTTGTGGTACCGGGCCTCGCACGCCTTTTCCGCCATCGCCGCGTGAAAGGTCTCCACCGCATCGGCCATCGCATAGGCCGAGGCGCGCAAGTCCCGGTAGCGCTGCGT
>VGHO01000121.1 GCA_016868175.1 Betaproteobacteria bacterium
AAGGTCTGGATGCGGGGCACCCGGCCAATCCGCGCGGGCCAGGGCCGCAGGGTGGGGCGTGCGTTCACCCTGCGCTTTGTGCCCTCGCGTGAAGACCTCGCCACCCCGGAATCATGGTCCTCACCGATCTCCACCCGTGCGGCCATCGAGGCGATGCCGCAGGGCTGCGTTGCAGTGGTCGACGCGATGGGCCTTGTCGACGCGGGCATCTTCGGCGACATCCTTTGCGCACGGATGGCCCGCCGCGGGGTGGCGGCGCTCGTGTCCGACGGAGTTGTCCGCGACCTCAGCGGCGTGCTCGCAACGGGCCTGCCGGTGTGGTGCCAGGGCGCCAGCGCTCCGCCTTCGGTGGCCGGCCTTACCTTCGTCGCCTGGCAGCAGACGATCGGTTGTGGGGGCGTAGCCGTCGTCCCCAACGACATTGTCGTGGCCGACGACGATGGGGCGGTGCTGATTCCGCAGTCGATGCTGGAGGCGGTGCTGCGCGAAGCGCCCGAGCAGGAGCGACTCGAAGCCTGGATCATGCGCGAAGTGGAAGCGGGCGCCGCACTGCCCGGCCTCTATCCACCGGATGCTGCACAGCGTGCCCGCTACGAGGCGACCCGGAACGGTACCGAAGGCAGGGAGCAGCACGGGTAGGCTGGATATCGCTGGCGCTCAGGCGCTCGATAAAGTACCCCTGCGGTATGGCCGTTTACTAGCCGTGTAAGGGCGGAAATGAGGAGATTGCGGTGATGGATTCAGGCAACGCTGATCTCGTGCAGCCGGTAGGCGTGGTCAATGCCGGGGCGCGCGCCCGCGAGATCCGCGAGATCGAAGCGCGGGAGTCCTCGCTCGCTGCGCCGCGCCGCGAACCGCCCCCCGCACTCAAGGTCGAGCCAGCGGTTCGGGTCGACCTGTCGCGTGAGGCGCGCAACGCCGTGGCTATGGATGCCATCGGCCAGGTTCCGGTGCAGGCAATCGAGCAGCAGCTGGCGCAACGCAAGCTCGAGTTCACCGAACAGGCGCTGGCACGCGCCGCCCAGTCCGAGCAGAACCTGAATCAGGCAAGCGAAGCGATGTCGGCCGACCGTATGCAGGACCTCGCCCAGCGGGAAAAGGTGCAGGCGCTTATCAAGTCCGACGCACCGCAACCGAAGAAAGAGGTGGCCGTTGAGCAGGGTCAGCTGTACCTCTGACCCCTCGCGCTGCCCGCCTTGCACATCCTGCCGAGGCTTTCGTGAGAATCGGCTGCGGTGGATCGTGGCGAAGTTCGTGGCGCGCTTCGCGGCGATCTTCCTGGCGCTCCTCGTGGCCGCCGCCCATCCCGCTGCACACGCCGGGCCGCACGAGCATGGCGTGGCAAGCCTCGAGTTGAGCGTCGACGGCAGCACACTCCTCGTGAGGTTCAGCTCTCCGCTCGATAATCTTCTCGGCTGGGAACGCGCACCGCGCAACGAACAGGAGCAACGGCAGTATGCGGCGCTGCGCGCGGAGTTGGCGCAACCGGCGGTGATCCTGAGCATCCCCGAGGTCGCGGCATGCCGCCTCGAGAGTGCCACGGTCAGCGATCCCCACCTGAAGTCCTCGAGCGATCCGCACAAGGATCTCGAGGCCGAGTGGAACTTTCGTTGCGGCGCTGCGGCCTCGCTCCGTACAATCACGATCAACGGCTTTGACCGCTTCAAGCGCCTCCGCCGGGTGGATGCTTTTTACGCTCTTCCCGGGAAAAGCGGGAAGAGTCGGCTCACAGGGCGGCAGAGGGAATTGAAGCTTCCCTGAAGCTGCGCAGTCGATTGCACCCAGCTTTCGGGCCTGGTCCAACGAAAACAAGGAGTCTCAGAATGGCACGGGAATTCAGCTTCGAGCGACCCGACGGTACGCGTTGCGGCGGGTACTTGTCGACACAGCGGGCACACAGGTCCGGTGTGGTCGTGATTCAGGAATGGTGGGGTCTCAACGACCAGATCTGCGGGATCGCCGACCGCCTTGCACGTGCGGGCTACAACGCGCTTGCGCCCGACCTCTACCAGGGCCGCGTGACCGAGAAACCCGACGAAGCCAATCATCTGATGGGCGCCCTCGACTTCCCTGGGGCAACGCACCAGGACATCCGCGGGGCGGTGCGCTACCTCAAGGCAAACGGCTGCTCCAGGGTGGCGGTGATGGGGTTTTGCATGGGCGGAGCCCTCACCATCGCCTCAGCGGTCCACATCCCGGAAGCCGACGCCGGAGTGTGCTTCTACGGGATCCCTCCCGGGGAGTTCGCCGACCCGGCGAGTATCCGCATACCGATCCAGGGGCACTTCGCCAACCGCGACGACTGGTGCACTCCTGCGGCTGCCGATGCGCTCGAGGCGTCTCTCAGAGCCGCAGGGGCGGTTTTTGAACTCTTCCGCTACGACGCCAACCACGGCTTCTGCAACGAACGCTCAAGCCTCAACTACGATGTGGCGAGTTGTCAACTGGCCTTCGAGCGGCTCGAGGCATTCCTCGCCCGGCACCTCGGTCACTAGGCGGACCTCGGAGGATCCGCCAGAGGCCTGGGCTTGCCGCAGAGGAGGCAGGCGGGTTGCGGCCCTGCAGGGAGAGACGGCGCAGGCGCATTGCGGACGGTCACTGCGGAGGTCTTGCCGAGGGGCGTATTGTGGACGGTCATTGCGGAGGTCTTGCCGAGGGGCGCATTGCGGACGGTCATTGCGGAGGGCTCGCTTGGGCGTAGTCGCTGGCCTCGAGGATCCGCGACACGATCGTGCCCGCCACCAGACCCCAGAAGGGTGCGCCAACCGAGGCGATCTGGATCCCCGACACCGTCACCACGAAGCTGATCAGGGCGCCCAGGCTGTAGCGCTCCTTGAACGCCGACTGAAATGCAGTCTGCAGCACACGCAGCATCGCCAATCCGCCGAGCACCACGATGAAGGCGCCCGGTGTGGCGAGCAGAAATCGTGTCACCACGGGGGAAAAAAGGCCGAAGACCACCGCGAGCACCCCCACCGTCATCGCACCGATGTAGTGGGTGTCCCGCGGTCCCGACGCGACCACGATGGCGTTCGTGGGCCCGGTGAGGCAGGTACTCACCGCGCCCACGCAGGCCGTGAGAAGCGACCATAGGCCACAGGCTGCCGCGATTGCGTTGATCGGTGCCTGATGCTGGGCGGTGCGCAGTACTGCGCCTCCCTGGCCGTTTTGCACCACCAGCACCGTGATCGCCAGGGGGACCACCAGTTCGAAGGCGGCGCGCCAGGTGAAACTCGGCCCGGTGAAAACCGGATTGGCGACGATCGTTGCATCGGACCCCGCAATGCCGGAGGCAAGGCTTGCTGCGCTGCCCGGCGCCACCGCCCCCCAGGCGATTGCGAGTGCGCCCACGAGCAGGGCACCGATCAAGGGCGGAAGAAAGCGCGCAGCCTGCGGCACAGCGCTCAATCCCACGAACACCAGCACCATCGGACCGGCGATCCACAGGTCGCTTTGCAAATGGCGGACCAGATCGGTCCCGAAGCGCAGGAAGACCCCGGCCACCATCCCCATCACGATCGGTAGCGGGATCGCCCGCATGATGCGTCCAATCCAGCCGCTCAAGCCAAGCACCAGCGTGAGGAGCGCGCTCAGGAAGTAGGCGCCCACCACCTCGGCGAAGGGCAGACGGGTCAGCGACTCGCCCACCAGCACCATCCCGGGAATCGTCCAGAAGAAGGCAAGCGGCATCCGGTAGCGCCAACTCATCACAATCGAGAGCACGCCGTTCAAGGCGAAACAGCCAAAGACCCACGAGGCGATGAGTTCGGTTGGCAACTCTGCCGCACTGCCAACGGAAAGAATGATCGCAAGCGGCCCCGAGGCTGCGAACACGAAGCCGATCAGCCCGTTGATCAAGGCCTGAGGATGCAGGTCCCGACGGAGATCGCTCAGTTGCGGGGCGCTTGCGGGTGCCTCGAGCTTGTGCATGCCTTGGAAGTGTTCAGGGGTGGACGCGGGCTGCGCACCCCGCCCACCGCATCCGGATTGTGCCTGCCTGCGAGGCGGGTCGCGAACCCTGCCAGAGTGAGCCTCTCGCGGCGATGCGGCACAATCCCTGGTTTTGCCGCGCCTGAGGCCTGCATCGATGACGTCCACCTTCAACACGCTCGAGTTCGCGCCGCCCCGAACCATCGGGTCCTTTCATCCACCACGCCGCATTCTCATGGGGCCCGGACCCTCCGAGATCCACCCCCGGGTGCTTGCGGCATCTTCGGCGCCGTCGATGGGCTACCTTGATCCGGTTTTCGTGGGCATGATGGACGAGATCAAGCAACTCATCCGCTACGCCTACCAGACGCGCAACCAACTCAGCTTTCCTCTGTCGGGTCCGGGCTCGGTGGGTATGGAGTCGAGTTTCGTGAACATGGTGGAACCCGGCGACCGGGTGGTTGTGATGCGCAACGGTGTCTTCGGCGGGCGCATGGTGGAAAACGTTGAGAGGGCCGGAGGCGAAGCGATCGTTGTGGACGATCCCTGGGGCTCGCCCTGCGACCCGGAGAAATTGCGCGATGCGCTCCGCGCCAACTCCGGCGTTACAACCGTGGCCTTTGTGCATGCGGAAACCTCCACCGGCACCCTCTCGGATGCGCAGGCGATCAGCGCCATCGCCCATGAGCACGGTGCGCTCGTGATCTGCGATGCGGTAACCTCGCTCGCCGGCGTTCCCCTTCTTGTCGACGCGTGGGGTATCGATGCGGTGTACTCTGGCTCGCAGAAGTGCCTCTCCTGCGTTCCAGGCCTCTCGCCAGTGTCGTACAGCGATGCGGTGATTGACCGGGTACGTCAACGCAAGGATCGTGCACGGGTACAGAGCTGGTTCATGGACCTCAACCTGGTGCTCGAGTATTGGGGGGAGACTGCGCGCACCTATCACCACACGGCGCCCATCAACAGCCTCTTTGCGCTGCACGAATCGCTGGTGATGCTGCAGGAGGAAGGGCTCGAGCGGTCGTGGGCGCGACACCGCCTGCACCACGAGGCCTTCAAGGCAGGCATCGAGGCGATGGGGCTCGAGTTTCTGGTGGCACCGCAGCACCGGCTTCCGCAGATGAACGCAGTGAAAGTGCCGGAAAGTTTTGCGCCGGGTGTGGAAGCGCAACTGCGCAAACGCCTGCTTGCCGACTACAGCATGGAAATCGGCGCAGGGCTCGGCCCGCTGGCCGGTCGCATCTGGAGGTTTGGCCTGATGGGCTGGTCGTGCAGCCGGGCCAACGTGATGTCGTGCCTTGGAGCACTTACCTGCGAACTACCCGAGTACGGCATGCCTGTGAAGATGGGTGCTGCCGAACAGGCTGCCCTCGATGTCTACAACCGGGCGGCCAGCGCTTCGCCGAGCATTTGAAGCTGCGGGCAAGCCTCGGGAAGCTGCGGGCAGGCCTCGGGCAGACCCTTCAGTCGCGGGTGCGACGCGCTCCGCGTTCGTTGGCGGGCAGCACCTCGCAACCGTTGGGCAGGGCCAGACAGCCCCTGATTGACTCGATATTCTTCGACGCGAGGTTCTTGAGCGCCATCGCGCCCGGATCCTCGCGCGGCGAGGCGGCAATCTGCTCATACCACTTCAGCGCCTCGCGCTCATCCTTGGCGGTCCCGGAGCCGGTCTTGAGCATGTAGGCAAGGTTGTTCATCGCACCCAGATGATTTTTTGCGGCCGCCAGGCGGTAGAGACGAACCGCCTCCGTTGGATCGCTGCGCACCCCCCTTCCGCTCGCATACATCGCCCCCAGATTGAACTGGGCATTGGAATCGCCTTTGTCGGCGAGTGGCTTGAGCGTTTCGAGGGCCCGCTTGAACTCCATGGTGTTCATCGCGGCAGTAGCGCCTTTGAGGCCTTCTGCGTTCTCCACACGCGGCTCGTTGCGGGCCTGCGCGTGCGAATCCGGACTGCGGACGCAGAGTTGCAGTCCCAGGATAACCCCGAGGAGCAGGCTTGCGCCCTGCCGCGGTGCCAAGCCTCGCGTTTCCATGCCGCCACCGTGCCGCACCGTTGAATCAAACAGCCCGATGCCGCAACCCAGCCGCTGTATCAAGGCAAACCTCTTCATGTCTGCACCCAGCCCATTGTGTCGTCACTGCTTCCCCGCGCAACGATAGCAGACGCGACTACCCGGGATCGCGTTGACGCTGGAGTGTGCCTTGCCGCATTGTGAGGGCGCCCGCAACGCTCACGAGGCGCCGACCTGGGCGCACAACGATCGTCACTCCGGCGCGGAGAATCCCGCCGCGCAGTACTGCGCAGTACCAGCCGCTTCGGCTGCTTTGCAGCATATCCCGCGAGGCTTGCGCATATCCCATGCCGAAATTGAACTTCAGGCAAGGGATCCGGGGCTCGGTAACTTCGAGCACAACCTCGCCGAGTTCAAGACGATCGCCTGGATACACTTCGTGTTCGAGGATCCCCTCCACGCTCATGTTTTCGCCCACGCAGCCCCAGGAAAGCCCCGCCGGGAGACCGCGTTGGGTGCGCTGTGCGCTCCAGAAGGGCCAGTGCTCAACCGGAGCCATGTAGACCGCCTTGTCGCGTCCGCCATGAATTCCGGTTTCGGCCTGCTCATCGCCTTCGAGACCCCAGGGGTGAACCGTCACGGCTCGCGGATCCTCCAGGGTGCTGACCGCAGTCTTGCGCAGCGCGCTCCTGAGGTGGCGAAGCATCGCAACCCGACCGGTGCTCAAGGCAAGAAGCCGCGCCTGCCCAGTCTTCGAACCGGTCACCCCGCCGTCTGCATCGCCCTTCATCGAAATCGACCTCCGCAAGATTTCCACGCAAGCACCCAGGGAGTCCCCGGCGCATATGCAGGGTGCGCACACCTCACCATCTGTCAATCCGCAACGCTACACTGAGCGCGTAGCGTATTCCTGGGCCGTAGAGTATTCCTGGGCCGTAGCGTATTCCTGGGCAAGTATCCATGCGTGGTTCAACCGATCCCTGCGGCAGGCGTGCGTTTCTCGGCGCAACCGGATGGGGGCTTGGCGCCGATTTGGCCTTGCACGGTGGGTTCGCCACGCTCTTGAGAACCGCATCCATGCCCACGGCCGCTGGCGCATCCGGCGCCCAGCGCCTTGCCCGCCTGGCACCCCTCGGCCTTCTTGCTCCGGCTGCAGCCCAGACCACGCAGAGCCAGTTTGCCCCACTTTCCACCGACGACGGAGCCTTGCGCGCGCAGACTGTCTTCGAGGGACTCGAGCACCCCTGGGCGATCGCCTTCCTCCCTAGTCGCCAGATGCTCATCACCGAGCGGAGTGGGCGGATGCGCCTGATGCGCCGCACCGACCGCAGGGTCGAGTTCGTGGCGTTCGTTGAAGCGCTCCCGGCGGTGCATGTGGCGGGTCAGGGCGGACTTCTCGATGTGATCGCCTCGCCCGAGTTTGCCACCGACGAAACGATCTACTTCTGCCTTGCCCAGCCCACCGACCGGGGCGCGCGAACCGCGATCTTCCGCGCGCGCCTGCAGGCCTCAACGCTGCGCGAGGTGGAACTGCTCTTTGCGCAAAAACACGATCCTTCGGGCCGGCTGCATTTCGGTTGCCGGCTGGTGATCGGTCGCGACGGTCTGCTGTATGCAGGGCTCGGGGAGCGCTACAGCGAATCCCGGCGCGCCCAAGCGCTCGACAACCACTTCGGCAAGGTGATCCGGATCCGTACCGATGGCGGTATTCCGCGCGACAACCCTTTTGTGGGTCAACCCGGGGCGCTTCCCGAGATCTTCAGCTTCGGCCATCGCAACCCCCAGGGCGCGGCCTTGCACCCGGCGAATGGCGCGCTCTGGATGCACGAACACGGACCTCAGGGTGGCGACGAACTCAACATCATCGCAGCCGGCCGCAACTACGGCTGGCCGGTGATTACCCACGGCCGTGAATACGTCACCAATTTCCGTATCGGCGAGGGCACCGCGCGCAGCGACGTTCAGGCTTCGGTGCACTACTGGATTCCCTCGATCGCTCCTTCCGGGCTGTGTTTCCTGAGCCCGGCGTGGAGCGAGAGGTTGCGAGCCCAGGTGCTGATCGGTTCGCTCAAGGAGCGCTGTCTGGCGGCGCTACGCCTGCAGGGCGACCGGGTCGTGGGCGAGCAGCGTCTGCTCACAGGCCTCGGTGC
>VGHO01000122.1 GCA_016868175.1 Betaproteobacteria bacterium
GAAAATCGAGCCGATCCTGGCCACCGGATGCGTCGACGCCCGCCGGCCGAAGCCCTCCGACCGAACCTGGGCCCCGCAATGCCGCAGCAGGATTTCGGGCAACGCCATCGAGGCTTGCCTGCATTGCAGCAGCGCGGCTTACGACCTCGCGCATGCGTCTCGAAACTTCGTCGGCACTAAGAACCTGGAACGCCATACTCCCCCCTTCCTTCCTTATACGCTCATGTCCACGACCCTGTCAACCTTCACAGTCTTTCCTCAAGGAATCACCACCCCAGCCTCACGCCAGAGCTTGAGCTTGTGACGAAGAGTGCGGTCGGACATGCCCAGGATTTCCACCGCACGCCTTCGGTTTCCACCAGCCTCGCGAAGGACCTTGAGGATATGTTCACGCTCCACGTCGCGCATCTCCGACGAGGCACCCCCCCCTTGCCGCAAAGCATCCAATCCTCGCGCGGAGACTGCGCCCTCGAAGACCGCACCCTCGGAGACTGCACCCCCGAAGGCCGCGCCCTGAGGGGCCGAACCCTCGGAGACTGCGCCCTTGGACACCGCCCCTCCGGAGGCCATACCCTCAGGCCTCGCGCCCCCTGCCTGCTCCACCCAAGACCCTCCTCGCGAAGCGTTCTGCGATGGGCCAGCCTGATTCGACGCCGGTGATCCGGACCCGCCGCCTCTGGACGGTGTTCGGAGATCTGCACAGGCTGGGGCGATCCCGCCGGCCGCGAGGTCCATGTCGCCGGGTTGAATCCATACCCCGTCACAGAGCAAAAGACCGCGTTGGATCGCGTTTTCGAGTTCGCGCACATTGCCAGGCCAGGGATGGGCGAGCAGCGCTTGCCTGCTTGCGTCACTCAGCCTGGTCTCGGGAAGCCCCATGCTTGCCCGATACTTCAGAAGAAAGCGCTCGGCGAGCGCAACGATGTCGGCAGCGCGCTCGCGCAACGCAGGTACGCGCAATGGGAAAACATTGAGGCGGTAGAAAAGGTCCTCGCGAAACAGGCCCTTGGCAACCCTGGCGGTGAGGTCCTGATTGGTGGCGGCGATCACACGCACATTGAGTTCAACCGTCTGGTGCGAGCCCACCCGTTCGACCTGCCGTTCCTGCAGTACCCGCAAGAGCTTCGCCTGCAACTCCAGCGGCATCTCGCCGATTTCATCGAGAAAGAGAGAGCCCCCCTGGGCGAGTTCGAACTTTCCCGGCTGGCTCTTGCTCGCGCCTGTGAAAGCCCCGCGTTCAAAGCCGAAGAGGGTAGACTCGAGGAGCGTGGAAGGGATGGCTGCGCAATTGATCGCCACGAAGGCCTGCTTGCCGCGCGGCGAGCGTTGGTGCACGAACTGCGCCATCACCTCCTTGCCCGAACCCGACTCGCCGAGGAGCAGCACTGTCGCGTCGGTCTGCGCGACCCGTTCGAGTTTCTGTAGCAACCTGCGGGAAATCGGATCCACCGCGACGGGTCCATGTGAGGTCACCGGTGGTTGCTCGGGATGCGGTAGATAGCGCCTCACCACTTCGATCAACTGCTCCGGCCGGAAGGGCTTGAGCAGAAAGTCCCTGGCCCCCGCGCGCAGAGCGTCTACCGCAATGCGTGCGTCGGCGAATGCGGTCATCAATACAACTGGGAGGTCGCTGTGCAAATCGCGAGCCTGCGTGAGCAGGTCGAGCCCGGAGATCCCCGGAAGGCGGATATCGGAAACCACCACCCCGGGCCTTGAGATCTTCAATTCGCGAAGCGCGGATTCGGCCGAGTCAACGCTGCGAAACGCAATGTTTTCGAGCTCGAGGGTAACCGTGAGTGCCTCGCGGAGCGCGGGATCGTCTTCCACCAGAAGCACAAGTGCCGAGCTTGCCGCTAGGGCTTCACTCGGTCGGCGGTCGTCGCTGCGGGCGTTCACAACGGCTCCAGCACCGGAAGAACGATGTGGAAGGCTGCGCCGCCTTGAGGCCGATTGCTAGCATGAATCTGGCCGCAATGGGCTTCGATTGCCGCTTTCGCAATGGCCAACCCCAGCCCGGTACCCTTTGCAGAGCCAGTGGCAAAAGGTTCGAACAAGCGGCGCATCATGTCGCCGGAAATGCCTGGTCCTTCGTCTTCGATGTGAATGTCGAGTCTGGACCGGGCAGCGGTTGCGCGGATGCATACCGCCTGACCGTGGTGCGACACCGTGAGTGCATTTTCGAGGATTGAAACGATACCTCCTCGGATTTGCTCGGGCTGCACTGTGAGCAGTTGATCACCCCCCTGGATATCAAGTTCGAGACTGACCCCCCGTGAGGCGTAGAGCGGGTCGATGCAGGCCTTGCTTTCGCGAAGAAGTTCTTCAACGCAGACGATCTGGTTGTGCCCTGGCCGGCTGCGCAGAAAGCTCATCATGCGTGCCACCAGGCCGTCGAGCCAGGCCAGATGCTGGTTGAGAAGCCCGCCGAAACGCTCCCTTCGATCACTGGAAAGGTCCGGTCGGGCCAGGTGCCCCGCGTAGAGCGTGGCGGTGGCAAGCGGCGTGCGGAGTTGGTGCGCGATCTCGGCCACCATCCGACCCATGGCCGCCAGCTTGGACTCGCGCTCGGCGCGCTCCCGACTGCGGAAGGTGGCCGTCACATCATGAAGCAGGAGCATCGATCGTCCATGCGCGAGTTCGCGTGATTCAAGGCGCACAAGGTAGCCTCCTTCTGGGTCCGACGCGGTCCGGTAATGGCTCGCCTCGATCGCTGTCCACTCCCGAGGAACCTGCCAGCCATGTCCCACCTGGAGTCCCGGTACCATGGTCATCGACACTTCATTGAATGCATAGATCCGGCCACCTTGCTGGATGATCACACCGGTTGGGAGCGCCGACAGCAGGGCAGACAATTCTTCGGCGAGCCGCCCCTTGGCCTCAATCTGCTGCTTGAGATCGGCGTTGGTGCGGGCAAGATCACCGCTGAGGCGTTGAACCTCGGCCGAGAGCCGCAACTGGTTAGTTTCAAGTTCCTGTGTGGCTTCAACAAATTGCAGGAAGGCGCGTTCGAGGTCCCGCAATTCGGGGCGGGGAGTGTCGATGCCAGCCGGTCCCCTGCCTGGGGCGGCCGATCCGGTCCTTGAATCGGGTTCGGTCATTCAGGTCCACTCAGCCGGTATCACGACTGCCACCAAAGTCGCATGGGCAACGCGCCCACGGGGCTTAGAGTCTAGCGCTCTCGGCCCGTTTTTGCCACGGAGCGCGATCGCGCGGCAATTTCTGCCGCACCCAGGGGTGCGGGGTTAGACGCGTCGCAGTGCCCGGTTCTTCAAGGAAGTCAGCTTCACGGATGATCCGCCCCAGGGGCTGGCGTTTGCTCGGAGTGCCGGGGTGTCATGCCCGAGGTGTCTATCGAGATTTGGGTTCCTTAGAATACTGCTTCCTTTTGAGAGATTGAAAAGCGAATGGCCGACGTTAACCCAGGACTGGCAGCACAAGCCGAAAACGGAGCCACGGTCATCGGGGTCAACCCCAACGCTATCGTTCAGGAAAACATTGCTCCGCCGCGCGCCGAGCGTAACCGCAGGCCGGGAGGCCCGAAGTCGCTTCCCGAGCGGTGGGAGGAGGTGGTGGAACGGGTGCGGGAGCTTCCGCCCCTGCGCCGCCTGCTGCTGGCGATTGGGCTTCTGCTCGTGGTGGTCACGGTAACCATGGTGGCCCTTTCGGGCGAGCGCAAGGACGACTACAAGGTACTGTTTTCCAACATCAACGACAAGGACGGCGCGGCGATCGTTGCCGCGCTCGAGCAGATGAAGGTGCCGCACCGCTTCACCGAGGGCGGAGGTGCGATCATGGTGCCTGGCGACAAGGTCTACGACGCCCGCCTCAAGCTTGCGGGGCAGGGGCTCCCCAAGGCCGGGAATGTGGGCTTCGAGGTGCTCGAGAATCAGAAGCTCGGGACCTCGCAGTTTGTGGAGCAGGTCAACTACCAGCGTGCGCTCGAGTCGGAATTGTCGAATTCGATCCGCACGCTTGCGCAGGTGCGCGAGGCGCGGGTGCACCTTGCCATCCCCAAAACCTCGGCCTTTCTGCGCGACCAACCCAAGCCAACGGCTTCGGTCGTGCTGTCGCTGCATCCGGGTCGGGTGGTCGATGAGCAGCAGGTCACGGCGATCACGCATCTTGTATCTTCTTCGGTCCCGCAGCTGATGCCGGGGATGGTTACGGTGGTCGACAGCGACGGGGGCCTGCTCGCGCCGAATCCCAACCGCAATGGTGCCTCCGGGATGGACGCGGCCCAGGTGAAGTATGTGGCCGAGGTGGAAAACCAGGTGGCGCGACGGATCGTAACCATCCTTGAACCGGTCACCGGTCGCGACAACGTGCGGGCGCAGGTGGCGGTTGATGTGGACTTCACCCAGAGTGAGCGCGCCGAGGAGATCTTCAAGCCCAACTCGGGACAGAATCCCGCCAGCATCCGCTCGCAGCAGAACCTCGAGGCCACGGGTCCGGTGACGAGTGCAGGAGGTATCCCGGGTGCCCTCACCAACCAGCCTCCGCAGGGAGGCCAGGCTCCTCTTGAGGGACAACCAGGGCAGGGGCAGGCGCAGCCTCCGGGCACCCAGAGTCCGGTGTCCACCAATGCAGCGCGCAAGGAACAAACCGTCAACTACGAGGTCGATCGAGCGATCCAGACCGTGAGAGGCCCGCGCGCCACCGTGAAGCGGGTGTCGAGCGCGGTGATCGTGAACTTCAAGAAGTCGGTCGACGCGGAAGGCAACGTGAAGGAAAACCCCTACACCGAGCAGGAGATCCAGCAGATGACCGCATTGGTCCGCGATGCCATGGGTTTTTCGCAGCAGCGCGGCGACTCGGTTTCGGTGGTGAGCATCCCGTTTTCGCCTCCTGTGGTGGATGAACCGCCGTTCTGGAAGCAGGCCACCTTTGCTTCGGTGATGAAGGAGTTCTTCAAGTTCCTGATCATCGCTACCGTACTGGCACTTGTCACAATGTTCCTGGTACGTCCGATTCTCTTTCCGCCACCGCCGAAGGTTGTGGAGGAGGAGCAGCGCATCGAAGAGGAGTTCGACGAGCGCGTCAAGGCCGAGTTGCAGGCCATGTCGCCCGCGGCCCGCGAGAAGCGACGTCTCGAACTCGAACTCGAGCGCGAGCGCCGTCGTCTCCAGGAGGAGGAGGAGCGTCAGCGCCTGGAGGAGGAGCGCAAGATCCTCGAGGACAAGCGCAAGCGCGAGGAAGAGGAAAAGGCCGCCGAATACGAGGAACTCCTCGCCTACGCCAAGGAGTTTGTGCAGAAGGATCCGCGGGTGGTGGCAGCCATCTTCAAGCAGTGGCTTCAGGAGGATGTGGAAAAGGGTCTTGCCTGAGCGCCGTCCTCCTCCGGATGACCAAGCTTTCGCCTGCGAACCGTCCAGCCCCTTTCAAACCACCTAGCTAGTTGCACGCGCGGATCACCCTTTTTATGGCTCGCATCGTTGCTGAACGCTGGATCCCACCGAGTTTCGATCCGCCGGTTCCGGAACCCGAACCCGAGATCATCTGGCCCACCGTCGAGGAGATCGAAGCGATCCGCGAGGCAGCGCGGCGCGAAGGCTATGAAACCGGCCGCAGGGAAGGGCACGCCAAGGGTCGCGCCGAGGGTTTCACCCAGGGTTTCGACCAGGGGCTCTCCGAGGGACGTGATCAGGCCTACGGCGAGCACGCTGCGCAGATCAGTGATCTCAGCAGCACCCTTCAGATGTTCATCAACGAGTTGAGCGAACTTCCAGGCACCATCCTGGAACCGGTGGCCGACCTTGCATGGTCGATTGCCGAGCGGCTCACGCTTTCGGAACACATCGACCGTTCACCCTTCCTGCATGCGGTGGAGGAGGCGTTGATGCGTCTTCCCGCGCCTGGCGAGAACCTGCTCTTGAGGGTGCCGCCCGAACAGCGGACCGTCTGGGACGAGTTCATCACCCGCGCCAACCTTCCCTTCCGTATCGACCTGCTCGCCGACTCCGATCAGGACGCAGGCGCCTATCTGGAAGTGGCAGGCACCAAGATCGACGTTGGACCGCAGGCGCGCAAGGCACTTGTGATGATGGCAATGGGCTTGCTGCCCCCCAACCCATGCAAACCCTGAGTCGCGCGCAACAGACTGCACGTCAGGTCAAGGGCTGGACCGCACGGATCCAGGCCGCGCCGCGTGGGGTGCGTAGCGGCAAACTCGAGCGGGTATCAGGCCTGATGCTCGAGGTGGGCGGACTGCCGATGACGATCGGCAACCGGGCTGCGGTGGCCTCGGGCAGTGGGTGGGTTGAATGCGAATGCGTTGGCTTTTCCGGCCACACCACCTACCTGATGCCGATCGACCCCGCCTCACGGGTTGCCCCTGGCGCAGCGGTGTATCCCGCCAACACGCCGGCGCAGGAGGGCAAGCGCTTTGTGCCGATCGAGTCGGCGGCGCCCCTGCCGATCGGCGAAGCCCTGCTCGGGCGTATCGTCGACGGCTACGGAAGGGCGCTCGACGGGAAGCCGATCGGGCCCGAACCTCCCAACCCCTACCGTTCGATGCCGATCAACCCGTTGCACCGCCAGCCGATCCGGCAACCGCTCGACTCCGGTGTGCGCTCGATCAATGCCATGCTCACCATCGGGCGCGGGCAGCGGGTAGGGATCTTCGCCGGATCCGGGGTGGGGAAATCGGTGCTGCTGGGGATGCTCGCGCGCCGCTGTGTGGCCGACGTGGTGGTGATCGGACTGGTCGGCGAACGGGGGCGTGAGGTGCGTGAATTCTGCGACGACACCCTGGGTGCAGACGCTTTGCACCGCTCGGTGGTGGTGGCAGCGCCCGCCGACGCGAGCCCGCTTGCGCGGCTGCGCGGGGCGCTTTTTGCCACCGACGTGGCCACCTACTTCCGTGATCGCGGACGTCATGTGGTGCTGATCGTGGACTCGCTCACCCGCTTTGCGATGGCGCAGCGCGAGATTGCGCTCTCGCTCGGCGAGCCCCCGGTATCGCGCGGCTACCCGCCTTCGGTCTTTGCCAAGATGCCCGAACTCGTCGAGAAGGTGGGTAACGGTGCGGTGCCCAACTCCTCGATCACAGCCTTCTACACCATCCTGCTCGAGGGCGACGACATCCACGATCCGGTTGCCGACACCGCGCGAGGTATCCTCGACGGCCACCTCTTCCTGTCGAGGGAACTTGCCGATGGCGGGCACTATCCGGCGATCGACATCGAGAAGTCGATCTCGAGAGTGATGCCCAAGGTCACCGACCCCCGTCATCTCGAGGCTGCGCGGCGCCTGAAGCAGCACGTGTCGCGCTACATGCGCGGCCGGGATCTCGTTGCGATGGGCGCCTACGTCCCCGGGAGCGACCCCGGACTCGACGAGGCGCTGCGTCTTTGGCCCGACATCCAGCGGTTCCTCCAGCAAGGGATGGAAGAAACGTTCAGCATGGACGAATCGCTCCTCGGGCTCTTCGGCATCGTGGGGGGCTGAAATTGCATTGCCTCGGCCTGCTCATGCGGCACGCCTCAACCGGTGCGCGTCGCGAGGAAAGCTCCACTTCGCCCGCCGCGCCCGGCGCCCCTCGCGCGACGGGCGGCGCGTGGATCGCTCCGGCTGACGAGCGCTCGAGGCCGAGCGCACTCCGCCTGGACTGAGCGCCCCACACCATGGCGATGCGCAAGAGTGCGCTGAGGGCGGTGTTGCGGGTGGCGCGGTTGCGTGAGCAGCAGGCGGCAGCCAGTGCCCAACGTGAGCGCAAGCGGCTTCATGATGCGCTGGCCGCAGCGGCCCAACTCGACCAGTTCGCCGAGGAATACCGCTCTGATCTGGCGCAACTGATGCTCAAGGGTGAGGGGGCGGTGGGCTTCATGCAGAACACGCTCGACTTTGCATTGAGGCTGCAGACCACCGCCTCGCAGCAGCGTGAGGCCAGCGAACCGCAACGCCTGCGCTCTCAGGAGGCCGGGCAGGCACACCAGAGCGCAAAACTCAGGCTCGATGGGCTGGAAAAGATCGAGCGGGTGGAGAAACGGCGGGAACTGGCTGAACTCTTCGGACGGGAGGCGCGCGAGACCGAGGACTCC
>VGHO01000123.1 GCA_016868175.1 Betaproteobacteria bacterium
GGCAGCATTCCGAGATAGTTCAGCGCCGCTGCGAGCAGCGCTGCGCGATCCTCTGCGCTTTCGTGGCGATGTCGCTCCACGAGTTCCCGGATCAACACCCGCGACAGGGGCTCACTGTGCTGCATCGCGGTACGCAGGCCCTCGAGCCCATGCGCCCGAACAAAGCTGTCCGGGTCATGCTCACTGGGGAGAAACAGGAACTCGAAGCGCTTGCCGTCGACCGCGAGGGGCAACGACAACTCCAGCGCTTTCCAAGCCGCCTTGCGGCCTGCAGCGTCACCGTCGAAGGCAAACACGATCCTGTCCACCCGACGCAAGAGCTTCACAAGGTGATCCGGCGTGACTGCAGTGCCCAGCGTTGCCACCGCAAAGTCGATTCCGTGTTGTGCAAGCATCACCACGTCCATGTAGCCTTCCACGACGAGGGCTGCGTTTTCGCGCCGAAGACCGTCGCGCGCCTCGAAGAGCCCGTAGAGCTCGCGGCCCTTGGAGAAAATGCGGGTTTCGGGCGAATTGAGGTACTTTGGCTCGCCCTGATCGAGAATACGTCCCCCGAATCCAAGCACTTGCCCGGAAGGGTCGCGGATCGGAAAGATCACCCGGTCGCGGAATCGATCCCATCGGCGTGCGGCTTGTCCGGCTGGATCGCCGTTTGAGGTGGCCTGCTCCGAAGCTTCGGACGAGCTTTCCACCACAAGCCCTGCTTCCACAACGAGAGTACCCGCGTAGTCCGCAATCGCTGCCTGAAGCGCATGCCATCCCCTGGGGGCATAGCCCAGCGCGAAGCGGGATGCGGTGCGGCCATCCACGCCGCGGCCCTTCAGGTAAGTGATCGCCCGCTCCGACTCCTTGAGACGGCGGCGGTAAAAGAGCATGGCCGCCTCGAGGACTTCGTGAAGAGCCTGTTTGCGGTTTCCGTCGGTGGGCAATCGGGCACCTGCGCCTTCGCGCGGAACTGTGAGTCCGAGGCGGCGCGACAACTCCTCGACCGCGTCCACATAACCAAGGCCGAGATGCTCCATGAGAAAACCGATTGCGGTTCCGTGTGCACCGCACCCGAAGCAGTGGTAGAACTGCTTGGTGGCACTTACCGTGAAGGAAGGGGTTTTTTCAGCATGAAAGGGACAGAGTCCCGAATGGTTGGCACCACTCTTCTTGAGCCGGACATGCGTCCCCACCACCTCGACGACGTCGACGCGCGCAAGGAGATCTTCAATGAAGGACGGAGGGATCACAGCGCGAGCGTGCCAGAAACCGAACGCCAGGGTTCAGCGTTGTGTGCGACACCTTGGCCGGCATCGCAGGCGGCCATGGACGCGCTGCAGGTCCCTCGCGCAGGACCGATCCAGGGGCGGTTTCAGCCAGCGAGCCTGTCTCTTAGCCGTTGCGACACCGCAGCAAGGTCGGCGCGGCCTGCCAGCACCGGCTTGAGAAGCGCCATCACCTTGCCCATGTCGGCAAGGCTGCTTGCTCCCACTTCGAGAAGGGCGGCTTCAATGCGTTCGGACACCTCCTCGGCGCTTGCCGCGCTTGGCATGTAGGCCTGGAGAACCGCGATTTCAGCCTCCTCCCTGGCCGCGAGATCCTCGCGCCGTGCCTGGCGAAACGCCGCGACCGAGTCGCGCCGTTGCCTGATCAGCTTGTCGGTGACCGCGATGACGGCGGGGTCGTCGAGCGTGATCCGCTCATCGACCTCCCGCTGCTTGATGGCTGCAAGGAGCATGCGAATGCAGTTGAGACGGTTCTGATCCCTCGCCCGCATCGCCTCCTTCATTTCATCGTGGATTCGCTGCCGAAGCGACATTGTTTCCTTGCCTTAGTGTGGGCGGTCTTCACGGAAGAGACCGCCCGGCCTTGGCGGATTTCACGCGGAGCCCGACGCCGCGCCCCTCCAGTATCTGCGTTACATCAGTACTTGCGTTGCATCAGTACTTGCGTTGCATCAGTACTTGCGCTTGGGAAGCATCATGCTACGGATCCGCTTGTAGTGCCGTTTCACTGCGGCGGCCTTCTTGCGCTTGCGCTCGGCGGTGGGCTTCTCGTAGAACTCCCTCGCCCGCAGTTCCGTGATGATTCCTGTTTTCTCGATCGTCCGTTTGAAGCGTCGCAGTGCAACGTCGAACGGCTCGTTCTCCTTGAGGCGGATGGTGGGCATTAAAGGCACGCTCCTGCTGAAAAGCCTTGGATCGTAGCATGCCCGCAAGCGCGCGTGGTGCACTATCTGCACTATGCGGATCCTCGGAATCGAAACCTCCTGCGACGACACCGGCGTGGCGATCGTGGATCATCGCCGCAGAGTACTCGCGGAGTCACTGCATTCGCAGACCGCGATGCACAGCCGCTACGGCGGCGTGGTTCCCGAACTTGCCTCGCGAGACCACATCGCAAGGCTTGCGCCGATGGTTGATCAGTGCTGCGCGGCTGCGGGGATGGAACTGCGGGATCTCGACGGGGTTGCCTGGACCCAGGGGCCAGGACTCGCGGGCGCGCTCCTGGTGGGGGCCTCGCTGGGTCCGGCCCTTGCCCTCGGCCTGGGCATCCCGGGTCTTGGGATCCATCACCTCGAGGGCCATCTGCTTTCGCCACTTCTTGACGAGAAACCTCCGGCCTTCCCCTTTCTAGCCCTGCTCTGTTCGGGGGGGCACACCCAACTGATGGAGGTGACCGGGCTGGGCGCCTACACACTTCTTGGCGACACTCTCGACGATGCCGCCGGGGAGGCGTTTGACAAGAGCGCCAAGATGATTGGGCTCGGCTATCCGGGCGGCCCTGCGATCTCGTATCTGGCAGGCCACGGAGACGCCACGCGATTTGTTCTCCCCAGACCCCTGTTGCACTCCGGTGATCTTGACTTCAGTTTCAGCGGACTCAAGACCGCGGTGTTGACGCTCCTCAGGAAACTCGGGGTGGATCCGCACAATCCGGTTTCGACCGAGGCCCTTGCGCCCCGGGATCGAAACGATCTGGCCGCAGGTGTTCAAGCCGCGATCTGCGAGGTTCTCTGCGTGAAGGCCATGGCTGCGATCCGCATGACCGGCCACCGGAGGCTGGTGATCGCTGGAGGGGTGAGCGCCAACATACTCCTTCGCGGCATGCTCGGGGCGGCGTGTGCGAATGCGGGGGTTGAACTCCACTGCCCGCATCCGCGCCTGTGCACCGACAACGGTGCGATGATCGCGCTGGCGGGCCTTTTGCGCATGCTCGAAGGAGAGGCCCCGCGCGGTCGCGAACTCGCCGCCCAAGCCTGCCGGGTGCGTCCGCGCTGGGCGCTCGAGAGCCTGAGTCCACCCGCGCCGGTCGCTTCCGCGGTCTAACGTCCAGAGGGAATCGGGAGGCCGGACGAGCCATCGATGCCCGTAAGGTGAGCAACTCACCTACGGCCTTGCGCACCCAGCCAGGCGGCGCCGCGGACCCCTGAGGCGTCGCCGTGGCGTGCAGGTAAAAGGCGCGTGTTGACCGGCCGGTCGGAAAAGATCCAGGCGTGCCAGCGCTCCGGTACTTCCTGGTAGATGCGCCTGAACTGGCTCATGCCACCCCCAAGAACAATCACCTCCGGATCGACGATGTTGATCACCATTGCGAGCCCCCGGGCGAGGCGATCCAGGTAGCGATCGACAGCCTCACCCGCAGCGTTCTCGGCACTGGTATCGCAGATCTCTCGCGTGGTGGACTCAAGGGGCTTCCACGATTGCGCTGCGGTCAGCGTTTGCAGGGCATCGCCGTCGGTGCGGCCTGCATCCCGCGCCAGCCCCGGTCCGGAAAGAAAGCCTTCGATGCATCCGGTGCGCCCGCACCAGCACTTCGGCCCGGGGCATTCGCCCCAGTCGGATCGCGGCCACGGCAACGCGACATGTCCCCACTCACCCGCAAGGCCCGAGGTGCCCTGCCAGAGTCTTCGGTGCACCACGAGTCCTCCGCCCACGCCGGTTCCGAGGATCACCGCAAAAACAGTTTCGGCATCCCTCCCCGCGCCATCGGCCGATTCGGAAAGGGCCAGGCAGTTGGCGTCGTTGGCCATCACCACCGGTTGTCCGAGCGTGCGCTCCAGATCCGCCCCGAAGGGCATGCCGTTGAGCCACACCGAGTTGGCGTTGCGCACTTTCCCGTCCGGACCCAGTGAGCCCGGAATTCCAAGACCAACGCTGCAATGGGCCGCCTGAGGATGGGCATCCCGCGCCTCGTTGCACAGTGCGGCGATGACCCGGAGAGTCCCTGCATAGTCGCCACGCGGGGTGGGTATGCGCTTGCGCCAGAGTTCCGTGCCCTCGTGATCCAGCAGCAGCGACTCAATCTTGGTTCCGCCGAGGTCCACGCCGAAGCGGTAGCCCGGGTGCTGCAAGCGGGGGTCCCGCCCTCCGCCGAGGTACGGCTTGGGTCCGAGGTCGGCAAGGCGGCAGCTTGCGCGAGCGGCGTCACCCAAGGCGCTTGCCTGCTCCGCTGCGTGCGGGCGACTGTCCAAGCCGCTAGCCGCCTTTCGCGCTTGCGGCCGGCTTGGATCGGCCTCCGATGCGTGACTCCTCGCCGCGCAGGAGCTTGCGGATGTTGTTGGTGTGGCGCATGACCAGCAGCGTACTCATCAAGGCAACCGACAAGACAGTGCCTGGACTGCCAACGAGAGCAAGCGCGTAGGCAGGCGCCAGAAAGGCGGCCGCAAGTGCCGCGAGCGACGAGTAGCGGAAGACGAGCGCAGCCACGACCCAGGTTGCAAGCGTTGCGAAGCCAAGCAGGCTGTTGAGCGCAAGGAGTACGCCCGCGGCAGTGGCAACCCCCTTGCCACCCTGGAAGCGATGAAAAACCGGGTAGAGGTGTCCGAGGAACACAGCGAGAGCCACCACGGCAAGTCCTGTGCTGCCCTGCTGGTGCATGCCATGCGAGAAGGTGGCCAGTGCAACCGCAGCGAACCCCTTGCCTGCGTCGCCGAGCAACGTGAGGAACGCCGCGTTTCGGCTCCCGGTGCGCAGGACGTTCGTGGCTCCCGGATTTCCCGAACCGTAGGTGTGCGGATCCGGCAAACCCATCCAGCGGCTCACCCAAACCGCAAAGGAAACCGATCCGATCAGGTAGGCCAGAACCGCCATCAGCGCGAGCACTGGCATGGCAATCTCCTGCGCCGCCGGAAAGCCCTGCAGCGTCGCTGGAGTGCTCTGCAGCGCCGCCGGAACGCTCTGGAGCGTCGCTGTGGTCACTGCGGTTTCGCTTGTACTCATGCCCCTTTGGCCACTCCGCTCAGCGCTCGACCGCAGCCAGCGCGCAGTTCACCGCGATAGCCTTGAGTTGTTCAACCAGTACGGTAGCCTCGATTTCGAGCAGTACGCCCCGTCGACCGGCATTGATGAGGATGCGGGGCAGCGCAAGCACGCCTGCTTCCACATAGACCGGCATTGGCTTGCGCAGCGCAAAGGGCGAGGTTCCGCCCACCTGATAGCCCGAGTGGCGCTGAGCGACCTCGGGGACGCATGCCTCCACATGCTTGCGGCCGATCTGCCGGGCAAGATTCTTGGTGGAGACCTTGCGGTCACCATGCATCAGCACGATGAGTGGTTTGGCAGCGTCGTCCTGCATCACCAGTGTCTTCACGATCCGATGCTCGTCCACGCCAAGCTGTCGCGCCGACTCGCCGGTGCCGCCGCGCTCCACATAGTCGTACACATGCGTGCTGAAGGCCACCCCGCGCGCTTTGAGCCACTGGGTTGCGGGTGTCTCGGACACATGGCGGACGTTCGTCATCGGTTCAGGCCCTCGGGTGATGCGCTGCGTGCAATTGTCGCAAGCGCTCGCGAGCCACATGGGTGTAGATCTGCGTGGTGGTGATGTCGGCGTGTCCGAGCAGCAGTTGAACCACCCGCAGGTCGGCTCCATGGTTGAGCAGGTGCGTGGCAAAAGCGTGTCGCAGGCCGTGCGGCGACAGCGCTGCGCGAATGCCCGCCTTGCGTGCGTAGTTCCTGAGCAATACCCAGAAACGTTGCCGGGTCATGGGTTCGGCCTGGGCGGTTGGAAAGAGCGCATCGCTCGTCCGTGCCCCCAGTACAACGCTGCGCCCTTCGCGCAGCCAGCGTCCGATCCAGTGCAAGGCCTCCTCACCGAGCGGCACGAGCCGCTCCTTGTTGCCTTTGCCAACCACTTTCACCACCGCATCGCGCATCGACACCTGGGCAAGCCTCAGGGAAACGAGTTCGCTCACCCGCAAGCCCGTCGCATACAGGCACTCGAGCATTGCCTTGTCGCGCAGCCCGAGCAGCGTTGCCGTGTCGGGTGCCTTGAGCAGTGTTTCCACCTGCTCCTCGCTCAGGGTATGCGGAACACGCGCCGGTTGTCGCGCCGAGCGGATCGCAGCGCTCGGATCGTCGCCCCGTATACCGCGCTGCATGAGCCAGCGGTAGTAGCGCCGCATGCAGGAAAGGCGCCGGTTGGCCGAGGTGGACTTGCTGCTGGCGTGACGCAGTGCGATGTAGGCGAGCAGGTCCTCGGGGCGCGCCTGGGGAAGTGCACGACCGCACTGCGAGTCGCTGAGAAAGTCGGCGAGCGACTGCAGATCGCTGCGATACGCTGCGCGGGTTGCAGAAGATAATCCCTCCTCCAACCAGAGTGCGTCGCAAAAGGATTCCAGACTGTGTTCGGATTCCATGCTCAGGTGCAACTGCCCAGACCACGAGCCTCGCAATATACCGAGACTTACAGCGCCCGCGCATGAACGCAGACTGTCGACGCAGTTGGATCGGCCCGGCCTCGGGGTCGGCGTCAGTCCCGGCCTCGGGGTCGGCGGTGTGTGCCTGGGGTCTCGATGCCCCTGCTTGAACTGCTTGCGCCCGAGTTCGCGCTGATTGCGCTTGGCGTTGCTCTGCGCAGGGTGATGTCGGCCAGCGAAGAAGGCTGGGTGTTCCTGGAAAAACTCGGGTACTACCTGCTCTTTCCCTGCCTTCTCTTTGTGTCGATCCTCCGCGCCCCGGGTTCGGTGGGCGCAGTGCTGCCGATGACGCTGGCTGCCGGAAGCGCTGCGGCGCTCGGTGTTGCCGCGGCCTATGCATGCCGCTGGCTTCCGGAGACCGATGTCCGACGCAGAACGAGCGGGGCGCAGACTGCGTTTCGCTTCAATTCCTATCTCGGCATGGCGATTGCCGAACGCACCGGGAGCGCAGAGGGGCTGGCTCTTTTCTCGATCATGATTGCAGTCCTGATTCCAATCCTGAATGTGGCGGCGGTCTGGCCGATGGCAGGCCTCGCGCAACGAGGGCTCGTTCGCGAATTGCTGCGCAATCCGCTGATCATTGCCACCCTTGGGGGCCTCGCATGGCGGGCGGTGCAACTGCCGATGCCCGATCTGGTGCTCGCGGTGGCCGGCCGCATGGGTATCGCAGCGCTTCCGCTCGGGCTGCTGTGCATCGGTGCGGCCCTTCGGTGGCCCCGGGGCGACCACCGGCTTGCCGGGAGCGATCGGTTGCTCGCCACAAGTTTCACCGGGATCAAGCTGCTGCTGATGCCGCTCGCAGGTCTCGGTGCTTGCCTGCTCCTCGGCCTCGACGGTCTGCCTGCGCTCCTCGTGGTGATGTATACCGCGCTACCCACTTCCCCGGCGTCGTATGTGCTCGCTTCCCGCATGGGTGGCGACGGCGCCTTTGTGGCGCAACTCATCACGATCTCGCTTCTCGGCGCGCTGGTGAGCCTGCCTCTATGGACCGGCATCGGCGCATTCCTCTGGTCGTCGTGATGCGTCGGCAAGCTTTTGTGCCTGAAACCTCCCCCACCATCGCACTTTCGCGTTGGCCGTTGCGCGGCGCGGCGCTTGCCGCTTCAGGATCGCGCCGAAGCTGCCAAAGTCTGATCGGCCGAGGGGCTGCGCGCAATCTTTGCTTCCAGCCGCCGTAACGCCCAGTCGATGTGTTCGGCCACCATCGGGTCGACCTCCTTTCGGCGCGCGCGCAACACTTCGATGGCGCGAAGGGCAAGGCG
>VGHO01000124.1 GCA_016868175.1 Betaproteobacteria bacterium
TCGCTGCGTGATGTCCCCCTGCACAAGCTTGGGGTGCACGCCGTGTGCGCGACCCTGCAGCGTGCAGCGCTCGACCCAGCCAGGGTGGATCATCTGGTTTTCGGCAACACCGCACCCGTCGATCATGACGGTCTCTTCCTCAGCCGCAAGGTGGCGCTGGTGGCCGGGCTCGCCGTGGAGAGCGCGGCGCTCGGTGTGGTGCGCGCCTGCGGAACCGGATTGCAGGCGATCGTGAGCGCCGCCCAGCAGATCCAATCGAACCATAGCCGGATCGCCGTCGCTGCGGGCGGCGAGAACTACTCGCGGGTCCCCTATCTCTCGCACGACACCCGCTGGGGCGCTACCCGCGGCGAACGCCCACTGGTGGATGGGCTCGACTACATCTACCGCTGTCCCTTCAGCCGCGAGCTGATGGGCGACACAGCCGAAAACCTCAGCGAGCGCTTCGGATACCGCCGCGACGCCATGGATGCCTGGGGGCTGATGAGCCAGCAGCGCGCCGGGGCTGCGCGCGCATCCGGATTCCTCGCGCGCCAGATCGCGCCAATCGAAGTACCCGCGCAGGGCAGGGGAGGCGCTGCGCACCTTCTCGAACACGATGAGTTCCCGCGCCCGCACCTCACCGCGGAGAAACTCGCCTCGCTCAAGCCCGCGTTTCGCACCGATGGAAAAGGACAGATCACCGCGGGTAACTCGAGCGGCGTGACCGACGGCGCGGCCGCAGTGCTCGTGAGTCGGCTCGATGAAGCCCGGAAGGCCTCGATCCGGCCGGAGGCTCGCCTGGTGGATTGGGCTGTGGTGGGCGTTGCGCCCGAGATCATGGGAGCTGGCCCGGTGCCTGCGATCCGCAGTCTCCTCGGGCGCAATCAACTGAGCGTGGACGCCATCGATTACTTCGAGATCAATGAAGCCTTCGCGGTGGTGAATCTGCATGCGGAACGCGAACTGGGCATCAGCCGCGACCGCACCAACCTCTACGGAGGCGGCATCAGCATCGGACATCCGCCAGGTGCCACCGGCCTGCGTATGACGATCACTGCGATGCATCACCTTGCCGACACTGGAGGCCGTTACGCGGTCATCAGCATGTGCCTCGGGTCAGGCATGGGAATGGCCGCTTTGATCGAGAATCTTCTGCGCTGACACCCAAAGGGCACGCTGCCTGGAAGTGCGCGGGTATGACCCGGATACTTGCCGATGTGGGTGGAACCCGGGCGCGTTTCGCCTGGCAACCGCAAAGCGGAGAAGCGCTTCGTTGCATCACAACCGTGGAATGCGCAAGCTACGCTGGCCCCGAAGAAGCGCTTGCGGCCTGGCTCGCGCATCACCGGCTTGGGTCGCCCGTCGAGGCCGCCATCGCTCTCGCCACCCCCTTATCGGGCGAAGACGAACTGCGGATGACGAACGGGCTGTGGCGCTTCTCGCGCCGTAGGCTTGCCGCGCGCCTGGGCCTTCAACGCCTTGAGTTTGTAAACGACTTCACAGCGCTTGCGATGGCCTTGCCCGCGCTGGAGCCCACAGAGTTGCGCCGCATCGGAGGCCGCGTCACCAACCCCTTCGCGCAACGTCAAGTGGTGGGACTGCTGGGTCCCGGCACAGGCCTTGGCGTATCCGGTCTGCTACCCGGACCGCAGGGCTCCTGGATTGCGATTGCTGGCGAGGGAGGGCATGTAAGTCTTCCCAGCAACGACCCCCTGGAAGACGCAGTGCTCCAGATCCTCCGCGCGCGCTTTGGCCATGTGTCCGCCGAGCGTGTACTCAGCGGTGAAGGGCTGCGTAATCTCTGGGGAGCCCTCCAGGCGCTGGAGTTGAACCCCCACGCGCCTGAGTTGAACCCCAACGCGCATGAGTTGAACCCCCACGCGCTTGAGTTGAACCCCCAGGTGGTGCTCGAGGAAGTGCCATCCGCCACGCAGATCAGCGAACTCGCCTTGCGTGAACAGCACCCCTTGGCCTGCCGGGTGCTTGAGGTCTTTTGCGGACTGCTCGGCCAGATTGCCGGCAATCTCGCGCTCACGCTCGGAGCCAGTGGGGGAATCTACATCGGCGGCGGCATCGTTCCGCAATGGGGAACGATGCTCGAGCGCTCCCGCTTGCGCACCTGCTTCGAGGCAAAGGGAAGATTTCGCACCTACCTCGAAGCGATTCCGCTCTGGGTGATTGATGCAAGCGAGCCGCCTGCACTGCGCGGTGCGGCACGACTGCTCGATGAGCGTCGCACCTGCCCGCTTGCAGCGGATCCCGCCTGGTGAGCCCTCCCACCGCCCCAACCATGAGTCTCAACAAGCCCTCCACTCTTCGGCTATTCACACTTTTGCACGATTCTTCGGTTAGTCTAAGACAAGCGAGGAGATTGGCAGTCGCTGAGGCATCGCTCGGAGACCGCCGGAATCGTGGCGACAACAACTCACGTACTTTGCAGGAGGGCACCAAACCATGAAACTACGCGAACTTTTCCACGCATTCAGACATCCCGAGCGCGAGTCCCGCTGCCATGAACTCAACGATGCGGAACGCGAAGCCGCCGCCGCTCGTGTGGAGGAGATGCTCGCTCGCACACTCAAGGCCTCCGATCTCCAAGGCGCAGATCCGAGGGCAACCCGCTCCGAGCCCTCACGATGGCCGATGCAGCCGAGTTCCTGAGGCGTCTCAGCCGGCCGAGCACCTCGGTATCGGGCCGGCTCTGGACTGCCATGGTCGGGCAAGGGTCGCGCACCCCGGTCTGCCCCGAAACGCCCCGACTCGACGGCAAGCGTACGCTCGTAACGGGCGGCAACGCCGGCATCGGGTTCTGGATTGCGCACGGGCTTTCAGTGCGCGGAGCCTCGGTGATGATCGCGGCCCGCCGCGAGGATCTCTCGCGCGAGGCTGTTTCGAGGATCACCAAGGAAACACGTAACGGTGTCGATGCCGTCCGGCTCGACCTGGGCGATCTGCGCAGCATCGCCGAGGCTGCCGGCAAGCTCGCCAAAGTTGCCAGCGATGCGCCCTTCGACATCGTCGTGCTGAACGCTGGTGTGTGGCCCAAGGCGTATGGCACCTCGGCGCAAGGGCACGAGATCGCCTTCGCAGTAAACGTGCTCGGTCATCACGCATTGCTCAAGCGCATGCTATCGCGCGGCATGCTCGCGGCAGGTTCGCGTGTGGTGGTGCTCACCGGCGACATCTACATCATGGCAGCGAACTGCACGCCCGACTTCAAGTATTCGGGTGCCTACGGAGGCATGCTCGCCTACTGCAGAAGCAAGCTCGGCAACATGTGGTTTGCCCGCGAGTTCGCACGTCATCACCCCTCGCTCGAAGTGGTTGTGGTGCACCCGGGTGTCGTGGCCACTGGGTTGGTATCGGGCGAAACCGGTGTGATGGCCGGACTCAACCGGAGCCTGCTGCTTGCACCGAAAGCGGGGGCACAGACGCCACTGCTCGTGGCAACCCAACCCGGGCTCGGTCGCGCCGCCTATTTCCACAACGTGGGAGGACAGATGCAACTATCCGCCAACGACCCGGCGGCCAACGCCAACCGCGCCGCGCACTTCTGGGGTGTCCTCGAAAAACTTGACGGTCTGCGCTAACGACATGACGACGACCCATTTCCTCCAGCCCGAAGGCCTTTTCCGCGGCAACTTCTCGCACGTGGCCAAGGTGCAGGGCGGCACAACCATCTACGTCTCGGGACAGGTTGCGTTCGATGAAGAAGGCAAAGTTGCCGGAAGCACCTTTGCCGAACAGACCGAAAAGGTGTTCGACAACCTCGAACGCGCGCTGGCTGGGGCCGGAGCGCGACTTGCGAACATCGTGAAGATGAACATCTACCTTCGCGACCTTACAGGCGAGAAGGTGCGCATCTTCCGTGAGATCCGTGCGGCCCGACTCGGCGAGCACAAGCCGGCAAGCACACTGGTGGCAACGTCCGCACTCGTGCACGAAGACCTCATGCTCGAGATCGAGGTTGTTGCAGTACTCCCCTGAGCCACACAGCGCCACGCGCGCATCAGGCTTTCGCAGTTCGATCCTTCGCGACTTTGCCGCACACCTGTTTGCCGAAGCAGTCCTTCCTGGCGTCGAACGCAAGGCAGAGCAAACCGGATGGAACCAGCCTCAGGCTTCTCCGCGTGATACCCACGATGCATCCTTAGACGCTACCTGGCAGCGCATCAGAAACTCGGGCAGCCACTTGCATCGTACCCGCTGACCCCAAGGGACCGGTGCCGTGATGCGGATGCGACCGCGGAGTTCTGAACGCACGGCAATCATGGGCTCCTCCCCCCATGCTCAGTTCGGCAATCGCCCGCCTGGCATGCGCGGGGTACGCCCCGCCTGCCGCTGTCAGCGCGATTCTGCGGGTACTTGTACGGAACAGGGTAACCCCAGGTTGCTGCTCGAGTTGCGCAGTGCGCTTTCTTGCAGCACCCTTGCCTGCACCGAATGCGTGGGCGCTTCGGCCAACGCTACAGGTTTCGGCCTCTGTGGCGGAGGCGGCCAGCGTATCGGTGCCGATTCCACTTCGCGGATAATTCGTTTGCGACCCGGGCTGGCTGCAGCTTGCAACGGCGGCAGCGATTCCCTCTAGGCTCTTGCCACCCAAAGTCCGGGAGTCGCAGCCTTCCGTTCACGGATCTCCGTCCGGACATCACGAGCGGCATTGGAAACAGTTTGCAAATCATTCAAGGAGACAAGATGAAAATTCACGCCGACCCGATCACGGTCAACTGTCGCAAGGTGCTCGCTGGACTCCAGTTGATTGGCGCACCCTACGAACTTGTGCATGTGGACTACTTCAAGGGCGAGCAAAAGGGCGCGGAGTATGCGGCCATCAATCCAAACGCTTCGGTTCCAGCGATGGTCGACGGTGACTTCGTGCTCTGGGAATCGAATGCGATCCTGCAGTACGCGGCAGAAAAGTCAGGAAACGCCGCGGTTTACCCGTCCAGCCTTCAAGCCCGGGCCGATGTCAACCGCTGGCTACTCTGGGAGTCTTCCAGCTGGTTTCCGTGTTGTTATGTCTACCTTGTGGAGAATTGCGTGAAGCCCCTGCTCGGTAGCACTCCCGACCCCGCGTTGCTCGAGGCGCAACAACCGCAGTTTCACAAGCTTGCAGGCATCCTTGATGCGCGGCTTGCTCGCGCGCGCTGGCTTTGCGGCGATCATCCAACGATCGCGGATGTGGCGGTGGCCGCGCCGATGCACCTGCACGGCTGGGCGAGGCTGCCTTTGGGCGAACACCCTCATCTGGCTCGATGGATGACGGAGGAGGTCGAGGCGCTCCCCTGCTGGCAGACCACCAGGGTCTATGAAGGTTTCAAGCTGCAGCCCTGATCACCTCCCACCCACAGCAAGGAGCAGTGGTTCGCCATGCACCCGCAACATCCGGTACGCGCAACGATGAACTACACCGTCGATAACGGCAGGCCGGCCGAGTACTACTTTTACGACCCCGACCCGGGAGTGGAACTCAACCCGGCCGGTACCGATCCGCGCGAGGTGGAGATCCACGACGCCTGGGACGGATTGGAAAGCCTGTCGGTCGACCGGGAAGGCTTCGAGTTGCATTCCTTTAACCCCGGCTTCATCAACTTTCACGACGAGCGGGCAATCAAGGAGCAGTTCTACCCTCAGGTTGTCGAGTTTGTGAGGCAGCACACGGGTGCCCGCAGGGTCGTCGTGTTCGATCACACGATCCGTCGGCGACAACCTCCGGAGCAGATGGTCTTTAGCCGACCCTCCACCGAGTTCAGGCAGCAGACCACGGTGCAAAGGCCTGCGGTACTGCTGGTCCATAGCGACTACACCGTGGCAAGTGGCCCGCAGCGGGTTCGCGACGTTGTTCCGGAGGATGCCGAAGACCTGCTTCGACGGCGGATCGCGTTTTTCAACGTGTGGAAACCGCTCTATCGCAAGGTGGAGGAGTTACCTCTGGCCATGATTGATGCCCAGACGCACGATGGGGCTGATTTCCTGAAAATGGAGTTGCGGTACCGCGACAGGACGGGCGAGATCTATGTGCTGCGTCACTCGCCAAGGCATCGGTGGATGTATTTCCCCGGCATGGAAAACGATCAGGCGTTGCTTCTCAAGACCTTCGACTCGGAGCGCGACGGGCGGTGTCGGTTCATGGGCCACTCAGCGTTCGAAGATCCGTCATCTCCTGCCGATGCGCAGCGCAGGGAAAGCATCGAGGTGAGGACGATGGCTTTCTTCTGAGAGGGCTGCGGACAGGCAGGAGCCGGGGAGCCTGATGTCCTGCTGCGAACGCGCAGACGGGGGTATTGAACGACCCAGGGCTCTCCATCTAACCGGACCGCCACGGTCGACCGGCCGCTTTGCGGTCGAGGCTGGCCGGCGTGCCGCGTGAGGAGGGTGGCGTCGGTGGCTTCTTGCGCGGCCGATGGCCCGCGGTGATGTCCGCGTAGCGCACGGGCGCGTGCCGCACCGCAAGCTCAAGCACTCGGTAGAACACCATTCCCCGGCTGCGGGAGTGCCGCCGGTTGAAGCGGAACACGAACTCGTTGAGGTACTCGTGCAGATGCGCTTGGTCTATGGCACCTTGGTGGGTGCCGAGAATCCACCGCTTGGCCAGTGAAGCAACTCGATGGACGGCAGGCAACAGCTCCGCAGCCTTCTCATCGCCTCGAAGCCGGGCCGCGCGCTGACTGCGCGCTTCATGGGTGTAGAGCCGCATCGGTCCAGCCCAAGGTAGCCTTTCCAGCCGTCCGTGATGACCGTGGCGCCTGGCTCCACGTGATCGGTGACGAAGGCGCGCAGTGATGCAGCCGAGGCGTCGGCCAGCGGCGCGAGCCTGCATCGGCCGTCGCCGCGAGGTTCCTTGATCTCCACCGCGATGCCTGTCAACACCTTATCGCCCCTGCCTTTGCCACGACCTACTCCAGGATCTCGACCGCCGATGTAAGTCTCGTCGACCTCCACGGTGCCGACCAGGCGCTCGCGCCCTGGACGAACGAGCACGGCCCTCAGCCGGTGAAGCATGGCCCACACGGTCTGATAGGAACCGACATCGAGCGACCGCTTCAGACTCAGCGCAGCGATCCCGTCCTTGCCGGTGGCGCACAACCAGCAGGCGGTGAACCACAGGGTCAGGGGCGTGCGTGTGCGGTCGAAGATCGTTCCGGCGGTGACGGAGCAACGCAAACCGCACGCGGTGCACTTGAAGCGCCCGTTGCCCAGACGCCAGCCGTCACGCCCCAGACAAGCCGGGCAGACGAAACCGGTAGGCCAGCGCAGCCACTCGAGGTAGTCCAGGCAGTCGGCATCGGTTCGAAACCAAGCTTGGAACTCGCCGAGTGACCTTGGGTAGTGCTCCCCTGCGCGTGGCTGGCCCATCCCCAGCAGTCTACCAGTCGGTCCGGTTAGATGGAGAGCCCTGGAACGACCAAGCCCTCGCGTTCGCGACCAACTGGCAGGAGTTCCTCATCTTGGCAGCAGCTGCTGGAATCTTGGGGCGCAAGCAGCAAGGATCCCGCGTTTTGCTCGACGGACATGGTTTTCGCCAACCCTCACCGCGAGGCCAACCATGCCGACGAAGCCACCCACGCCCACCAAGCCCACCAAGCCCACCAAGTCCCCCAAGCCCACCAAGGCAACGAGGCCCACCACTTCCACCCTTTCCTCCAACCGTGCAGGCCCCACCGGGCCAAGCCCCGCCACCCCCTCAACCCGTCGTCCCGACCCTTCCCGGGAGCGGTTCGAGGCTGAGCGGCTGCTCGATCCGAAAAACGACTACGTCTTCAAGCGCCTCTTCGCAGAGAACCTGAGTCTGCTGCAGGCGCTGGTGGAGGATCTGTCCTTCGCCCCGATCCGTGCACCAGCACCGGGTGCCGCAACCCCGCCCGATGGCCCGGCGCACCCGGCCCATGCACTTCGCCTCACCGAGATCCTCAACCCGGAGATCCGCCCCGAGCAACTGGCCGGCAAGTCCGTTGCGCTCGAC
>VGHO01000125.1 GCA_016868175.1 Betaproteobacteria bacterium
TGGCACCTCGATGTCGGCTCATCTCATCCTGGGGCTGTAGCCGGTCCCAAGGGTATGGCTGTTCGCCATTTAAAGAGGTACGTGAGCTGGGTTCAAAACGTCGTGAGACAGTTTGGTCCCTATCTGCCGTGGGCGTTGGATATTTGACGGGGGCTGCTCCTAGTACGAGAGGACCGGAGTGGACGCACCTCTGGTGTACCTGTTGTCACGCCAGTGGCATCGCAGGGTAGCTATGTGCGGAAGAGATAACCGCTGAAAGCATCTAAGCGGGAAACTTGCCTGAAGATGAGATATCCCGGGGGCTTGACCCCCCTGAAGGGTCGTTCGAGACCAGGACGTTGATAGGCTGGGTGTGGAAGAGTGGTAACACTTTAAGCTAACCAGTACTAATTGCCCGTGAGGCTTGACCCTATAACTTTGTAGGTATCAAGCACGCGTAACTGGCGCGCAAGCGCCAGTGCAACCGCAACAATCGCAGTAGCAAGGTGCAAACCTTGAGTGAACGTAGCAAACACCTGAAAAAAGCAGGTCGGGGCTCGGTCATGTCATCGCTCGAATTGGATCGCGCCACAGGTGCCGAGTGAGGCAGCGTGAGAGGTCCCCGGGTCTCAGGAGCGGGGGGTTTCGAAAGGCAACGGCTCAGGCTGCGCGGTCAACCCTCTATGCCTGATGACCATAGCGCGGTGGAACCACCCCTTCCCATCCCGAACAGGACCGTGAAACGCCGCAGCGCCGATGATAGTGGGCATCTCGCCCGTGAAAGTAGGACATCGTCAGGCAAGCTTCAAAACGAAAAGCCCGGTCGAAAGACCGGGCTTTTCTTCGAGTGCGCCGTAGCGTCCGCTCAATCCGTCTCGGCAAACCACTTCGAAACCAGACTCACCCAGAGCGTCGCACCGAGCGGAATCACGTCGTCGTTGAAGTCGTAACAGGGGTTGTGGAGCACGCACGGACCAAGGCCGTGCCCCTCGCTGCGATGGTCTCCGCCACCGTTTCCGATATAGAAGTAGGCGCCGGGCTTTGCCTGCAGAAAGTAGGAAAAGTCCTCCGACCCCATTGTGGGCTCGAATCGCCCCACCTGCGCTTCGCCAACGATCGAGCACATCACGCGGCGCACAAACTCGGCCTCGCGGACGTGGTTGATCGTGGGTGGATAGCCGCGCAGGAACTCGAATTCCACTTCTGCCCCAAACGCTTCTGCGGTGTGGCGGGCAATCGCGTGCATCCGCTGTTCGATGTGATCGAGCACCTCCACCGTGAAGGTTCGGACCGTGCCCTGGATTTCGGCAGCGTCGGGAATCACGTTGGTGGCTTCGCCGGCATGGATCATCGTGACCGAGATCACGGCCGGGTCGGTGGGACTGAGGCTGCGGGTAACGATGGTCTGAAAACCCTGCACCATCTGGCAGGCGATGGGTACTGGGTCGACGCCATGGTGCGGTAAGGCAGCGTGCGCGCCCTTGCCGCGTATGCGGATGCGAAAGACGTTGGACGACGCCATCACCGGTCCCTCGCGGACCCCGAGGTTTCCGGCTGGATAGCCGGGCCAGTTGTGCATGCCAAAGACCGCATCCACGGGGAAACGGGTGAAGAGTCCGTCGTTCATCATCGCGAGTGCGCCGCCGCCACCTTCCTCGCCAGGCTGGAAGATCAACACAACGGTGCCGTCGAAGTCGCGGTGCGCAGCCAGGTGGCGCGCTGCGGCGAGCAGCATGGCCGTGTGTCCATCATGCCCGCAGGCATGCATCTTTCCCTTGATCGTGCTGGCGTGTGCAAAGCGGTTGAATTCAGTCATCGGAAGCGCATCCATGTCGGCGCGCAGCCCAATCGCCCGCGGGCTCAGATTGCGCGCGCCCGGCGCGGGGGTGCCACGAATCACGCCAACCACACCGGTCACCCCGAGACCGCGGTGCACTTCGATACCCCATTCCTGCAGTTTTCCCGCCACCAGTTCGCTGGTGCGGAATTCCTCGAACTTCAACTCCGGATGCGCATGGATATCGCGGCGGATCGCGCGGATCTCGGCCTGCGTACCTGCAATCTCCTCGATCAGTCTCATCATCCTCGCTCCAAAAGTTGTTTCTTGAAAACTTCGCGCGCAAAGCTGTCGAAGAGCATCCCGGTGCGCCCGGCGCACCGCGCAACGTGGTTACCCGCCCGGCGCAAGCGCAGTTTGCCGGTGCGCCAGGCACATCCCGCACCGTGGTTGCCCGCTCCTCCTCAGCCTGATCGCGGATGATTCCTGCAACTGCCGCCGAAGGTAGCACTATGATAGGTGCGTAATGATCAACAGCGCAGTCTCCGGCGTGGACTTGCCCTTGCGGCGCAAGGTTCTGGGCGCGTGTCCGCACGACTGCCCGGATACCTGCGCCCTGGTCAGCACGGTGGTGGAGGGGCGCGTGGTGCGGGTGGCGGGCAACCACGAACACCCTGCTACCGACGGGGTGCTTTGTACCAAGGTCGCCCGCTATGCCGAGCGCACCTACGCCGCCTCGCGTCTGCTCCACCCGATGCGCAGGGTAGGTCCGAAGGGAAGCGGCCGGTTCGAGCCGGTCACCTGGGACCGTGCACTCGGCGAAGTGGCTGAGCGCCTCAAGTCGATTGCCGCGCGCAATCCTCAGGCGATCCTGCCCTACAACTACGCGGGCACGATGGGCTTTGTGCAGGGGGAGTTTCCCCAGCGCTTCTTTCACCGGCTCGGGGCATCCCTGCTCGACAAGACGATTTGCGCCTCGGCGGGTGCAACTGCGCTCCTCTACACCCTCGGTGGATCGGTGGGCATGGATGTGGAGCGCTTTGTCGACGCCAAGCTGATCGTGATCTGGGGTTCGAACGCGGTCGCTTCGAACCTCCACTTCTGGGCGCTGGCCCAGGAGGCCAAGCGTCGCGGGGCCCGACTGATTGCGATCGACCCCTACCGGAGTGACACCGCGCAGCGCTGTCATGAGCACCTGGCGCTCAAACCGGGTACCGACGCGGCGCTTGCCTTTGGTCTCATCCGCGAGCTCGAATGCAAGGGCTGGATCGACCACGACTACGTGGAGCGCTACACCCTCGGGGCCGCGGAGCTTCTCGAGCGCGCGCGCGACTACACGCTCGCGCGCACCGCCGAGATCTGCGGCCTGGAGCCCGACCGGATCGCAGCGCTCGCGCGCGACTACGGTACAACCGCCCCGGCAGCGATTCGCCTCAACTACGGCATGCAGCGGGTCCGGGGTGGGGGTAACGCAGCGCGCCTGATCGCAGGGCTTCCAGCGCTCATCGGCGCGTGGCGACACCCCGCAGGCGGTTTGTTGCTGTCGAGCTCCGGTCATTTCCCGCTGCGTCCACAGGCGTTGTCGCGACCCGATCTGCTCCCTCGCGATCAACCGGCACCGCGCACGATCAACATGTCAACCATCGGGCAGGCGCTCCTGCACGCCAACCCGCCGATCGAGGCGGTGGTGGTCTACAACGCCAACCCGCTGGCTGTGGCGCCGCACACCGCCGAGGTACGCGAGGGCTTCGCGCGCGAAGATCTCTTCACCGTGGTGATTGAGCAGTTTCAGACCGACACTGCCGACTACGCCGATCTGCTCCTGCCGGCAACCACGCAACTTGAGCACTTCGATCTGCACAAGTCCTACGGTCACCGCTACCTCGTGATCAACGAACCCGCGATCGAGCCCTGCGGCGAGAGTCGCTCGAATGCGCGTATCTTCCGCGAACTCGCCGCGCGTATGGGCTGGAGCGATGATCCCCTGTTTCACGACGACCTCGAGGTGGCTGAAAGCGCAGTCGACTGGAGCGATCCACGTCTGGGGGGTGCCAGGCTCGCCACGCTTCGAGCGCAAGGCTGGGTGAAGCTTGCGGTGCCCGACGCGCCCTTTGCTCAGGGCAACTTTCCCACGCCCTCGGGCAAGGTGGAATTCCACAGCGCCCGTCTCGAGGCGCTGGGGCTCGATCCACTGCCCAACCATCTTCCGCCCTACGAGAGCGCAGAGCACGACCCTGCCCTCGCAGCGCGCTACCCGCTGTCGATGATCTCGCCTCCGGCGCGTCACTTCCTCAACTCGAGTTTCGTGAACGTGGAGAGCCTGCGGGCTGCCGAGGGCGAGCAGCGTTGCCTGCTGCACCCCCACGATGCTGCAGCGCGCGCGCTTGTCGAGGGCGACCTCGTACGCATCCACAACGACCGCGGATCGCTTCAGGCGCGGCTTGTGGTGAGCGACCGCACACGCATAGGCCTGGTCGTAGCCTTTGGCATCTGGTGGCATAAACTCACCCGGGGCGGCAACAACGTCAACGCCGTGACACACCAGCGCCTCACCGACCTGGGCAGGGCAGCAGCCTTCTACGACTGCCTGGTCGAGGTATCGAAGGCATGAGCCGAGGCATCGAAGGCATGAGCGCGCTTCGGGGTTGTGGCGCGCGCTGAACCCCACAATCAACATTGACCGGTGGCAAGGTCAAGCCTGAATCAGGTTTGCGGCACCGGGCCCGCCCAGGGAGACAAGCCATGATCAACCGTTTCTGGCTCAAGAGTTATCCGGCGGGTGTGCCCGCCGAAGTGGATCCCGGTCAGTACGACTCGCTGGTGCACCTCCTCGAGGAGGCGTTCAGCCGTTATCGCGACCGCAAGGCCTATGTGGGCTTTGGCAAGTCCATGACCTACGGCGAACTTGACGATCACTCGCGTGCGCTTGCGGCCTACCTGCAATCCGACGGGATCGCTCGGGGCGACCGTGTGGCGATCATGATGCCCAATGTGCTTCAGTACCCGGTAGCGCTCGCTGCGGTGCTGCGGCTGGGCGCAATTGTGGTGAATGTGAACCCGCTCTACACGCCTCGTGAGCTCGAGTTCCAGCTCCAGGACTCGGGAGCCAAGGCAATCGTGATTCTGGAGAACTTTGCCACGACGCTCGAACATGCAATCGGCCATACCGGGGTGAAGAAGGTGATCGTGGCCGCCATGGGCGATATGCTCGGTTTCAAGGGCACGATCGTGAACTTTGTGGTGCGCAAGGTGAAAAAACTGGTGCCCGCCTTCGATTTGCCCGGGGCAGTGGCGTTCAACGACGCACTGGCGGCCGGCGCGGGACTGAGCTTTCGCGCACCGGAGCTTCAGCACGCCGATGTGGCGTTCCTGCAGTACACCGGTGGAACCACCGGGGTCTCGAAGGGGGCCACACTTTCGCACCGTAATGTGATTGCCAATGTGCTGCAATCGGAGGCGTGGATGCAGCCTGCGCTCAACAAGGCGGGCAAGTCCTCCCTCGAGACCGAACAACTCGTCTCGGTGTGCGCCTTGCCCCTGTATCACATCTTCGCGCTCACCGTGTGCGCCTTGCTCGGGATGCGGGTTGGCGCGCTCAACATCCTCATTCCCAATCCACGCGATCTCGATGCGCTCGTGAAGGAGGTGCGCCCCTACCGTTTCCATGTCTTTCCGGCCGTGAACACCCTCTACAACGCGCTGGCGGAGCATCCTGGCTTTCGCAAGCTCGACTTCTCCGCCTTGCGCGTTTCCAACGGCGGAGGCATGGCGGTGCAACGTGCCACAGCCGAGCGCTGGCTTGAACTCACAGCGTGTCCGATCTGCGAGGGCTATGGGCTTTCGGAAACCTCGCCCTCGGCCACCTGCAACCCCACCGACACCGAGGAGTACTCGGGTACGATCGGGTTACCCTTGCCGTCCACCGAAATCGTGATCCTGGATGAGGACGGCCGCAAGCTCCCGGTGGGCGAACGTGGAGAGATTGCCATCCGCGGCCCCCAGGTGATGGTGGGTTACTGGAACCGGCCCGACGAGACCGCGCGGGTCATGACCGCCGAGGGCTTCTTCAAGAGCGGCGACATCGGGGTGCTCGACAGCCGCGGCTACCTCACGATCGTCGACCGCAAGAAGGACGTGATCAACGTGTCGGGCTTCAACGTGTTTCCGAACGAAGTGGAGTCGGTGGTCTCGATGCACCCTGGCGTCCTCGAATGCGCCGCGGTGAGTGTGCCCGACGCCCACTCGGGCGAGGCGGTAAAGCTCTTCGTGGTCCGGCGCGATCCCTCACTCGGCGAATTGGCGCTTCGCGAGTTCTGCGCCGAGCAGCTCACCGGCTACAAGCGCCCTAAGATCATCGAGTTTCGCCAGGATCTGCCCAAGACCAATGTGGGCAAGATCCTGCGACGTGCGCTGCGCGATGCTCCGCACTGACGCGCCGATGCTCGCCGCAAGAGCGCTCAGGTCGGAGGAGCCAGGGCCGTGACGCCACCGCGCAAGACACCCGAGCAGTTACGCAGTCACCGCTGGTACGGTGTGAGGGATCTCCGCGCGTTTGGCCATCGCTCGCGCACTGCCCAGATGGGGTACCACCGCAGCGACTATGCGGGTAAGCCGGTGATCGCGCTGTTGAACACCTGGAGCGATATCAATCCCTGTCACAGCCATTTCCGCCTGCGCGCCGAGGAGGTCAAGCGAGGCATCTGGCAGGCGGGCGGCTTTCCGGTGGAGATGCCGGCGATGAGCCTGAGTGAGCCCTTTCAGAAGCCCACCACCATGCTCTACCGCAATCTGCTGGCGATGGAGACCGAGGAACTGTTGCGGTCCTATCCGGCCGATGGCGTGGTTCTGATGGGCGGGTGCGACAAGACAACCCCGGCACTTCTGATGGGTGCGATCGCGATGGATCTGCCAGCCATCTTCATGCCTGCCGGCCCGATGCTCCGCGGGGACTACAAGGGTGGGTATCTGGGTAGCGGCAGTGATACCTGGAAGTACTGGGCCGAGTTGCGCGCAGGCAACCTCCATGAGAGCGACTGGCAGGACATCGAAGACGGCATCGCGCGCTCGGCTGGGCACTGCATGACCATGGGAACGGCCTCCACGATGACGTCGGCGGCCGAAGTGCTTGGCTTCACGCTGCCCGGCGCTGCGTCGATTCCCGCGCCAGACGCGCGCCATGCCCAGATGGCAAGTTTGTGCGGCAGGCGGATCGTTGAGATGGTGTGGGTCGACCTGAAGCCTTCGGATTTTCTGCGCGATGCGTCCTTCGACAATGCGGTGACCACAGTGCTTGCGCTCGGCGGATCAACGAATGCCATCGTGCACCTCCTTGCGCTGGCGCGTCGTGCCGGCTGCCGGCTCGATCTCAACCGGTTCGATGCGCTCGCCCGACGCACGCCGGTTCTCGCCAATGTGCGGCCCTCCGGGAGGTATCTGATGGAGGATTTCTACTATGCGGGGGGCTTGCGCGGATTGCTGGCGCAGATCCCCGACTTGCTGCATCTTGAGGTTGGCGGGTGCACAGGCACAACCCTTGGCGCGCGGATTGCAGGGTGCAGCGTGCACCACGACGACGTGATCCGTCCCCGGCACGATCCTCTGGTGGCAAGTGACGGCCTGGCGGTGCTGCGCGGCACCCTGGCGCCCGACGGCGCGGTCATCAAGCCACCGGCCATGGAGCCGCGTCTGCGGCGCCACTGCGGTCGCGCATTGGTCTTCAAGGATCATGATGACCTGCAAGCGCGCATCGACGATCCCGACCTGGAGGTCGATGCAGACTCGGTGATCGTGCTGCAAAGCGCCGGCCCACAGGGCGCGCCTGGTATGCCGGAATGGGGTCAGCTACCGATTCCGCAAAAGCTGCTTCGCCAGGGCATACGCGACATGGTGCGGGTGAGCGATGCGCGCATGAGCGGCACGAGCTACGGTGCATGCGTGCTGCATGTGGCTCCGGAATCGCACATTGGCGGTCCTCTGGCGCTTGTTCACAACGGCGACCCGATCCTTCTTGATGTGGAGGCGCGCCGTATTGATCTTCAGGTTCCCGACGCTGAACTCGCCGCACGCAAGGCTGCCTGGGTCGCTCCCGCGCCCCG
>VGHO01000126.1 GCA_016868175.1 Betaproteobacteria bacterium
GTACGGAGCGGTGCTGGAGTATGTGCTGCCACTCGATGCGCGGCGCCCCGTGTTGACCGACAAACGACTGAGCCTCGATACAGAGTTGCGGTTTCATCTCACCAGGGATGTTCACCGATTTGTCGCGTAGGTACTCGACGGTTGTCCGCCAGCGGAGAACGCCGAGCTTCCGTGTGTACAACGACTTTCAGGCGATCAAGATCGTGCGACTTGGTCCGTGGTACGGGGATAAAGGGTCTTCGAGCGGCTGTTATTCTTTGCTGGGGCTCGACGTTCCGGAATCGGAGGTCTCTGTGCTCTCAAAGTCCAGCTACAAGCTCGCCCTCGTGTGCCCGCGCAAGCTCGTCTACCGTCGCGAGCGGTATCCCAGCTCCGCTGAGAAAGATCCCTATCTCGACTTCCTTGCCGACGGCGGCTTCCTCGTGGAAGCGGTCGCCCGTGCGCTGTTTCCCGATGGGCAGATCATCGCGCCGCAGGAGGGCGAGACCACGGCGCAGGCTACGGCGCGGCTCCTGCGGTCGGAGAACGTCGACCTGTTCGAGGCGGTGTTCGAGCACGGAGGGCTGAGCGCCCGCGTCGACGTCCTTTCCAAGCGGGGCGGTGTGATCGAGCTGATCGAAGTCAAGGCAAAGAGCGTCAACATGGAGCGTGCCGACGGCAGCCCCCTGCGCGGCACGCGGGGCGGCATCTCCGCAGAGTGGCGTCCATACCTCGAGGACGTCGCGTTCCAGGTGCACGTTGTGCGCTCGGTGATGGGACCTTCGTGCACGGTCCGGCCGAAGCTCTGCGTCGTGGACGTATCGAAGGCCTGCGGCGAGGCGGCCACCTTCTCGGCCCTCGATCTGACGCCGCGCGACGAACGAGCCTTCGGCATGCCCACCGCGCACTACGTGGGTGACGTGGCGGCGCTTCGTCAGAACCACTTCCTGGCGTTCCTTGACGTATCGGCCGAGGTGGAGGAGCTGCTTTCGGGACCGGATTCGTGCGCGGCGGTCGCGCCGTCGATCGCGCTGGCCATCCTGCAGGGTGACCGCTCGTGCCTCAAGCCTGCCATCGGGACGCATTGCCGCGACTGCGAGTACCGCGTCGACGGCACCGATGAGTCTGGCCGCAACGGCTTCCGCGAGTGCTGGGGTGGCCTTGCGGCAGGATCACCCCACGTGCTCGACCTGTATCGCATCGACAAGCTTGGTGGCCGCGGTGAGGGCGGCTTGCTCTGGCTGCTTGAACGCGGCATCTCGGCCATCTCGGACATCCCGGACCGGATGTTCGCCGACGGCGAGATCGGCCGGCGCCAGCGCCACCAAGTGCAGGCTACGCGGTCGGGCCGCGAGTGGATCGAGCCAGGCATGGGGCCGGCGCTGGCGGCCGCGTGCGCGCCGTTCCACTTCGTGGACTTCGAGACATCGCGGATGCCTGTCCCATACCACGCCGGCATGCGCCCCTACGGCCAAGTTGCCTTCCAGTTCAGCTGCCACACGGTGTCCGGGGACGGCGCGCTGTCGCACCGCGAGTGGATCAACGTCGACGACCGCTATCCAAACATCGAGTTCGCCATGGCGCTTCGCGATGTGATCGGCGATGCCGGCACCATGCTTGTTTGGTCGGCGCACGAGCGCACGGCCTTGCGCGAGATCCGAGAGCAGCTGCTGCGCGAGGGGGGCGGTCCGGCAGGGCTCGTCGACTGGCTGGAGCCGCCCACGCTTGACGTTGAAAAGGGCGGCCGGACCCTTGATCTCTACAACATCTGCCGCCGGCACTACGTGCATCCGGCGATGGGCGGGAAGACATCGATCAAGGCGGTGCTCCAGGCCGTTTGGAAAGGGAACCCGTCGCTCCACGTCCATCCATGGTTCGCCGCCTACGTTCGAGGCGAGGGCGATTCCGTCCGGTCGCCCTACGAGGTGCTGGCCGATGTCGTCACCGATGCGGGCATCGTCGCTGCAGTGCGGGAGGGCACGGGGGCCATGCGTGCCTACCAAGACATGCTCTACGGAAGGCGTCGAGGCGATGCGGCCTACAAGGAAGCGTGCCGGCGCGCACTGCTCGAGTATTGCAAGCTGGACACCCTAGCCATGGTGATCGTTTGGACGCATTGGATGGAACGCACCTCGGGCGCGACATCGCACGTGTCCGCCTGAACCCCGGATGACGGCATGATTCCCGGATTTACTTACTGTTATCTCTGCAAAGGATGCAAGGGTGCCTACTGTGAGAATTCATGGTTGTCGATGAGCAGTTTCGGGGATTGCATCACCGTGTTCAGTGATGGCGAGGCGCGTTTAGAGGGCGTCGACGTGCGGTATCCCCGCGCGAGTCCTGACGTGGGGAAGTGCTCGCACTGCGGGGTGATCCAATGGTTCGGGAATCACGTAAGGGTTGCCTGCCTTCCTCCGGGTGAGACCCCCTCCTCGGCCGCCGATGTGAATGCGGAGCGTCTCGTCGAGATGGTTGGCCTCACGTGCGAGGATGGCGTGGCGGCCCTGCGCAAGGCGTCGGCGAGGAGTGGGCGGCGCCAGCGGATCCTGCATCGGCTCATCTGGCAAGGTCTGTGTGATCAGATGGATCTGCCCGGCGAGCCGTCCGTGCCCGCCGAGCCGGTGGTCGGCGTGCTCCGCGCCCAGTCTGATCGCCTAGCGGTCGATGGATCCGATGAGCACCGGCTGGATGCCGCCGAGATCATGCGAAACATCGGTAACTTTGCGCGTTGCCTTGCGTTGCTCAAGACCGAGGTCGCCGAAGGACATCGCCTGCGCCGCGACGCCATTCGCGATGCCGCACGGCGTGGGGAGCAGAGGCGCGTGGTGGTGATGCGTTTTTAGTAGTGTCGGCCGTAGTCGTACATTCCTCGTCTGCTTTAATCAGACTTCGTCCCCCGTGGACACCTCGATCACTCCGTGGAGAACCTGCTTGCCGGGAACAGCGGGTTCCAGACCCCGCACTTCCAGCGTTCGTATTCGTGGGCGGAGAAGCAGTCGCAGCGGCTCTACGACTTGCAGGACCGCCGCTGCTTCTACAGCGGCGGTCGGTTGAACGGCCTGCGTTGGTTGGGCTTTGAGCCAGTGAGTCCCGACTCTTGAGATCCGACCTTCTTTACCAAGATCATCTGACGCTCCTGTCTCGCAGTCGGAATTCTATCGATTCGGGGCGGTGGATCGATTGGGCGGGTCGGCGACCGCCCGCCCGCAGTACACCGCCGCATCCTTCCTAGTACGCCGCATAGCCACCAACTTAGAACTGTGTTGCAAACTGGTTGCGTTACAATTTGGAGCCCGTCGACGAGGCTCTGGTTCCTTTGATTGTCGGATCTTGGTGACGTGACCGATAGATGCTCCAAGTTTGTACGCAGCCAAATGATGGCGCGCGTGCGTGAGAAGAACACAGCGCCGGAGCAGGCTGCTCGAAATGCGCTGAGGCGACTCCGCATCGGCTTTCAAGTGCACCGAGACGATCTGCCTGGGACTCCGGACATCACTCTGATGCGGCGAAGAGTCGCCATCTTCGTACACGGCTGCTTTTGGCACGGGCATGCCGGCTGTCGATACGCAGCCATTCCTGCCACCCGGCGCAGATTCTACTTGCGCTAGCTGCGCCTACTCCATCACCCACTCCTCGCCATCGATGCGGACGGCGTAGGGCGCTCCGTCACCCACCACGACCATCATCGTGCCGAACTCCTCCGGCTGAGATACGGGTCAGAGACGTTATGCCGCGAGACGGCGCAGCTACCGCATGTTGGCGAGGATGACGATGACCACCACAATCACGATCATGACTATGCAGCCAATCGGCTTATCGCCAGACGGTTTGCTAGCGTGCTGTGGAGTATGCGAAGCTCCCGACCGCCACGGTTGTCCAGATGTAGTGGTGGTGCCAGCGTTGATTCGATCAAGCAGTTCCCTGTTCTTTGATCGAGCGGTCTTTCTGGTTATGGTCCTAGCGGTGGGACGCGGTAGGACTGGACCCCCCCGTGTCCCAGCACCCTGTCTGATGTTCTCCAGTACATCACGGTTGCCACCCGCTGAGCGACCAGTGGCCCGCTGAGTTGACCGGCTGCTGAGGCGGTACTGGGCCTCATCTGATCCGAGAATGTGCAGTTGCTGAGATTCCTCGACCGTGATACTTAGGTGCGTGTAGCTGTAACGCGCATTTGAGTAAGGTGGATCGACCATCCCGGTGACGCTAATCCACTGGCCGATCCATGAGGGGTCAGGCTTGCGGCGTAACTTGGCTAGGCCTGTGGACCAAATGTTGACCTTGATGATCTGGCCTCGCCAGTCCCCAAAGTTGATGAACACATACTCACGCCCTCCGCGCCGTGTGAGATCGATTTTTACATCCGTAACGCGCCCAATGAGCTCCACGCGATCACCGACGTGACTGAGTGCAGTGGAGAAGTCAAGCGCATCGATCACAGGCAGCGATCCTGCATAGGCGGCTCGGCTCCTCGGCTGTGTCGAAACGACAACGACAACCGATGGGATGTTGCGCCCTGCGACAAAATCATCCAAATCAGGGATGCTGGTAACCGGTCCGCGACAAACCGCCGCAAAGTCGTCGGCCGTCTTGCGCAGCGAGGGGATCGCGCGTAGCTCAGCGAACAGAGGTGATGCGCCAGGGTCCTGAAAGTCGTTGCTCGTGAAGAGAATGTTCTCGCCTGTTGTCGCAAACTTTGGGAACAGGCTCGAGCGTTCCGCCAAGGCAGAAAGGGTGAGATCCACTGCAATGAACGAGAACCGGTCCATCGCCGGGCAAAAGTCGGCCGCTGCACGGGCAGGATGCTGAAAGTGGCGATGTCCGATTTCGGTTCCATTGCCCTTGGACATCCCAGGTACAAACATCCCGTCATAGTCGATCAGTCGAATCCTGCTTCCGTCGACCATTACGTTGCCCGTCTGTACGTCTCCATGTGCAATGCCGCGAGATCGCAGGTGGGAGGCAAGCTCCCTGAACGCGCGCTGCAGCACCTGCATTGAAGATCTATCTGAGTAACGAGTCTCCAGATACGAGCCAAGCGTCTCGCCCGCCGCCCACTCCATCTTTACGATTGGGTACGGTGATCCGTTGACGATAATGCCGTTCGCCTGATACTCGAACTGGACGAAGTAGGGGCTCGCGACACGCGACAGTTCAGCGGAGACGGATCGATAGCGGCTCTCTAGGCCGGCAGAGTCCTTGTGGAACACTCGCACAGCGAAGGTGCGTCCGCTGGCCCGAATGTTGTAGGTGATTGCAAACCCGCCCCCGAGGGCTAGCGGCAGCCCAAGTCCATTGGTCTGTACCGTCCCGCCACGAAGCTGACTGTCGGAGAATGCGACGCGCGGATTCTGAACCGCTTCGTTGTACAGGTCCAGCGATGGCACCCTCTTCATGATTCCTCAGCGTGCAGGTGAAGCAGAGTGGTGTCATCGCGCTTCATTGCGCCGTTGGTTTGCTCTGAACGCACGAGGTATCGCAGGTCGTCATCCGTGCGGACATCCAGCAGGGTGTCGCAGCGACCCCGAAAATCATCTTGGCACATGAGCCACTGGCCGAGGGCATCCGTCATCATCATCAGCGCGGTGCCAGGCCGAAGTGGCCATCTAGTTACGCAGCCTCGGGCGACCGTGCTCGCGCAAAGAGTCGCATTTGCCTCGCGCTTGGTTGATAGCAGCAGCGGCCTGCGATCGAACTCCTCTGCAAACGTGTAAGGGAAACTGACGATCTCGTCATCAACCCCAACCCCTAACGCGATACTGTCACCCACCGCAATCACCCGCGCAAATGCCCCGCGCACACTGATCCCGAGTAGGGTGGCGTAGCTGCCTCGATCGAACGCCGCTCGCTTGCTCCACGACAGGGACGACGGATCACATGCGCGCTCGTACTCGCCGATCGCGGCCTCGATCCCGCGCCGGCTCGCGGGGAGGCGTCCGCTAGTCCATGCGTCTGCGAGCAGCCCCGCCCAGCGGGCGGAGTCATACGACTCGCTCGCGCCGTCGCTCAGTGTGAATGCTTGCCGCGACTCATCTATTGCAGCCCGATCCTCATTGACCGAGTCAGGGGAGTCGTCTTTTGGGACGGTTCCGTTGAACACAATGCGAAGACGCATGTGAACAGCAGACGCTCATCGCATCTGGCTCGCCCGAGTCCCAATCTCAAAGAAGTCAACAATCGCCTCGTAGCCAGCCTTGTAGCCGAAGAATCGAGACTCTCCGGTGGCGGAGTATCCGCGTTCCGTCGCCGCACCAACCAAGTGAGGCGGGAAGCCGCTAGACATCCTGAATAGAGCCTTGGAGTGGTGGTCTGGCAACGCGGACTCTGTTGCCGGGAAGATCACCGGAGCCGATGATGTCGCATCGATGTGCAGGTTGAACAGCAGCACTTGTCCATCGCTTGTTGCAATCTGACGTAGTTGCGTCGCAATGTGCTCTGGATCACCGTCGGTTGACTGGCCGTCTGTCACATGAATGACAGTTGCGGGGTAGCAGTTGGGATGTGAGTCGGACCATTCGACGAGCACTTCGGCAGCTCTTCGCATGGCTTCGCACATTGGCGTTCCACCCGTGTTCTTGGGATCAAACCAGACGGGAAACTTCGTGGACTGCTCCACAAGGCCCCCTGCACCATCCGGCACCTTCTTGACTCTCTCCTCGATACGTAGCGGGTTCTTCTCAATCTCGGGTAGCGAATGCAGGATGGTGCCCGAGAGTGCGCCTTCGAAGCCCGAGCCGACGCCGTTTCCGCCGTAGGCCACCACGCCGACGTCGAAGTAGGGGCGGCACCCATCTGCCTTCGTACAGCGCGTGATTAGGTTGTAGAGGGTCTTGTTGAGTACGTCGGCAACAAAGGCCGCCTTGCTTGTCCCGCCCTCCATGCGCTCATCCATCGAGCCAGACTGGTCGATCACGAACAGAAAGCAACTTGGATTCGCTCGGCTGATTTCGGCGGCGTAGGGCATTGATTCTCCTTGGCTCATGGCTGCTGCTTCCAGGTCAGCAGCCTCTGGTTGGCCGTTGTAGTTTTCCCGCTCGATGTCGGTAGCGCCGGCGTCAGCGGGTCGGTCGGTCCGGATTCCTGGATAGTCGTGGCACCGCCCGAATGTGACATCCGACCAAGATACTTGATCCAGTAAAGCCCGGTGCCAGGTAAGCCGATCGAGATATAGGGGCAACCTGACGGGGATCGGCCGTAGCGGAACCCGGGAACGCCAAAGCTCCATCCGATCCCCCGGCGGGAGACTGTCCACCGAAGAGGTCCACGCCCGAGGGTCTTGCGCCATCGCCATCCCATGGCATCAGTGTATGTGATGCTTCAACGAGCTCTGTTTCAGCACCTGCATTCGCACTGTAGGGGAAGCTACGGCCGTCTTGATCCACTTGAAGCGCACTGGATCGCTCAAGTCCGTGCCCGACAGGATCGGGTGCCCCTGCCCGTGGGGACTATGTCGCTCAAGCGCCAGCACTGCTCACCTGCTACCAGATGATGCACGCCGCACCCGCCAAACCTGCGATGAACGATGAGGCAAACCGGAGTGTCACCGTCGTGTCCATGTCTCCATCTGGGACCATCGCATTGATGAGCCCCAGCTTGACGGCGCCAAGCACGTTCATGGCAGGCAGGGCTACCAAGGAACCCCACCAAGGTCCGACAAAGAAGCCTCCTATGAATGCTGCCAGTGCGCCGAGGCTCAGGAGTGATCCAAGACAAGAGCCAGCGCAGCGAAAGCCACGACTTTGCAGTAGGCCCGCACCCCAAGTCATCATGAGCAGCGTCAGTCCGACGAAGTAGAGCCAGTTATCTCTCACTTAGGTTGCCACCTAGCCGTGAGGTAGTCGTACTGCCGATC
>VGHO01000127.1 GCA_016868175.1 Betaproteobacteria bacterium
CGAGGGCCGGGAAGCTGAGGCGGGCCGGGGCGCTGCCGAGGGCTTGCCGCGAAACCACCCGTTCACGCTTCAGTGTCCCGCAAATCCGTCGCCGGCATCGCCCGCCGGGTCGCTGCCCATGTAGAGGGCGTGCACTTGCGCATCGGCCTCGATCTCGTCCGGGGTGCCCTCGCGAAGGATGGTGCCGTTGTGCATCACCGAGACATGATGGGAAACACGCAAGGCGATGTCGAGATCATGCTCGATCAACACAAAACCGATGTGCTCGGGAAACCCGCGCAACAAGGCCACCAGTTCGCGTCGCTCTGCGGGGGAAAGCCCGGCTGCCGGTTCATCAAAGAGGATCAACCGTGGAGCACCCGCAAGCGCCATTCCGATCTCGACCTGACGCTGCTGGCCGTGCGAAAGATTGGCCACGGTTTCCCCGGCAAGGTGTGAAAGCCGTATCCGCTCGAGGATTGCCCCGGTGGCGCGGGTACTCGGGTGCCGCGCCGAAGCGCGCAGAAAGCTGAACCTGCCCTGCGAAACCCCGCGCACCGCGAGAAAAAGGTTATCGCGGATCGACAGTTGCCGAAAGAGGAGCGAAGACTGGTAGGTGCGCCGCAGACCCTTGCGGATCCGTTCGTGCGCTGGGAGTCCGGAGATGTCTTCGCCAAAGAAGCTGATGCTTCCGGCTGTTGGGGGCAGATCGCCAGTGATCAGGTTGAAGAGCGTGGTCTTGCCCGCCCCGTTGGATCCGAGGACCGCGTACTTCTGCCCGGCACGGACCTTGAGGTTCACCCTCTCCACCGCGCGCACCGCGCCAAAGTGGCGGCTGAGCGACTCGAGGACGAGCGCGTCACCGCTGGCGAGCGCAAGCGGCGCCCCAGCGCCCGCACGGTTGCGGGACTGGGGCGCGCCTGGGGTCTCAAGCGCGGTGGTGCTCATCGGCGCGGTTCAACCCGCAAGGATTCAGGGCCATGCACTTGCAGCGGTTGCCCCGATCGCGGGGTTCAGGGGCATGCAGGCACGTCCCTTGAACCGATCTGGAACTCCTCCTTCTTCATGCCAAGCAGTTGCTCCACGCCATCAACCTTGCTGTGGACCTTGTTGAGGAGATTGCCGCTCGCATCCTTCACCACTTCGGTCACGAAGGTTGTGCCGATCGCCTGACGGTTGGCGTCGAGCCGCACAATGCCAGTGGGCGTCTTGAGTTCAAGCTTGCTCAGCGCAGCACGGTACTTCTGGTGGTTGTTCGACAGGTCGCCTCCCGCAGCCTCGAGCCCGTCGAGCGCGGCCTTCATGTTGGTGTAGTACACGAAGGCAAAGAGACTCGGACTCGGATAGCCTCCGGCCGAGACCGGATAGTTCTTGCGGTAATCCTCCACGAAGGCTTTCCAGTCGGCGCCGTCGAAGGCATCGGCAAGCGGCCCGGCCGAGAGGGTGCCGACCAGCGACTCGCGGCGTTTGCCCTTGTAGTTGAGCACGTCCTGGCTCACCGTGATCGAACCGCCGAGGATCGGCTTGTCGCCGCCGGCCGCCTCATACTGGTTGAGAAAGTTGACCGCATCGGCCCCTCCGAGCACCACCAGCAAAGCATCCACATCCTTGGGTATGCGCGCGATCGTGGACGCATAGTCCTTGCCCCCCAGCGGTACCCAGGCCTTGATCGGCACCTTGCCGCCAAGCCGGCAGAACTCGCTCATGAAGCCTTGCACTTGCGAGTAGGGAAACGCGTAGTCCTCGGCGATCACCATCACCCGCTTGTAGCCCTTGCTGATCGCAGCCTTGCCAAGGCCCACCATCCACTGCGCGCCCTCGGTGTTGAAGCGAAAGAAGTTGGGGCTCGGATTGACGAGCGTTGTGGCCTGCGCTCCAGAGCCTCCGTTGATGAAAGTGGTTTGCGGCTGGCCGCGTGAATAGTCCTTCACCGCGATCCCCTCGCTGCCCGAGAGCGGCCCCACGAGAATGTCGACCTTGTCCTGCTCCACAAGCTTGCGTGCCGCATTGACGGCCACATCAGGGTTGGCGTTTGAACTCGCCTTGATGATCTCGACCTTCCTGCCCGCAACGGTTCCGCCACGCTGCTTGACGGCAAGTTCGGCACCGCGCATTCCGTCGGCTCCGCCCGCCGCGAAGGGCCCCTCCAGCGTGGCAAGCAACCCGATCTTCACCGCCTGGCCCTGGGCATAGGCTGCTCCGGCGAGCAAGAGCGCAACCGCGCCACTCACGACGGTACGCACGAACCTGGGTTTGTCTGTCTTCATGTCTACTCCTGTCCTCGATGGTTGATGAAATGATGTACGACCCGGAACACAACTACTTCGTCATGCGCTTTCGCAGCCCTGACCAAAGCCCCAGCAGACCGTCCGGCGAAAAGAGAACGATCAGCAGGAACACTGCACCGATCACCAGATTGAAGCGTTCGCGGTCGAAGAGATCGATGGCAAAGGTCTGGAGGAGCACAAACACCAGTGCGCCCAGGAATGCGCCCAGCGGATGGCTCATCCCGCCAAGGACCGCCATCACAAGCACATTGATCAGCCACCCTGTGTTGATCGACCCTGGGGTGATCAGACCGTTGTACCAGACGAGAAGCACGCCACCGAGGCCGGCGAGCAAGCCCGCAAGACCGTAGGCGGCAACCCGGTGCGCCGTCACGTCAAAGCCGAGCGCTGCCATCCGGCGCGGATTGTCGCGCACGCCCTGCAGCGCGATCCCGAAGGGCGTGCGGATCGTCCACTTCACAAGGAGATACGCAGCGAGTGCACACGCAAGGCAAAGGAAGTAGAAGGGCAAGGGCTTTCGGAATGACACACCGAACACTTCGGGCGCATGCACCCGTTGAAAGCCCTGAAAGCCGTTGAAAAGGCTGTAGTTCTGCAACGCAAGGTAGTAGAAGGCCACGCCAAAGGCGAGCGTGATCATGATGGTGTAGATGCCCTCGGTACGCACCGAGAGCCATCCCACAAAGCTTGCGCTCAACACTGCAAAGCCCAGGCCAAACGCAACCGCGGCCCACCAGGGCCAGCCCAGGCTGATCTCGGCGCCGCTCGCGCCCAGGATCGCAACGGTGTAGCCCGCCACCCCTGCGATACTCATCTGCGCAAGCGAGATCATTCCTCCGTAGCCCCCGAGGAAGGTGAGCGAAAGGGTGATCAGGCCGAGTGCCAGTGCCTGCGCGCCGATCTGGTAGGTGAGGAAGTCGTTGCCGATCCAGGGAAAGGCAAGGAGCAAGAGAAGCGCCGCCAGATGGCGCAGGCGCAGCATTCCGAGGGCCCGCATCAGCGCCTGCCAGAATCCGAAGGAGGGCTGTCCCACTGTGGTGGCGCCGCCGAAAGCGCCAGGCCCGCGCGCCCCCTGTAGCGACCGGTCGTGCAGCACGGACGAGGATGCCGAGGCCGCTACCACGAAGCGGTCGCGCAGCGGCTGCGCCTGCCCTGCTCCGCGGTTCATCGCCCGGCGCCAGTGGGCCGCACTCACGCTGGCCTCCCGAGAATGCCGCGCGGCCTGAACGCCAGCACCAGCACCAGGATCAGGAAGGTGAAAACCACGCTGTAGGTGGGCGCGTAGGCGAGTCCGAAGGTTTCCGCCAGCCCGAGGATCACCGCGCCGAGGGCGGCCCCGGAAACGCTTCCCATCCCGCCCACGATCACCACGATCAGCGAAGCAAGAAGCAGCCGGGTGTCTTCGCCCGGAACCATCGAGAGCTCGACTGCCCCGATCACGCCCCCCAGACCGGCGAGCCCGGCACCGAGCATGAAGGTGAGCGCGAAGACCATGTTCACATTCACCCCGGCCGCCGAAAGCATGGCGCGGTCGTCGACACCGGCGCGGATCATCGCGCCGACCCGCGTGCGGGCGAGCAGCCACCAGAGAAAGAGGCCGATCACGACCCCGAAAACCAGAAGGCTGAGCCGATAGGCCGAGTAGGCCCTGATGAGCGGTATGTCCCGGATCGGGCCATCGAGCCATTCGGGCGGCTCCATCTGATGGACTTGCGCGGTGAACGCCCAAAGAAGGAGATCGCCGATCACGATCGAAAGACCGATCGTGACCATCGTCTGCCGCAGCTCCTCGCCCTGCATATGCCGCAGGATCAGGATCTGAATCAGGAAACCGGCCAGCGCTGCGCCGAGAAAACCTGCCGCGATCGCGAGCATCCACCACCCGCTTGCCTCGGCCACCGCATAGCCGATGTAGCCCCCGAGCAGGTAGAGCGAACCGTGCGCCAGGTTCACGTTGCGCATCAGGCCAAACACAAGGGTGAAGCCCGAAGCCACGATGAAGTAGAGTGCCGCGAGCGTGAGCCCGTTGAGCAGCGTGATGAGAAAGAGCCTCGGGTTGTGCGCAAGGCCCCAGGCGCTCAGCAGCAGCCCGGCAAGAACCAGAACAAGGGCAGTGATCCGGCCCGCAGGCATCATGCGGCGCGCTCGAGGCGATCAACCCCCTCGCACGGGGGCGCCTTTGCAAAGCGGCCATCCTTCATCACCGCAAGGATGCGCCGCCCCTCGCGCAGGATGGCAATGTTGGCAAGGGGGTCGCCGTCAACGAGCAGAAGATCGGCAAGAAAGCCCTCGCGGACGAGGCCGAGTTCGTGGCCCTGAAGCATCATCTGCCCGCCGTACTGGGTGGCAGCGCGGATCGCCTCCATCGGGGTGAAACCGAGATAGCGCACGAAGAACTCCAGGTCACGCGCATTGTTGCCGTGCGGAAGGAACGCAAAGCCGTAGTCGCCTCCGGGTAGTACCCGGACACCGCGCTTGTGCATCGCGCGCAGCGACACGATGGCGTTTTCCCACTCGTCCTGGTAGCCCATGGCAGCGGCCTTCTCGCGGGTGATCCCCCAGGGCTCGGCCTCGTTGAGGAGTGCATGGATGATCCCGATGCCCGGCGCCACGAAGATCCGGTCGCGCGCGGCCTCGAGCATGTCGAGCGCCTCCTCGTCGGTGTAGCTTGCGTGGTAGATCACTTCAACACCGTGCCGCAGGGCCTGCTTCACGCTGGGCGCCGAGCGCGCGTGCGCCGAGCCGCGCCGGCCTCGCATCTTCACCTCCTGCATCGCCGCAGCCACCTCTTCGTCGGTCATCCATGAGGTACCCGCCGGTGACTGGGGTGTGAAGTTGTCGCCGGAGAGGTTGAGCTTCACCAGATCCACGCCATACTTGAGAAAGGTTCGCACAACCTTGCGCATGTCCTCTGCGCCGTTGACATTCACGCCGAAGCTGTACTCCGGGAACGGGAGATGTGGAAGCGTCTCGTCGCCGAGTCCGCCCGGCACGGTGATCTCCTGGGAGGCCGCCAGGTAGCGCGGACCCGGAATCTGTCCCTGGTTGATGGCATTGCGGATCACCACATCGAGGCGAGGTTTGGCGCACGCTGCACCGACGCAGGAGGTGAATCCCGCCTGCAGGTACTGGCGGGCCACCTTGGCGCACCACAGCACATGCTCCTCGAGAGGCATCACCTGAATGCCCGAGAGGCTCGCCGAGTTGTTCCACGAGAAGTGCGTGTGGGCCTCGCACATGCCGGGCATGAGCGTTGCGCCTGCGGCGTCGATCAGCAGCGCATCGCCTGCCGAAACCCGCCCCGCGCCGCGGCCGATCTGCACAATGCGCCGATCCTTCACCCGCACGAAGCCGCTGTAAGGCGTGGTGCCCGAACCATCGAGAATCCGGGTGTTGGCAAAAAGAACTTCTGCGCTCATCGATAGACTCCTTCAAGACCGGAAAACCCCAAACGGCCGCCATCGGAGGCCGCCGACCAGCGACCTGAGCGCTGCGCCCTCGCCTGGGGCGGCGCGCGATGGAATTCGCCATCCTTCATCACCGCGAGAATGCGTGCGCGGTCCTGAAGGATCGTGATGTCGCGGAGCGGATCACCGTCGATCAGGAGAAGGTCTGCGAGATAGCCCTCGCGCACGTAGCCGAGCACCTTGCCCATGCGCATCATCGGACCACCCCAGGCGGTTGCTGAAAGCAGCGCCTCCATTGGACTCATCCCCACGTAGCGCACGAAGTACTCGAGGTCCTTGGCATTGGTCCCGTGAGGCGTCCACGCAAAGCCGTAGTCGCCGCCCGGGAGGATGCGAACCCCGCGCTTGCGCAGCTTCTGCATGGTGTCGATCGCGGCCTCGAGTTCGCGGTGATAGCCCATGGCACGCGTGACCTCAGGGGTCAACCCCCAGGCGCCCGCATGGTGGCTGGTGTTGATCAGCCAGGCCAGTCCGGGCGCAATGAAGTGCCTCATCTTGTTGGCCTCGAGGAGGTCGAGTGCCTCCTCGTCGGCAAAACTGGCGTGGTAGATCACCTCGATGCCATGCTTCACGCATTGCTTGATCGACCAGGTGGAGCGTGCATGCGCCGCAACGCGCTTGCCCCAGGCCTTCGCCTCCTCCACACAGACGCGAATCTCCTCCTCGGTGAACTGACTCATCTCCGAGGGCATACCGGTGATCGACTCGCCCGAGAGATTGATCTTGAGACTGTCGACCCCGTACTTGGCAAACATGCGCACGCAGCGGCGCATCTCGTCGGCTCCACTCACGATCGCGCCGAAGGCGAACTCGTGCTGCGGCAGGTGTGGTGCGGTGGTGTCACCGAGTCCGCCGGGCACGGTGATCTCCTGGCTCGCCGCAAGGTAGCGCGGACCCACGATGGTGCCATCGTTGATCGCGTTGCGGATCACCACATCGAGTCGCGGCTTGGCCGTTGCCGCTCCAACGCACGAGGTCCACCCCATGTCGAGGTAACGCCGCGCAACCTCTGCACACCACAGGATATGCTCCTCGGGCGGCATCCGCTGGATTGCCTCGAGGCTGGGCTGATCGTTCCAGGAAAAATGGGTGTGGGCTTCCACCATGCCCGGCATGAGAAAGGCGCCTGCGCCGTCGATCACCCGGATTGCGGCCTGCGGCGCTGCCCTTTCGCCGGGATTGCTGCGGTTCACCTTCACGATGCGGTTGCCGCGTACCGTGACCTCGCCGTGAAAGGGCGTTTCGCCGCCGCCGTCGAAGATCCTCACGTTGCAAAACATCACGTCGGCCATAAGGTGCCCTCAGACGATGGTGCCCGCGCGCGTGTGCCGTTGCGCGCGGACGGATACGCGGACGAAGTCGGACCAGAGCCTCAGACACTCGGTGCGCCTCTCGATCGGTGTCCAGTGCCCGCAACCGCGCAACACATGACTTTGTACCAGCGTTGAAGACGACAAGCGACCCGCGATGCTGCGCATCATCTGCGGCGGCGTCACACTGTCCTCATCGCCGGTGACAAGCAGCGTTGGAGCTTCGACGACCTCGAGCGGTTCCCCCTGCGCATGGGCGAGTGCCTCACAGTGAAGCGCATACGACATGGGGTGATTGCGCCGGATCACCTCGCGCACGAAGGCGTCCGCCAGCGGTTCGTCGCGACGGGTTTGCGCCGAAAGCGTTGCCTGCGCCAGGTTGTCGGCGATGGTGTGCATGGCTGCGAGTCCGCCCTCGCGCGCGCGCAGCGCACGTTGCTCGAGCGCCCGGCGACTTGCCTCAGGCGCAGCGGAGAGAGGCCCGAACAGCGCAAGCGAGGCCACCCGCGAGGGTTCCTGCACGGCCACGCGCTGACAGACAAGGGTGCCCATGCTGTGTGCGACCCAGTGCGCACGGACCACCTCGAGACGCCGGCACATGGCAAGGAGGCTCGCGGCAAGCGAAGCCACGCTGAGCGGTTGCGAAGCCGCCGGCGCAAGCCCGCAACCCGGGAGGTCGATCCGCAGACAGCGGTATCCCTGCAGCACAGGCATCCAGCCCGACCAAAGACTCAGGTTGCC
>VGHO01000128.1 GCA_016868175.1 Betaproteobacteria bacterium
TGCCCCGGGATCGGACCGTCCGCTTTCGGATGTCCCGGGCGCGAACTCCAGCGAGAGGGCCCGGCTGCCATCCCGGGCAGAAGGCCAGGAGGAGTCCACCACCACCCATATTGCGAGCATCAGTGGATTGCCGGACGCTGGGGGGCGGATCTACGAGTTTCGCTTGCATCAGTCCGAAACCGGAGAGCAACTGCTCGTGTTCCGTGACACCACCGACGCCTCGCGGCTCGATGCAATGCGGCGCGACTTTGTGGCCAATGTCTCTCACGAGATCCGTACGCCGATCACGGTGATCGGCGGTTTTGCCGAAACCATGTTGAGCATTCCGTGCAGTCCGGATCAGACGCAAAGCTATCTGCAGGAGATCCTGCGCCAGAGCGCCACGATGCGACGTCTGGTGGAGGATCTGCTCACGCTGTCAAGCCTGGAAAACGCCATGGCGCCCCCAAAGGGTGAATCCATCGCCATCCATGCGCTCCTGCACGCCATGTGCGACGAGGCGCGGGTGATCTCGGGGGGTCGCCATGAGGTGTCGATCGACCTGCAGGGTCCAGCCGCCCTCGAAGCGGCGAGCGGCGAAATCGAGAGCGCCATCCGCAATCTGATCACGAATGCGATTCGCTACACACCCGAGGGCGGCCACCTGCGCATCAGCTGGCGGGTGCGCGACCTCGAAGGCTGGATCAGCGTTGCCGATAACGGGATCGGTATCTCGCCGGAGCACCTTCCGCGCCTCACCGAGCGCTTTTACCGCGTCGACCGTGGGCGCTCGCGCGCAGCGGGTGGAACCGGTCTCGGCCTGGCGATCGTGAAGCATGTGATGCATCGCCACCAGGGGCGCATCGACGTGCAGTCGCAGCCAGGCAAAGGGAGCCAGTTTTCGCTCGTGTTTCCGGCCACGCGCGTCAGGCCCTTCAGCCGGGTCCGCGAAATGGTCGAGGCCTGAGCCGCTTCCCGGGCTGGCTTCGGCGTTTGGAGCCTCGCCTTGCCGCTTCGTCATCGCTCTGCCACAAACTCCGGGTACTTTTCGGAGTTTGTGTGGAAGCTGCGGGTGCGCGCAGCGCCGAGCGGGGATGAGAGACGAAGAGTATGCATGCTGCAGCGAGTGAACGGGTACTCGTCGTGGAAGACGATGCCGCGATCCGTGAGCTTCTGCGGATCAACCTTACGCATGCCGGCTACCAGGTCACGCTCTGCGAGCGGGTGGAGGAGGCAAGGCACAACCTGCAGGCTGGGGCCTTCCATCTGGCGATGCTCGACTGGATGCTCCCGGACGAGAGTGGCATCGAACTCGTCCAGAGTATTCGCAGACAACCCGACACCTTGCGCTTGCCGATCATCATGCTCACCGCGCGCAACCAGGAGTCCGACCGAATCGCCGGCCTCGAAGCCGGTGCCGACGACTACCTTTCGAAACCCTTCTCGATGGCGGAGTTGCTCGCCCGGGTCAAAGCGGTGATCCGCCGTGCGCAACCGGATGTGAGCCGCGAACGCCTCGAAATCGCAGGCTTGTGCCTCGAGCCGGAAGCCTTGCGGGTTTCGGTGTCGGGCACCACACTGCCTCTGAGCCCCACCGAATTCCGACTGCTGCACTGCTTCATGCGGCGGGTTGATCGAATGATCATGCGCAGCCAGTTGATCGCCGAGGTCTGGGAACACCAGCCCTACATCGACGAGCGCACAGTGGACGTGCACGTACGCCGGCTGCGTCTCGCACTGCGACCCTTCGGCTACGACCGCTTGATCGAGACGGTGCGAGGAGGCGGGTATCGGCTTTCGCCAAGCCTTGCGGGAAGCTGAGCGCGCAGCAGGAGATCGGAAAAATCTTCAGGCTCGATGCGGCGATCAGGCCTGCCAACAGGTGTTACCGCGTTTGCACCAACTCGCACGCCATCGGAGCGGTCTTCACGACCCAAGCGCACCTCGCGTGCTCTCGCACTGGCCTTCAAGGTTGCACTCCACCGCGCACGCCCCCGGACCGACGTGCTGGGCCTCACACCGGCGGCGTGTGCTCCTGGTGCCGCACATCCACCCCCTCCACCACGCTCACCACGTAGCCCGCGATGTTGCGCGCATGGTCGGCTACCCGCTCCACCGACTGCACCACGAAGATTGCATCGACGCAGGCGTTTGTATCCTCGGGGTGCGACGATGCAAGCTTGATCAGGAGCCTTTGCAACTCGTCACGTTCCTGATCGATCTGGTTATCCTGTACCGAAAGACGCGCAAAGGTGTGGTTGTCCTCTCGCACCATCGCATCAATCGCCGAGCGAAGCATGTTGCCCGCCGACTCGCTCAGCGCCTTGATCTCTTCAATCGGCAGTTGTTCCCGGAGCGTCGAGTGGGTGAGCGAACTTGCCCTCAGGGCAATCTTGCGCGACTCGTCGCCGATCCGCTCCAGATCGTTGATGCTGTGGATGGCGGCCATGATGATGCGCAGGTCGAGGGCGAGCGGCTGCCGCGTGGCGAGCAACTCGCTGCACAGGTTGCCGGCGGCAAGGTGCTCTGCGTCGATCATCCGCTCCTGACGCAGGATCTCCGCCGCTAGGCTCAGGTCGGATTCGGTGAGCGCACGGACCGCACGGCGAAACTGCTGCTCGACGCGACCCGCGAGGCGGGTTACCGCACGCTGCATGGCCTGAAGCTCTTCATCGAAACTCTTGGCGGTGTGGTCCATCCCTTGCTCCTGAGCGTAGTGCGCGCTTGACCCGCGCTGGCAGAGTGCGCGACCTTAGGCGGCGGATGTTGCAATTTGATGAACGCCGGACCGGTCCCCGGATACTGCCCGGAGCCTGCACGGATACTGCCCGGATACTGCCCATCAGGCACTGCACCCCAAGGGCCTTTGCCCACTGTCATCGGACTGTAACTGCACCTGGCTACAGTCGCTACCTTTCTACTAGGAGGTCCGTCCATGAGTCTTCAATCAAAAAGAGCCTTTGTGCGTACAACCGCATTCGGTGTGGCATTGCTTGACTTCGGTGTGGCATTGCTTGCCACCTCGCTTGCTTCCGTCTCCCCAGTTGCGACCGCCGCAGACATCACTGGCGCCGGCGCAACCTTCCCCTACCCGATCTTCGCCAAGTGGGCCGAGGATTACAAGAAAGTCACCGGCGTTGGCCTGAACTACCAGTCGATCGGTTCCTCGGGTGGAATCCGCCAGATCCGCGCCAAGACCGTGGTTTTCGGGGCAACTGATGCGCCGCTCAAGGGCGACGAACTCGAGAAGGACGGCATGGTCCAGTTCCCGGTGATTCTTGGCGGTGTGGTCCCGGTGATCAATCTCGATCCTTTCAAGCCGGGCGAGTTGCGCGTCACCGGTGAGGTGCTTGCCGAGATATTTGCGGGCAGCATCGGCAAGTGGAATGACCCCAAGCTTGTGGCACTCAACCCCGGCAAGAGCCTTCCCGACCAGACGATCACGGTGGTGCATCGCGCCGACGGTTCTGGCACAACCTTCATCTTCACCGACTACCTCACCGAAGTGAGCGCGATGTGGAAGGACAAGGTTGGCAAGGGAGCGTCGGTGAAGTGGCCCGCCAATTCCTCGGTGGGCGGCAAGGGCAACGAAGGCGTTGCAGCCAACGTGAGCCGGGTAAAGGGTTCTGTGGGCTACGTGGAGTATGCCTACGCCAAGAAAAACAAGATTCCGCATCTCACGATGATGAACCGCGACGGCAAGTATGTGGAGCCCGACGATCTCACTTTCGCTGCGGCTGCGGCAGGTGCTGACTGGTTTGGCACGCCCGGGATGGGGATCTCGCTTGTGAACCAGAAGGGCGGCAATTCGTGGCCGATCACCGGCGCGTCGTTTGCGCTGATGTACAAGCAGCCTGCCGACAAGGCTGCATCGACCGAGGTGGTCAAGTTCTTCGACTGGTCGTTCAAGAACGGCAAGAAGCAGGCTGCCGAACTCGACTATGTGGCGCTTCCGGATGCGCTCACGGATCAGATCCGCCAGAAGGTCTGGTCGCAGATCGTGAACAAATAGTTGCTTCGAGGTTTGAAAGGGCAATGGAAGCGGGGCGCACGGCACCAACGCGCGCCCCTCCTTCCTTTACCCGATGCCGCACGCCTCCGACCCGTCGATCCGCCATGAGGTCCTGACATGAGCAACATCCAAGCCGCATCCCAGACGGCTTCCGCCGGACCGAGTCGGCGCGAGCAACCTGGGCACATGCAAGCGATCGCAGCGCGCCAGCAGTCGCAGGATTTCTGGTTTCACCTGCTCACGATGACCTTCTCGCTGATCGTTCTGGTGTCACTCGTGGGGATCCTCGTGTCGCTCGTGATCAACGCCACACCTGCGCTCCAGAAGTTCGGGCTCGAGTTCATCTGGCGGATCGAATGGGACATTGTGAATGAGGAGTTTGGCGCACTGATCTCGATTTTTGGCACGCTGGCCAGCGCGGCGATCGCGCTGCTGATTGCGGTGCCTCTCTCCTTCGGCATCGCACTCTTTCTCACCGAGAATTGTCCAGTGTGGCTGCGCAGGCCGCTCGGCACTGCGGTGGAACTGCTGGCCGCAGTACCGTCCATCATTTACGGCATGTTTGGCCTTTTCATCTTTGCGCCGCTCTTTGCCGAATACGGCCAACCGGCACTTCAGTCCACGCTTGGACAGATGCCGCTGATCGGCCCGCTCTTTGGGGGCGCAATGAACGGTATCGGCATCCTTGCGGCCGGTCTGATCCTTGCCTTCATGATTCTGCCCTTCATCGCCGCAGTGATGCGCGACGTGTTCGAGATTGTCCCGCCGATCCTGCGTGAGTCGGCCTACGGTGTCGGCTGCACCACCTGGGAGGTTGTGCGCCACGTCGTGCTCCCCTACACCCAGAGCGGAGTGATCGGAGGCATCATGCTCGGACTCGGTCGGGCTCTCGGCGAAACCATGGCGGTCACTTTCGTGATCGGCAATTCCCAACGGCTGGTGCCCTCGCTCTTCGCGCCGGGCTCTTCGATCGCCTCCACCCTTGCCAACGAGTTTGCCGAAGCCGGTGACTTTCACTTGTCTGCGCTCTTCGCGCTCGGGTTCCTGCTCTTCGTGATCACTTTCGTGGTGCTCGCACTCGCCAAATGGATGATCCTGCGCAACGAGAAAGCAAAAGGTGCCAAGACATGAATACCGCGCTCTACCAACGCCGAAAGCTCGCCAACACGATCGGCGTGGGTTTGTCGATGTTTGCGATGGTTCTCGGACTGTTCGTGTTGCTCTGGATCCTCTTCATCCTCTTTCGCAACGGCTTTGCTGCACTCGATCTCGCGCTCTTCACCCAGTCAACCCCGGCGCCCGGCTCCGAGGGCGGAGGTCTCGCCAACGCGATCGTAGGCAGTCTGATGATCGTGGGTTTCTCGGTACTCATCAGCACCCCGGTGGGAATCCTCGCCGGTGTGTATCTGGCCGAGTACGGCGACGAGAGCAGGACGGCCGCTGTCACCCGCTTCATGACCGACATCATGCTGTCGGCCCCTTCGATCGTGCTCGGGCTCTTCATCTACGCCATTTATGTGGCGCAAGTGAGGCACTTCTCCGGCTGGGCCGGAAGCCTCGCGCTGTCGCTGATCGCCATTCCCGTGGTTGTGCGCACCACCGAGAACATGCTTCGGCTGGTGCCCGGCAGCTTGCGCGAGGCCGCCTTTGCGCTCGGCGCCCCACGCTGGAAAGTGGCCACGATGGTCACCTTGCGAGCAGCGCAGGCTGGAGTCGTGACGGGTGTGTTGCTCGCGTTGGCGCGCATCAGTGGCGAGACGGCACCCTTGCTCTTCACCGCACTCAACAACCAGTTTTTCAGCGCCGACATGAACAAGCCGATGTCGAACCTGCCTGTGGTGATTTTCCAGTTCGCGATGAGTCCCTACGACAACTGGGTGCGGCTTGCCTGGGGCGGCGCACTGCTGATCACGCTCACGGTGCTGGTGCTCAACATCGTGGCGCGCATTTTCTTCCGCGAAAAAGTGAGCGCCTGAACCCTGTCTCAGCACCTGACGATCAACCACGGACGAAGGATAGCGAGAGCACCATGAGCCAGACCGCCCAGAGCGCCCAGAGCGCCGCAAAGCAGACGAATGCCATCGAGGTTCGCAATCTCAACTTCTACTACGGTGGATTCCAGGGCTTGCGCAGCGTGAGCCTCGACATCGCCGAGCGCAAGGTCACCGCCTTCATCGGCCCCTCGGGTTGCGGCAAGTCCACCCTCCTGCGCACCCTCAACCGCATGTACAGTCTCTACCCGGGCCAGCGCGCTGAGGGCGAAATCAACCTCTATGGGCAGAACATCCTGGATTCCAAGCAGGATCTGAATCTGCTGCGCGCGCAGGTCGGCATGGTGTTCCAGAAGCCCACGCCCTTCCCGATGTCGATCTACGACAACATCGCCTTCGGCGTGAGGCTCTACGAGAACCTTTCGCGCAGCGACATGGACGACAGGGTGGAGTGGTCCCTGCGCAAGGCTGCCCTCTGGGAGGAGGTGAAGTCCAAGCTTGGGCAGAGCGGCCTTTCGCTCTCTGGCGGGCAGCAGCAGAGGCTTTGCATCGCTCGAACCGTGTCGGTGCGACCCAAGGTGATCCTGCTGGATGAGCCCACCTCGGCGCTCGACCCGATCTCCACCGCCAAGGTGGAGGAGCTGGTGCATGAACTCAAGTCGGACTACACCGTGGCCATCGTGACCCACAACATGCAACAGGCCGCGCGCGTGTCGGATTTCACCGCCTTCATGTACGTGGGCGAGCTGGTCGAGTTCAGCGTCACGAAGCAGATGTTCATCAAGCCGGCGAAAAAGCAGACGGAAGACTACATCACAGGCCGCTTCGGGTGATCGCAGCCATCCCGCAACGCCTGCGCTGCACCCTGCGACACTCGATGGTTGTGCCGCCATCCTGGCGGTTGTGAGGCCGCAAGCAACGCCGAACCCTAAATCACACCCTCCAAAAGACCGTTTTCCCAGGGTAGAGTTTGTAGATAGTGGCCCTCCCGGCAGCATCACCCCGACCCCTTCGTGGGGCCCATGGAAAACAGGCGGCTGACATGAGCACGACGTCATCCCAGTTTCAACCCGTTGCGGACCCAACGCGACGACTCGCCCCCGACGCAGCTGCGATCGAGGCAAGCCGCGCCGCCAGCAGGCCGAGCGCATCCCCGCTCGTGGCGCAGATCACAGTGCGGGCGATCCAGACCGCCCTTGAGAAGACGCATGTCAACATGCCCGGCACTTCGGATCGGGCGGCCGTGATCGAAATCGACCCCGGTCTTGCTGCCCGCGCCGCGCGCGCCGTGGAAGGGGATCTTGGTGCCGGTGATGCGATCACGCGCGTGGCTGATGTCCTCGGGTCCGGCACAAGTCCGGCGGCTGGTGCGAGCGCTTCGACCAGGTCGAGGCCAGCCGGTGGCGCCTCGAGGGGCGGCGCTTCCATCGACGGGTATCGTGCCACCCCTCCAGAGCGCAGTGCCGGGAGTTTCTCAGGCCTGCTCAACCTCGATGCCTTGCGCGCGCAAGTGGCAGGCGGCACGCTTCCCATCGACGATCGGGCGCTCGCGTTCAGCCTCCTCCAGCATTAGGCTGCGGCCTGGGTCTGCGCGAGGGGCTGGGCGTTGCTGGCATTTCAGACTGCCCCAGGCGATCCCGGGATACGTAGCGGGTACCTCTGCTAGAGGAGCCTCGAGCGCAGCGCTTGCGCATCAGTTTCAGGGTTGGTTGCGGGATGGCGCGCCAAGCCGT
>VGHO01000129.1 GCA_016868175.1 Betaproteobacteria bacterium
CGGCGTATCAGGAGGAGGTTTCGCGGACCTATCTGATTCACAAGGGCCTCATCTGGGTACTGCTTCCCGACGGCGGTGGGCCCGCCTTTCCCAGCTACTACAGCGTCTCGGGCGGAGTCTTGAAGTGGCGCAACGAGGCTGCCGAGTTTGCAGTGCGGTCCTCTCGTCCCTGGCACGAAATCCACCTTGCAACGTTGCTCGAGTTTGCCGATAGCAACAGACTCACCGGTCCCTTCCCCTGCAAGGTTGAGCGGGGCTCACTGCAGGGGCTGTAGCGCAGGAGGGTGGTGAGCGGTAGGGGTGGTGAACGGCGGAGCAGGCTATCAAACGCTCCGAAGGCAACGGAGCGGACAACTTCAGCGCCAGAATTCCCACCATCGGGGTTGGCCGGAATTGGGGTTTTCGAGGCGGGTACTCTTCGGGTAGTTGAGGCGAAACACCCGCTCGGCATCCTCGGCCTGTTGTCCCAGACCGAGCGCTCTCGAGGAAAGCGTGAGGATCGCAAGCGCTTCCTCCACTGCGGGCGTATCGGGAAACTGACGAATCAAAGCCTGTGCGCGGTTGGATGCGGCCACATGCGCCCCGCGAAGCCAGTAATAACGAGCGATCGAGAGTTCGCCCGCCGCCATGTTGTTGACCAGGTAGCGCAGGCGCAAGCGAGCGTCGTCGACGTAGCGACTCTCCGGATACTGCTCAACGACGACCCGGAACGCATCGTAGGCATCGCGCGCAGCCTTCAGGTCGCGGTCGGCGAGATTCTGGCCTCCAAGCTTGACCAGCAGGCCCATCTGCTCGTTGAAGTGAACCAGGCCGCGCAGGTAGAACACATAGTCCATGGCGGGGTTCGATGGATACATCTTGGCAAAGCGGTCGAGGGTGGAGAGGGCTTGGGCCCTTTCACCGAGCCGATAGTGACCGTAGGCGAGTTCGAGTTGCGCCTGCTGCGCGTAGCGACCGAAGGGGTACCGGCTCTCGAGCCGGGCGAACAGACGGGTGGCCTGCGCGAGGTTGCCGGCTGAAAGCTCCGCCTTTGCTTCTGCGTAGATCTTCTCGGCCGACCATCCGGCAGTGGGATCAGGACCCTCGCTGCCGAGGCCGCAGGCCACAAGGCAAGCCGCTGCCAGGCCGAGCATTGCCACCTTCACGCCTGATCGAAGTGTTGGCCGAGGCGCTCGAGGGCCACGGCTTGCACCGGCGGGTACGGTTGATTTGGCACGGTGTCGCAGTTGAACGCTCTTCATGCACCCTCAAGCCAGTGAGACAATCGCGTGATGTTGATGGCCCTTGAAGCGCCCGATGCGCTGCATGAGGAAGCCTCCCCGATGGATTATACGGAGGCCGGATTTCGGCTCGCTGGTGCCGAAGGGCTCGGCCAGCGCGTCGACCGCTTCGTGGCCGATGCGCTCAAGAGTTCGCTGCCCGGGCTTTCCCGTACCCGGGTACAGCACTGGATACGGCTCGGGGCAGTCCACATCAATGCGCGCGTCACCACCGCGGCACACCGGCTCGGCGCGGGCGATACGGTGGACGTGTGGCCTCAACCCCACGAGGCTGACTGCGCCCTGGAACCCGACCCGATGCAACTTGAGGTGGTCTACGAAGACGAGGACCTGCTGATCGTCCATAAGTCACAGGGTCTGGTCGTGCATCCAGCGCCCGGTCATTGGCGTGCCACACTGATGAACGGTCTGCTGCACCTGCGCGCTTCGCTTGCAGAGTTGCCGCGCGCCGGGATCGTGCACCGTCTGGATCGCGACACCTCAGGTCTGTTGATCGTGGCCAAACGCGTCGCGAGCCTTTCGGTGCTGCAGGAGCAACTCGCCCGACGTCAGATCGAGCGCGTCTACCTCGCGCTGGTGCATGGAAACACCGAAGCGTTGCAGCGCATCACCATCAACGCGCCCATCGGTCGCGACCGGATGTCGAGGGTGCGCATGGCTTGCGACGGCCTGGCAGCACGCGAGGCTGTAACGCATGCGGCCCATCTCCACACCTTCCTCCCAGCCAACGCGGTTGGCAAAGGCGCGGCTGCACTCCGTCCGGTGTCGATGATGTCTTGCAAGCTCGAGTCGGGCCGTACCCATCAGATCCGGGTCCATCTTGCCTCGAGGGGTTATCCGCTTCTCGGGGATCCCTTGTATGGCGCGCCTGCTGCCGACGCGGATCTCCTTCGCGTGCAACCCGGATGGGGCGGGTTCCTCGGCCGAGGACAGGCACTACACGCCGCGCTCCTTGCGCTGGCGCATCCGCGCACAGGTCAGCCGCTGTGTTTTCACGCGATCTGGCCCCTGCCTGCGGCGTTTCTGCAACCCGATCGGCGCGAACTCTGCAAGCTCTGGGGACTCGCCGCGGTATGACTTCAGGTTCAGCGAGAGCGCGCGCCGCGAAGCCGGCGGCTCCAGTGGATTCGACCCCGAGGGCGCCCATCGGTGCGATCGTCCCCGACTGGTCCTTTGCCTTCGCAAGGCATACTGCGCTGGGCGAGGGGGCCTATCAGCGGTGTGGGGCGCGCTATTTCTGCCTGAGTACGCAGCGCGCAGGCGGCGCGAGCGAAGGTGCTTTCTGGAGTCTGAATCTGAGCGCTTCGCAGCGCGATGATCCTGGCCGGGTGCGTCGCAACCGCGAAACGCTCGAGAGCATGCTCCCTTGGCCCTCGGTGTACATGCGGCTTGAACACGGGTGCACGCTCCTCGATGCAGACCGCTTGCTTCGCGCAGAAGCGTCATTCAGGGCGGGGCCAATCCTCAACGCAGGCCCGCCGCGCAAGGCCGCCGCGCCGCCCGGCGAAGCGGCGCCCAGCAACGCAGAAACGCCCTGCAAGCCATGCTCACGCCCTCACCGGGAGATGCCGGCGGGAGTCGAAGTGCCTTTGGCCGACGCAGCGGTGCTGACGCAACCGGGACTGAGTCTGGTGATGCTCACGGCCGACTGTTTGCCGGTGGTGATTGGCGACGATGCGGGTCGCGGGCTCGCGATCGCGCATGCGGGATGGCGTGGACTCGCGGCGGGAGTGATCGAGACCGCAGTGCTCGCGCTGCGCGAAAGGCTTGGCGATGCGCAACTGATGGCCTGGATCGGACCCGGGATCGGGCCCGCTGCCTTTGAGGTGCAGTCTGACGTGATTGCCCATTTTCCGGTGCAGGAGCGCAGCGCCGCCTACTTTCGCGCGCGTGACCCGAGTCGGTTTCCGGGCAAATGGATGGGCGATCTGCCTGCGCTGGCTCGCAAGCGCTGCATGGACCTGGGTATCGCGCGGGTGGGGGGCGGTCTCTGGTGCACCTGGCACGACACCGAGCGTTTCTTTTCCTACCGAAGGCAGGCGATGAGCGGTCGGTTCGCCACGGTGATTGCGCTTCGTGGGCGGTATGAGACTCTGGCGGAATGTGCACCGCCAATTGCATGAGCACCATGCCCGAGCGACTGGGTGACTTGCGGGAGGAGTATGTGCGCCGCTTGTGGTCACTGCTCCTCCAGCCCCGGGATCTTGTTCCGGCACCGTCCGATCGCCGCTTCAGCGATGCGGCCTGGCGTGATGGCGACTATCCGAGGCTTTTGGCCGCCTATGCACTCAACGCAGAGTTTCTCCACCGGCTTGCGGCACTCACACCGGGCGATGCGCGCAGTCGCGAGCGGCTGCGGTTTGTGGTGGATCAGTGGATCGAGGCAGCATCACCTGGCAACTTCCTTCTCACCAATCCGGTGGTGCAACGGCGAATTCGCGAGACCGGGGGTGAAAGTCTGCGGCAAGGGCTCGAGAATCTGGTGCGCGACCTCGCGCGTGGGCGGATTGCGCAAACCGACGAAGCAGCGTTTGAACTGGGGCGTGATCTGGCGTGCTCGAAGGGCTGGGTGGTGTTTCGTAACCACCTGATTGAAGTGATCCAGTATGCGCCGCTTTGCGAAAGGGTTGGAAGCCGTCCGATCCTGATCGTGCCTCCATGTATCAACAAGTACTATATTCTCGATCTTGGGAGCGACAATTCTTTCGTTCAGCACTGCCTTTCACAAGCGATGCAGGTCTACATGGTTTCGTGGCGCAACCCGGACGCGTCGATGGCTCAACTCACATGGGATGACTACCTTGAAGACGGCGTGATTGCGGCGATCCGGGTGGCGCAGGAGATTTCCGATCAGGATCAGATCAACCTTCTTGGCTTTTGCGTGGGCGGAACGCTTGCGGCAACCGCACTTGCGGCACTCGCCGCAAAGCGCATCGATCCGGTTGCCTCGCTCACGCTGCTCACAACCTTGCTCGACTTCTCCGAACCCGGGGTGCTTGGGGTGTTCATCGACGAGGCCCAGGTGCGCCACCATGAACGCCGCCTGGGCGATGGCGGGTTGCTGCGTGGCGAGGAACTTGCGGGTGCATTCTCCGCGCTTCGGCCAAACGATCTGATCTGGACTCATGTGGTGCAGAACTATCTTCTCGGCGAAAACCCCGCTGCCTTCGATCTGCTGTACTGGAACTCCGATTCGACCAACCTTCCCGGGCCGATGTTTGTGGAATATCTTCGTCGTATGTACCTCAACAACGAACTGTGTCAGCCGAATCGGCTGGAGTGTCTCGGTGAACCGATCGATCTGCGTCGTCTCCGGATACCTGCGTATGTGTTCGCTGCCCACCAGGACCACATCGTGCCCTGGCAGTCGGCGTTCCGCAGCGGGACGCTTCTCGGCCACAGCGTACGTTTCGTACTTGGGGCAAGCGGGCATGTTGCCGGGACAATCAACTCGGCGCTCAGGAATCGTCGCAGTTTCCGGACTTCAACGCAGCGCGGTGCAAGCGCGGCACCCTTGAAGGATCCGCAGGTTTGGCTTGCCGAAAGTCGCGAGACTCAGGGAAGCTGGTGGCGCGACTGGTCGGATTGGGTGTGCTCATTCACCGGCGCGCTGCGCGTGCCTCATGCGAGCCCTGGCAGTGCAGACTACCCGCCGATTGAGCCTGCGCCAGGCCGCTATGTTCGCCAGAAATGCAGTGGGTAAATCCGGGAGTACCCGACTACTCCGCTTTCCTCTGGATTCCTGTGGCACGATCATGGTTATTTTTGGAGAGTGGTTTGGCATCGGAAACAAACAGCCTGGGTACGGATCGGGTCGGTGTTTGGGGGAAGTCGAGGCAATCGGCGTGGCAGGGCGAGGATGGAAATCCGCCATGGCGCGGATGCATCTCCGCAAGGTGCACCTGAAAGCGCGGGGAGAGGGTAGGGTTGGGGAGGTGAACCGTGATCAAGCGGTCGTTTCTGGTGTGATCGGGAAAGGTGACAGCGCTTTCTGAACCTCGGGGGGTGCTGTCGATCGTTGAACAATTCAAGGATGAGGAGAGAGCGATGTCGCAGCGATTGGCGTATGTGACGGGTGGAATGGGGGGAATCGGGAGCGCGATTTGCCGCAGACTGCACAAGGAGGGGTATCGGGTGATTGCCGGCTGTGGGCCGAGCCGCGACCATGCGAAATGGATTGCCGAGCAGGCCGCCGAGGGCTTTCACTTCCATGCATCGGTGGGCAATGTGAGCGACTGGGAGTCCACCTGCGAGGCCTTCAAGGTGGTGAAGGCGGAGTTTGGCAATCCGGATATTCTGGTCAACAATGCAGGCATCACGCGCGACGGCACCTTCCGGCGCATGTCGGTCGAAGACTGGCGTATGGTGATCGACACCAATCTCAATTCCTTGTTCAACGTCACCAAGCAGGTCATTGACGGGATGCTGGAAAAGGGATTCGGGCGGATCGTCAACATTTCCTCGGTGAATGGACAAAAGGGACAGTTTGGCCAGACCAACTACTCAACCGCCAAGGCCGGTATCCATGGATTCACCATGGCCCTGGCCCAGGAGGTTGCCAACAAGGGCGTAACGGTCAACACGGTTTCGCCGGGTTATATCGGGACCGAAATGGTTTCGGCCATCCGACCCGATGTGCTTGAGAAGATCATTGCCGGAATCCCCGTGAAACGACTCGGGACGCCGGACGAGATTGGCTCGATCGTGGCCTGGATTGCAAGCGATGACGGAGGCTTTGCCACTGGGGCCGACTTTTCGCTCAACGGCGGACTGCACATGGGGTGAATGGCGCGGGAAGGCTAGGGTGAGGGATGCAAGAAGAGCGACTGATCAAGAAGTATCCGAATCGGCGGCTTTACGACACGCAAGCGAGCGCCTACATCACCCTTGGCGATGTGAAGCAACTGGTCCTCGAGGGCAGGTCCTTCCTGGTGGAAGACGCAAAGACCCGCGAGGACCTCACCCGCAGCATCCTCCTGCAGATCATCCTTGAGGAGGAGGCGGGCGGCGCTCCGCTCTTTTCGAGCCAGATGCTCGCCCAGATGATCCGTTTCTACGGTCATGCCATGCAGGGCATCATGGGAACCTACCTCGAAAAGACCTTGCAGAGCTTCGTTGAAATCCAGCACCGGATGAGCGATCCATCGCGCACGCTCTACGACGGCAAGAACGCACTCCCCAACGCTGAACTGTGGGCACAGTTCATGGCAGGCCAGGCCCCAATGTTCCAAAGCCTCATGGCGAACTATATCGAGCAGTCGAAAAACATGTTTGTTCAGATGCAGGAACAGATGCAGCAGCAAACGCGCAGCATGTTTCATGCATTTCCTTTTGCCGGGTTGCCCGACCCCGCTCCAAAGCCTGACCGCCACGATGACAAGACCTGAGGTGCAGGGTGCGCCGGGCGTTCCTGCGGTTGGCTTTGTGTCGCTGGGTTGTCCAAAGGCGCTGGTCGATTCCGAGTCCATCCTCACCCAGCTGCGGGCGCGCGGCTACCGGATTGCATCCGACTATGCGAGTGCGGATCTGGTGGTGGTGAACACTTGCGGGTTCATCGACGCCGCTGTGAGCGAATCGCTCGAGAGCATCGGCGAGGCTTTGCAGGAAAACGGCAAAGTCATCGTTACCGGCTGCCTGGGCAAGCGCGAGAACGCTTCAGGTGAGAACCTCGTGCGCAGTTTCCACCCGAAAGTGCTGGCGGTTACCGGTCCGCATGCAACCGGCGAAGTGCTCGAGCATGTGGCGCGCCATCTCCCCCGGCCGCATGACCCGCGCTTTGAACTGGTACCGGAGGCAGGCTTCAAGCTCACCCCGCCCCACTACGCCTACCTCAAGATTTCCGAGGGCTGCAACCATCGCTGCAGATTTTGCATCATCCCGTCGATGCGCGGCGATCTGGTCAGCCGGCCGATCGGGGCGGTGATGCAGGAGGCTGAAGCACTGGTACGCCGCGGGGTGCGCGAGTTGCTGGTGATTTCGCAGGATACCTCGGCCTACGGTATGGATCTGCGCTACCGCACCGGGTTCGTGGGTGGGCGACCCGTGCGTAGCCACATCACCGAGCTTGCGCGCGAGCTTTCGCAGCTGGGGGTCTGGATTCGCCTCCACTACGTTTACCCCTACCCGCATGTGGATGCACTCGTGGAACTGATGGCCGAGGGCAAGTTGCTGCCCTACCTCGACGTGCCTTTTCAGCATGCACATCCGCGGGTGCTCAAGGCCATGAAGCGGCCCGCCGATGCCGAGGAGAATCTGCAACGCATCGCAACCTGGCGCAGCATCTGTCCGGATCTGCGGCTGCGTAGCACGTTGATCGCTGGATTTCCCTCCGAGTCGGAAGAGGAATTCGGGGTTTTGCTCGATTTCGTCCGCGAGGCACAACTCGACCGCGTGGGCTGCTTTGCCTATTCGCCCGTTGACGGAGCCAA
>VGHO01000130.1 GCA_016868175.1 Betaproteobacteria bacterium
CCGCGCCTGGCGCATCTTGTCCGGCGTCGAGGCGGTGCTCAGCACGCGTGCGCCACCGTGCACGGCGAGCTGGATCGCATAGTGCGCCACGGCACCGGCGCCGCCTGTGACAAGCACCGTCTGACCCTTCAGGGGGCCGTCCTCGAACAGGGCACACCACGCTGTCATGCAGGGAATCCCCAGGCATGCGCCGTGATCGAACGAAACTTGTGGCGGTAGTTCGGCCAGCAGCGACAGCTCCAGGCACAAGTGCTCTGCGGCCGTGCCCATGGCACGTCCGCGTTGCGCGTTGTATAGCCATACCCTGCGCCCCACCCATCCGATGTCGGCCTCCCGGCCCACGGCCTCGACCACGCCCGCACCGTCACTGTGTGGCACGATCAGCTCGTAGGGCATCGGGTGGCCACGCCCGGCGCGGCGGTTGCAATCGGCCGGGTTGACGCCCGAGGCCATCAGCCGAACCCGCGCTTCGCCGGGGGCCGGCTGCGGCAGCGGCAGCTCCAGAGCCTGCAGCACCTTTCGCGCCGGCCCTTGGCGGCTGTAACCCACCGCCCTCACGAGTTCGCCCTCATGGTCTTGTGCCGCGTCCGTACATGGCCCGTAGTCTAGGCGCAGGGTGGAGCGAGCACAAGCTCCATCGGCACTGCGCATGACCCCCATGCGCGCGGCGAAGTTGTAATGCGTCCGTGCAGGCCCGATCATAGCTGCATCCGGTCCCCGCGACGGCCGGCGCTTTTATCTGCGAGGAGACACCTATGCCCATCCTTCGAATGCCTTCATCTACGCGCGTCGCCGTCGCCGCCCTGGTGCTGGCGCTGGCAACCCCGACTGCCGCCTGGTCTCAGGCCAAGTTCAGCTACGCCAGCGGTTCGCCCAGCAAGGGTCCCGAGGCGATTGCGGCCAACCGCTACCTCGACCGAGTGGAGCAGGCCGCCGGCGGCAGCCTTAAGTTCGAGCGCAGCTTCGACGGAACGGTGGCTAACTTCCGTGCTACCGGCAACTCGCTGCGCGACGGGCTCATTGATGCCGGCTTTCTGCTCGACACATTCCACACGACGGACTTGAAGACGTCGATGACGCTCACCGATCTCGCGATGATCACCGCCCAGCCCCTGGCGCAGGCGGGGGCCATCAACGAGACGATGCTGCTCAACTGCCCGCAGTGCGAGGCCGACTTCAACCGCTTCAAGGCGATACCGCTGGCGTATAACGGGGTGGCCCCGTTCTACCTGCAGTGCCGCTCCCCAGTGAGCTCGATGCAGGACCTCAAGGGCAAGGCAATCCGCGCCGCCTCGGCCTTCGCACTCTTTGCAAAGGCCGCGGGTGCGAACCCCGTGAGCACCGTTCCCACCGAGGTCTATGAGGCTATGCAGCGCGGTGCGGTGGAGTGCGCCATCGTGGGCGGGGTCTGGCTCAAGAGCTACAATCTGATGGATGTGGTCAAGACAGTGGTGGACCAGCCATTGGGCCAGTATAACTCGAGCCTGGTGCTGGCCGTGGGCCGGGAGGGCTGGCGCAAGCTGTCGGTGGCTCAACGACAGGCAATGATCGATGCGTTGCCGTTCCTCGTGGCCGAGGCCACGCTGCTGAACATGGAGGAAACCGACCGCGCCTTCCAGGAGGCCGCTGCCAAGGGCGTGCGGCGCACGCCGGCACCGGCGGACTTCAAGGCCTTCCTAGCGAGCCACGTGGGCGCCGAGCAGACGCGCGTGGTGGCCGACGCCGACAAGCGCGGTGTCACCGGGGCCGCTGCGCTTGTCAAGACCTACCTCGAGAAGCTCGACAAGTGGAACCGCATCGTCGCCGAAACGGGCGGCGACCGCACCAAGTACGAGGCTGCACTGCGCGGCGAGATCTTCTCCAAGCTCAAACCGTGAAGCCTGCCGCAACGCGACTGCTGGGCGGCGCGAACGACCTTGCTCTTGGGCTCGGCTCGCTGGCTGCAGCGCTGATGATGGTGCACGTCAGCCTGGACGTGATCGGCAAGGCGCTGTTACGCATGCCGATCCCGGGCACGCTCGAATTCGTCTCGACCTACTACATGGTGGCGTGCATCTTCCTGCCCATGGGCTGGGTGCAGTGGCGGCGCCAGCACATTGCGGTGGAACTGATGCAGGGGTCCCTGCCGCCCCGGATCGAGCGCGCGATGCAGGCCTTCGCCGATACCTGCATGCTGGTGTTCGCCTTGCTACTGTGCGCGGCCTCCTTCGGAGAGGCCCTGGAACAGACGGCTGTGCGTGAGACTTCCGAGGCCGTAGCGCTGCGCATCGAGGTCTGGCCCTCGCGCTGGTTCCCGGTCGTGGGCAGCGCGCTGGTGGCCTGCGCGCTACTGCTGCAGATGGGAGCCGCACTCGCTAGCCGCCGCGTCGAGGGGCAGGCCGCGCCGGGCGGCCACGCGTAAGCACGCGGGCTGCTTGTACAACCTTCAGATCGGCTTCCTGGGCATCGCGGCGATGTTCGTGCTGCTGATGCTGCGCGTGCCCATCGGGGCCACGCTTGGCCTCGTGTCGCTGGCGGGCATAGCCGCCATCCGCGGCTCGGGCGCGGCAATGGGGTCGCTGGCCACTCTGCCTTACCAGTTCTCGTCGAACTGGACGCTATCGGCGGTACCAATGTTCCTGCTCATGGGTAGCTTTGCCCACCACATGGGGCTCACACGCGGGCTTTTCGATGCCGCTAAGGCCTGGCTCGGCTGGCTTCCCGGCGGGCTGGCGGTGGCCTCCAACTGGGCCTGTACCCTCTTTGGCGCGGCCTCGGGATCGAGCGTGGCCACTACCTCGGCCATCGGCCGCATCGCCATCCCGGAGATGCTGCGCCGCGGCTACAGCCCGTCGCTGGCCACCGGTTCGGTGGCGGCAGCCGGCACGATCGACGCGCTCATTCCGCCGAGCATCGCGCTCGTCATCTATGGTTGGTACGCCGAGATCTCGATCGACAAGCTGCTGATCGCGGGCATCCTCCCAGGGCTGCTGACAGCCGTAGTGTTCACCGCCTTCATCATCGGGCTGTGCAAGGCGCGGCCAGAGCTCGCGCCAATGGAGGACCGTCACTACACTTGGCGCGAGCGCTTTGCGCTCGTGCGCGACGTCTGGCCGCTGCCGGTCATCGTGCTGGGCGTGGTGGGGGCGATTTGGTCGGGTGCCGCCACCTCCACCGAGGCGGCGGCGGTGGGGGCGGGCTTCTCCCTGCTAGTGGCGGCAGGCAGGCGGTCGGTGAGCTGGGACAGCATGCGGCGCGCCTTCAGCGACACGGCAGGCAGCATGGCCTCGCTCTTCTTTGTCGTGGTGGGCGCGGTGCTGTTCACGCGCTTCCTGGCGTTGTCCGGTGTGCCCGACTACATCGCCTCGGGTTTCGCCAGCTTCGGATCGACCTGGGCCGTCATTGCCGCGATGGTGCTCGTCTATCTCTTGCTCGGCATGATCCTTGACCCGATCGGCGTCATGCTCCTGACCTTGCCCATCCTCATCCCCGTGTGCCGCAAGCTCGGGCTCGACCTGCTGTGGATCGGCGTGCTGGTGGTCAAGCTCGTCGAGGTGGGCATGCTCACGCCCCCGGTGGGATTCCACTGCTTCGTCCTCAAGACGGTGGTGGGTCCCCGGGTTTCGATGGCGGCGATCTTTCGTGGGGCGATCTGGTTCGTGGCCGTGGACGCGGTCGTCATCGTGCTGCTGATTGCCTTTCCCCGGATCAGCCTGCTGCTGCCGGGCTTCATGGATTGACACGACGCGATGGCCAAGATCGGCGCGAGCATCAGCTTCCTGTTCAACGAGTGGCCCTTCGAGCGACGCTTCGAGCTCGCCCGCAGGACCGGGTTTCGCGCAATCGAGTACGGCGTCCCCTACCGACACGACCGGCAAACAGTGGCCACGCTGCTGGCGCGCAGCGAGCTCCAATACCTGAATTTCCTCGCTGCACCCGGCGACTGGGACGGGGGGGAGCGCGGAATCGCCTGCGACCCGCGCCGCGTGGAGGAGTTTCGCGCCGAGTTCGACAAGGCGGTGGACTGGGCGCTGGCGCTGCAGGTGCGGCGCCTGCACGCGCCCGCCGGCCTCGTGCCGGCCGGGTGCGACCGCCCCCTGGCACTGCGTACGCTGCGCGACAACCTGCTGTGGGCGGCTGAGCGTGCAGCGGTGCGGGCGCTGGACGTGATGGTCGAACCGGTGAACCGGCATGACTTGCCGGGCTTTGTGCTGCACACGGTGGGCGAGGCGCTGGCGCTGCTGCGCGAGCTCGACCAGCCCAACCTTGGGCTCATCTTCGACGTTTACCACGTCGGGCGCGAGGAGGGTGATGTCACCGCCCGGCTGCGCAAGGCACTTCCGTGGGTGATGCACGTGCAGGTGGGCAACCCCCCGGGTCGCCACGAGCCGGGCTGCGGCGAGATCGACGTGTGCTGGCTCATCGGTGAGCTCGACCGGTTGGGCTATGAGGGGTGGATCGGATGCGAGTACCGCCCTTCCAAGGGAACTGCCGCGAGCCTGGAATGGGCGCGGCGCTACGGCATCGACCCGGACGCGTTGGGCCGGGAGGCTGCCTGACCAGCTGCAAGGAGGGAACCGGACAATGGAACTAGGTCTGCGCGGAGTTCACGTGCTCGTCACGGGGGGCTCCAGGGGTATCGGCAAGGCCGTGGCGCACGGCTTCGCGCAGGAGGGCTGCTCTCTGCACCTCGTGGCGCGCGAGGCGAGCACGCTGGAGGCTGTCGCCCGGGAGATCGTCGCCGCTCACAGCGTGGCGGTACACACCAGCGCCCTCGATCTCCGGCACCCCGAGGCCGTGGCGCAGCTTGCCACGGCTGCCTCGGCCTGTGATGTGCTGGTGAACAACGCCGGCGACATCCCGGGTGGGCCCATCGACGCGATCGACGACGCGCGCTGGCGAAACGCCTGGGACCTCAAGGTCATGGGCTACATCAACCTCACCCGTGCGATGCTGCCGACGATGCGGGCGCGCCGCTCGGGCGTGATCGTCAACGTCATCGGCCTGGCCGGCCTGATGCCGATGTATGACTACATCTGCGGAAGTGCGGGCAACGCAGCCTTGCACGCCTTCACACGGGCCGTGGGCAGCCGCACCACGCAAGACGGCGTGCGTGTCCTGGGCGTCAACCCACCCATGGTGCGCACCGAGCGGCTCGAGCCGGTGATGCGTGGCATGGCTCGTGCGCGGCTCGGTGACGAAGAGCGCTGGGAGGAACTGCTGCGAGACCGGCCCTTCGGCCGGCCAGCCGAGCCCGAGGAGATCGCAGACATGGTTGTCTTCCTCGCTTCCCGGCGGGCCTCCTACGTCAGCGGCACGGTGGTTGACGTGGACGGCGGCATCGTCAGTCGCCGCTAGCGGGGGCGACGGGATTAGCCATGCCGACTCTCACCCCCGAAGCCCTGATCGGTACCTGGGAGCTGGTGCGCTACTTCGTGCGCTTTGCCGATGGCACCGAGACTGCCCCGCTCGGGGAGGATGCGGTGGGTCGCATCTGCTACCTGCGCGACGGGCACATGTTCGGCTTCATGGCCAGAGCCGGACGGGTTCCCTTCGCGAGCGCCGACCGCCTTCTGGCCACGCCGTCCGAGAAGGCTCAGGCTTTCGACGACTGTGTGACGTACACGGGCCGCTGGACCCTGCTCGACGACGGCATGGTGGTGCACCACGTGGAGCTCAGCCTGTTGCCAAACTGGACGGGGCAGGACCAGTTGCGTATCCCGCGGCTCGACGCGCTAGGCCTGGAGCTCGCCGCTCACGTCGGCGAGGGCGCCGCCCGGCGCAGCGCAATCGTGCGGTGGAAGCGAGCAGGAAAGACCTGAGCGGGCAAGATCGCTAACCCCTGGTGCCCACAAGGACACCGGCACACCCGCAAGACCCCCGATAGTGCCCCGGGAGTACCTGCTGATAATCGCGTCGCGGCATTCAATTGACATCTGATATCAAAGGGGCTGCGCGTCGAGATGCCTACTTGGCAGCGCTTGAATCGGGTGAGAAATTTGATCCCATTTATAGCGAACCGTCGTTAAGTGAAGATTCAAGGCACGTCCTAGGCCGCCTGCATCCGAGTGATAGGGGCGATGAGTACTTGCCTGGTCGCGCACCGTTCTAAGAAAAAAGACGCACGCATAAAGTAGTTTTGTTCTATTTGCTAGCGCAATGTCGCCTAAGTCCGAGCATCGCTCAGGCAAATAGCGAGGCTCAAGGCCACCCCTCCTTTATATTTTTTTCAAAAAGCGCGATTCTGAGTTTTTGCTCAAAGCTCAGGCTTACCCTGTGAGGGCTCTGCAGTGGGCCTGCAAGTCCTGGTCTCTAATAAACCCACAGTAACTCGACCCACCTCCCGTGAGTGCGCGGCAAAGCGACTGTTGGTCAGCATGTCGGATAAAGCCGCAAGCTGATGCACCGGAACCTGTGATTGCCCGACAAAAGGCCTGCTGGTCAGCGTCTCTAATAAAACCGCACTGACTGGCACCACCCCCATACTGCGCTCGGCACATCGATTGCAGGTCAGCGTTACGAATAAACCCGCAAGCGCTTTGCCCCGACCCTGTGCCTGCTCGGCAATAAGCCTGCAAATCTGAATCGCGGATGAATCCGCATTGCGAAGCGCCACCACCTGTCGAAGCACGACATCGAGCCTGTTGATCGGGATCTTTGATAAAGCCACATTGGCTCTGTTGACCCCATGCCGTAATAGCCCAGAACAAGCTGAACAAGAGAAAGATCCAAATTCGCATAAGGCTTATGAATCGTTACATGATCTAAAAAGTTTGGCGCTTGAGAAGAAAATCGAATACAGCAATTTCTGGTCTTGCGCCAAAGCGTACAGGTAAGAGCGATGTACCAAGTCCTGCCGATACGTAAAGTGGACAAAGTTTGCTCTGGTAAAACCCTCCCGTGTAGCTGCCACTTCCACGCGGAGTCCACAAGACGAGTCCGAATAATGTCACCTGCCCTGCGTGCGTGTGTCCTGCAAGGCAAAGCGCAGGCCTTTCTCGTTCAAGTGCGTCGCCCTTGAGTTGCTCAAACCAGCCCGGTGAGTGCTGTAGCAACAAGTGTAGCGGTGCTTTGTTAGCGCCGTATTCCTTCACCACTGACTTAGGTTTTCCCGCTGTGAAGTCATCCAGACCTTCAATGATGACTGCCTGAGCACCCATACGGACCTCGTACGCTTCGTTCACAAGAAGTTTCACGTTGTGCTTGTTGTAAAGGGCCCTAAGTGCCTGCATGTCGACCGCTGCCCAGTACTCCCAGTTACCGACAATCGCCATCGTGTGTGCCCCCTTGGGAAGCGCAGCAAGGAATTGATCCAACACAGGTAGTGCGCCATGGTTATCAATCGCATCACCTGTTATAACAACAAGATCTGGCTTTAATCGCTCCACTTCCTCAACGATCTTTGCCGAAAGCTTGTCGAACGTCTGAAGATGAAGATCAGAGAGTTGGACCACGCGCAACGGGGAGACCACCGAGGGATGACCAATCTTATGCATGGACGTCTTGATCCAATAGCAGGCTGCTGAAATACTTCCCGGATAGTGTCAACGACTTAGGATTTGAAGCGTTATAGGTCATAAGCTACTTACCTTACCCGGGATCCACCAATGCGCGCATCCGACACCTACACAGAGAGCC
>VGHO01000131.1 GCA_016868175.1 Betaproteobacteria bacterium
GGCCAACCCGCAGGGCGATCCTTGAGGCGGTACGGATCAGCGCCGATCCGCTGCAGCGCTCGCTGGCCGAGCAGCAGGAGAAGTACCTGCGCGACCGGCAGGCGGAACTCGACGAGGCGCGGGAGGAGGGGTGGGAAGAAGGCGAAGCGATCGGCGTGGCGAAGGGTGAAGCGATCGGCGCTGCGAAAGGCCGGGCCGAAATCCTTGGCAAGCTGCTTCAACGACGCTTCGCGACGCTTCCCGATTGGGCCTCGCAGGCGATGGCCCAGGGCACGGAAGACGATTTCAACCGCTGGTCGGCCCGACTGTTTACCGCAGAGTCGATCGGTGAAGTTTTCGGCATCTGAGCGATCGCGGTTGAGCCCGGCACCAGGTCGCGCGCGGTGACACTTGCGCCAAGGCCTCTGAGCTTGCAAGCGGGAGACACCTGGCTGTACGCGCCAGTGCAAGCCAGTGCAAGCCAGTGCGAACAATACCTGGCGTCGGAGCCTGCGAGGTGGCTGTCGTCGGTGGTGGACCGGCTGAGGCGCGCGAGGCCTGCACCTCGAGTGCTTCAGGCGGCGGGTCGGATCGCGGCACAGCCCGGCCTTGGACCGGCATTCCCGGTGGGCTGGGTCTTGTAGTCGTCAGGGTCGCGGTGAACGATCAAGCCGCGGCCAACGACGCTTGCAGGACCCGGAGAAACCCTGAGCTGCTTGGTCTCGGCCTTGAATTCGGCAACGCCCGAAGCGTCGGCCTTCAGCGACGGTAGGTCGCCCGCATGGTGGACATGATCTCCATGTTTGCCGTGGGCCACCCCAAAAGGATTGAAGTGCCCCTTGGTTGCCATGCCGTCGCCGGAACAGTCGGAAGCCTCATGCACATTGAAGCCATGCGCCTGGCCGGGCCGCAGGCCAGTGATCCGGCCACTGATTACAAGGACATCGCCCCTCTCCGTGAAACTCACGGTGCCCTGAGGGTTCATGCCAGCGGAAGCCGCTGCGCTGGTGGGGGCAATGACCGCAATCGCCTTTGGACCCTCCGCCAGGCCCAGCGCGGCGCATCCCGCAGCGCTCGCGCAGCCAATGAGGACCAGATAACGCGTGCGGCAAAAGAGCGTGTTGAGGTGCATGTCTGTCTCCGGCAGTTTGAGCAGTTTGGGCGCTTTCGGCGCATCGTGGGATGAGCGTACACCCTGCCAAGCGGGCAGGCCTTGCGTGTGTAAGGTTGGCCAAAGCGCGCCGTTGCCCAAGCGTTCGGGGCGTGCAGGGCGGGGAGGTTCAGTGAGAGAGGAGGCCATACGTCCAACTGCAATACCATCCGCACGGGTGCCCACCCTCGGCAGGCTCGCACTTGCTTGAACCGGTCGCGGGGTGCGCGCCTTGCGAGTCAACAGGCCATGGGCGTTGCTGGAACCCAACGCCGATGGGTCGACTTCGGCGGATCCCCAACGCGCTGCCGCTCCCGGGGCCCGGGTTCAGCTCGGCGGTTTCGTCGGCCAGCCCGGCGCTCCGGCGCCAAGGCATCGCCGGACCGAGTTTCAGATCGCACCGTCGTGGGGCTCAGCTCAACCCCTTCGAATCCTTCTCAGGAGTTCTCCGTTGAACATCACCGGTCGTCATATCCTCGCGCATGAACGCCTGCACCCTGCGATTCGTGAAGTTGTCTGGAACCACTACCGCTCCGTGATCGAGGAAGTGGATCAGGCAACGCATCAGCACCGGATCGTGATCGTGGGGATGCGTCAAAACCCCTTTCCGAAACGGGCGCGCGCGCTCCTCGACCAGAAGGGGCTGCCCCACAAGTATTTCGAGTTTGGGAGCTACCTGAGCGACTGGCGCTTGCGCAATGCGATCAAGATGTGGACTGGATGGCCCACGCTGCCCATCATCTTCGTGGACGGATTGCTGATCGGCGGCTATGAGGATCTGAAGCAACTTTCGGACCGCGGCGAACTCGCCCGATGAGCCCGTTCCGTTGCCGTTCCCAATGGATAACGCGCCATCACATGCGGTCCATGCCGCGGTCGCCGCGAGTTTCGTGGAAGGATCCGGCGTTCCTTTTCTTTCGGCCGCCCTCAAGCCGCTCTCTGCAGCACTGCAGCCACGATGGCACGCTCGAGCGCGCTGTCACGCGCTACCGGCTTCATCCAGCCACGTTGCTGCGCCTGGTCGAGCAGAGCACGGGTGCGCAGCCGGATCATGTTCTCCGAAACCGCCTGCACCGCCCTTGCCGAGGCTTGAGAGCCGCTTGCCCGTTCGCGCGCGAGCTTGCGGGCCGCCTGTCCCACATGACGGAAATGGCGGAGCTGGGCAAGCAGCGACTGCAGCGGTGCGCGGGCCGTATGGGCGTCCTTGAGCATGCGCTGGATGAGTTCGCCCGCGCCGTCTCCACTGCCGCGCACAGCCTGCGGTCGGCCCGCTGCGCTTTGCCAGAGCCCGAGCAGCAGGCCCGCCTCGGTGCCCGGGGCGCCGGAGAGACTGCGCAGTCCTGTTTCGCAGGCCTGGATCTGGACGCCGAGCGCTGCATCGGCCGCGTGCAGCGATTCGGCTGCGGCATCAACCTCGTCGAGGATGCGCTCGAGCAATTCGATGCAACCGCTCACACTACGGTCCACCTCGAGCCGGATCGGCTGACATAACGCCTCGATCAGCTTTTCCAGGGTGACCGGGTTGGACACCGGCAACAGCGCGGCAAGCTCTGGCGGGGTCCGGTTCATCGGAGCACCCGCGCAAGATAGCGCCCCGTGTGGCTATCCGGGCATTGCGCGATGAGTTCGGGGGTACCTTGTGCAACGATGCGTCCTCCCGCTTCGCCGCCCTCGGGCCCGAGGTCGATCACCCAGTCGGCAACCTTGATCACATCGAGGTTGTGCTCGATCACAACCACCGTGTTGCCGTGTTCGCGCAGCTGCATGATCACCTTGAGCAGCAACGCGATGTCGTGAAAATGCAAACCGGTGGTGGGCTCATCAAGAATGTAGAGCGTTCGACCGGTCTCACGCTTGGAGAGCTCCTGAGAGAGTTTTACCCTCTGCGCCTCGCCGCCCGAAAGCGTGGTTGCGCTCTGGCCAAGCCGCAGATAGCCCAGTCCCACGTCGAGCAGGGTCTGCAACTTGCGTTCCACCGCCGGCACTGCGCGAAAGAATGCATGTGCTTCGCTCACCGTGAGGTTCAGGACCTGCGCCACGTTGAGACCCTTGTAGACCACCTCGAGCGTCTCGCGGTTGTAGCGGCGTCCCTGGCACACGTCGCAGGGCACGTACACGTCCGGCAGAAAGTGCATTTCCACCCGGATCAGGCCGTCGCCCTCGCAGGCGTCGCATCGGCCACCCCGTACATTGAAAGAGAAACGCCCTGGCCCATATCCACGTTCGCGGGCGAGCGGCGTTTCAGCGAAGAGGTCGCGCACCGGTGTGAAGAGGCCTGTGTAGGTGGCCGGGTTGGAACGGGGCGTGCGGCCGATCGGACTCTGGTCGACTGCGATCACCTTGTCGATCGCTTCAAGCCCCTCGACGCCGAGGTGCGGCGCCGGATCCGGACCCGATCCGAGCAAATGCCGCACGGCCACCGCGTGCAGCGTGTCGTTGATCAGCGTTGATTTTCCCGACCCTGATACGCCGGTCACGCACACCACGAGGCCGAGCGGAAGGTGCAGATCGATCGCCTTGAGATTGTTGCCCTGCGCACCGCGCAGAACGATTGCGCCCCTGCCCGGCTTGCGTCGGGTTGCAGGAACCGCAATTTGCCTTTGCCCGCAGAGATACTGGCCGGTGAGCGATTGCGGATGCCGACCGAGTTCCTGCGGGGTTCCTGCGGCAATCACCAATCCCCCATGATCGCCTGCGCCGGGGCCCATGTCGACCACATGGTCGGCGGCGCGGATCGCGTCCTCGTCGTGCTCAACCACCAGCACGGTATTGCCCAAATCACGCAGGTGCTTCAGGGTGGCGATCAGCCGGTCGTTATCGCGCTGGTGCAAGCCGATTGATGGCTCATCGAGCACATAGAGCACCCCGGTGAGGCCGGATCCGATCTGCGAGGCGAGCCGGATGCGCTGCGATTCGCCCCCCGACAGGGTCTCGGCCGAGCGATCCAGGCTCAGGTAATGCAGTCCCACGTCGTTGAGAAACCGCAGGCGCTGCGAGATCTCGCGTACCACGCGCTCGCCGATCTGCGCCTTGGTCCCCGGCAGAGCGAGCGTACCGAACCAGCGCTGCGCATCGCCAAGCGTCCAGGCCGATATCTCCCAGATTCCCTTGTCGTGGCCGCGCGCTCCAAGCCGTACATGCCGTGCCTCTGCACGCAGCCGCGAACCGCCGCAGGCCCTGCAGGAGCGGATTGAACGCAACTTGCCGAGTTCCTCGCGCACCGGCGCGGCGTCGGTTTCCTTCCAGCGCCGCTCGAGTGCAGGAAGGATCCCCTCGAAGTCGCCCCAGCCTTCGAGCAGTGCGGCCTGCGCCTTCGCGGGGAGCGTTTCCCAGGGCGCGTCGAGTTCGAACTGCAGGGCGCGCGCCAGTGCGGCGAGCTTGCGTTGGGCGCTCGGGTTGCGGCGGTCCCAGCCGGCGATCGCGCCAGAGGGCAGACTCAGGCTCGGAAACTGCACCACATGCCGCGGGTCGAAAAAGCCCTCCAGGCCCAGCCCTTCGCAACCCGGGCAGGCACCTGCGGGATTGTTGAAGGAAAAGAGTCGCGGTTCGAGTTGCTTGAGTGCGTATCCGCAGATGGGGCAGGCGAAGCGGTTCGAGAACACGGTCTCTTCCGCGCGGACCTCACCCGAGTCCATTGCCGCGAGCAGCGCGCGTCCTTCGCCGTGCAATAGCGCTGTCTCGAGCGACTGTGCAAGCCTTGCCGAAGACTCCGGCTGCACCTTGAGGCGGTCGACCACGATGTCGATGCTGTGTCGCTGCTGCCGCGCAAGCTGCGGGGTTTCGTCAAGTTCGAGTACTTGCGGCTTGTGTTGTTCGCTACGCACCCGGATTCTCACAAAACCCTTCGTCCGCAGATCCTCGAGGAGCGAAAGATGCTCGCCCTTGCGGTCCGACACCACCGGCGAAAGCACCATTACCCGCTTGCCCGAATGGAGCCGCAGCGCGGCGTCGACCATCTGCGCAACGGTCTGCGCCTCGAGACCTTCCTGGGGATGGGATGGACAATAGGGTGTCCCCGCGCGCGCGAAGAGCAGCCGCAGATAGTCGTGGATTTCGGTCACCGTCCCGACGGTGGAGCGCGGATTGTGGCCGGCTGCCTTCTGCTCGATGGCAATCGCTGGCGAGAGTCCCTCGATCACGTCGACATCGGGTTTTTCCATCAGCTGCAGAAATTGCCGCGCATACGCCGAAAGCGATTCGACATAGCGCCGCTGACCCTCGGCATACAGGGTGTCGAACGCAAGCGAACTCTTTCCCGACCCCGACACCCCTGTGATCACCACGAGTGCATGCCGCGGAATATCGAGGTGCACATTGCGCAGATTGTGGGTACGCGCGCCACGAATCCGGATGCAGTCGCGGGAATGCTCAGGCGCGAGAGGGTGGGCCTCGGTCACAGGTTGACTTTAGGGATCGCTGTATCCACGGGGGTGCGCGCTTCGCGAGCGCGGCAGGCAATCGGCTAATATAGCCCGAGTCCCTTGTCAGGAGCCATGGATCACTTCAAGGAGCCCATGACGCGGCTCGAGCGTCGGGTCAGCCTCACGCTCGCCCATGTGTTTGCGCTGCGCATGCTCGGCTTTTTCATCGTGTTGCCGGTGCTGGCCGAACACGCCAGGCTCCTGCCGGGCGGCCAGAGCGGGCTGTTGGTTGGGCTTGCGATGGGTGCGGCGGGACTGTCGCAGGCATGCCTGCAGATTCCCATGGGTTGGGCTTCCGACCGGTTCGGCCGCCGACGGGTGATTGCCCTGGGTCTGGCGTGCGTGCTCGTTGGCTCGCTCGTCTGTGCCTACGCAAGCGAGGTGCAAACGCTGATCGCCGGTCGGATCCTGCAGGGTTGCGGGGCGGTCTCTGCAGCGATCTCGGCGCTTGTTGCGGATCACACCCGTGAAAACCAGCGGACCAAGGCGATGGCGCTCGTGGGCATGGGCATCGGGCTCTCCTTCACCGTGTCTCTCGCACTCGCCCCCTGGCTTTATGCCCACGCAGCAATGGCCGGAATCTTTCTGCTCACCGCCTTCCTGGCCCTTGCGTCGATCGGTCTTGTGGCAACCGTTCCGGCGGTGGCCCCGGGAGCGGGATCTGGTTCGGGCGCGGCGGTTGGCCGGGGGGCAGCGCCTGGCCCGGGCGCGGCGCTTGCGCCGGGAGTGGGGCTCGGCCCGGGCAGGGCACTTGCGCCGGGAGAGGGGCTCGGCCCGGTAAAGGTTCCCTTGTTGGCCAGTTTGAGGAGTGTGGGTCGGGACCCCAGGCTGTGGAGGCTGGATCTGGGCATTTTCGTGCTCAACGCGGTCCAGATGGCGATGTTCGTGGTGGTGCCAGGCTACATCGTGCGCTCGATCGGTTTGCCGCTTGCCGAGCACTGGCGCATCTATCTCCCTATCGTGCTCGTATCGTTTGCGCTGGCCCTTCCGCTGCTTCGACGCGCCGAAAGCCGCAGCGCGCTGGGCGGACTGATGCGTACAGCGGTCTGGGTGCTGCTCGCGGTGCAACTCGGGTGGATGGTGCTCATGCAACTGGGAGGCGATGTCGCAGCGAACGGGGGAGCCCTGGCGGGTGAGGTTGCCGGCCCGGGTAGCGCGCCAAGTTGGTTGATCCTGCCGGCCGCGATCACGCTTCTCGCTTTCTTCGTTGCGTTCAATGTGCTCGAGGCTGCGCTTCCCGCACAGGTTTCGAGGGCGGCCGCAAGCACGCAACGCGGCACTGCGATGGGGGTGTTCAACACCGCGCAGTCGCTCGGCCTTTTCACCGGTGGGGCCCTCGGAGGCCTGCTCGGGGCCCGGCTGGATTCGGCCGGGGTCTTTCTATGCTGCGGAGCGCTACTCGCCGCGCTGCTTTTTGCAATCGGCAAGCAAGGTTTTTCCACCCCCGGCTACCAAGCCAGGTCCGCTCTGCCCGAGGCATCGAGCCCAGGGGTGGCGGGCAGCACTTGAACTTTTCTGGAGAAAACACCATGGCATCTGTAAACAAGGTCATTCTGGTCGGTAACCTCGGGCGTGATCCCGAGACCCGCTACACGCCGGACGGCGCGGCGATCACCAATGTGTCGATCGCCACGACATCAAGCTGGAAAGACAAGACGACAGGCGAGCGCAAAGAAGAAACCGAGTGGCACCGCATCGTGTTCTACGGCCGACTTGCTGAAATCGCTGGCGAGTATCTGAAGAAGGGACGCCCGGTTTACCTTGAAGGCCGATTGAAAACCCGCAAGTGGCAGGACAAGGAAGGCGTTGAGCGCACCACCACCGAAATCGTTGCGGATCAGATGCAAATGCTTGGCGGCCGCGAGGGTGCGATGGCATCGGGCGGCGGATCCTCCGCCTCCGGAGGCCATGGCGACGAGAGCTTCGGTGCAAGCCCGTCGATGGCACCCGCGGCGCGTAGCCCGAAGGCCCCCACCCGCGTGGACGACATCGACGACGACATCCCCTTCTGACCTGCATACGAAGGCGCGGGGCTGGGCACTCCGCGCCCT
>VGHO01000132.1 GCA_016868175.1 Betaproteobacteria bacterium
CATCGCGCGCGAAAATCCAGGCATCACGCTCATAGCGAGGGATCGCCCAGGACAGGTCGGCAATGTCATCAGGCCGCAGCAGAGCGCACTTGGGTCGTTCCGCAACCAGATCCGGTCGCTGCTCCCTCGCAAACGCTGTCGCGATGGGGCCGCAGCCCCAGGTGTAGACCTCACCCCCGGCATTGCGGAGATGCAGGGCAAGAGGTGCGAGGCAGTCGCTGTTTCGTCGGGCGACACAGACTTTCATCGCTTCGGAGGCAAAACGGCGCGCGGGCGCAGCGCCGAGGCTGTTGCCCGCGGCAACGACCAGCGCTGTGTTGGGGGTCATTGGTGCGTAGCGGCGGGGTGCTTCGCCGGGGAGCCTTCGGGGTGGGTGATCGTGGTGCCGCGTTGAGTATGCGGAAAGGTCCACAATGAGCGGTCACGCCATCAGGGGTATTCTTTGAGCCTGGGGTGGTCGTGCGAGCCTCGGCGTTTTCCGAGTCTCCGGCTACGGTCTTGCAGGTCTCTCGGCAACCCGTCTCCCGTCCAGTCTGTCTGCAAGGAATCGCTCTCGTGAACAAGAACCGTTTGTGTGAGGACCGCTTTGCGGCGTTGAAGTGGGCGAGCCCCTTGGGGCAGTACATCGTCATTGCGCTGGCCGGATGGCTGGGGCTGATGGGGGTGATGGGGCTGATGGGGGTGATGGCCAGCCCGGTTGCTTCGGCCTCGGAATTGCCTCTTCAATGGTCTTCCGAGGAACGCGCGCCCCGGCAAACGGGCAACACACTGACCGCGCAGGCTTCGGCCACAGTGCCCGCGCCCGCCACTGCCAGCATTTTTGCCATCACCCCCGGACTGGCCGCCACTCCGGTGCCAACCACCTCACCCGCATCCGCCACTGCCCCGGTATGGGCGACTGCCTCCGTATCAGACGCTTCGCCAGTGTCAACTGCGCCTTCTGGGGCGCCGCTCTGGGAAATCGGGGGCTTTGCACTCGGTGTCTCGCAGCAGGCCTATCCGGGTGCTGATCAGCAGGTGGATCGCCTGCTGCCCTTGCCCTTCGTGATCTACCGCGGCAGGTTCCTGCGGGCCGACAGGGAGACAACCGGGTTGCGTGCTATCAAGACCCCGCAGTACGAACTCGATTTCGGATTGGCAGCTTCGTTCGCAGCGCGATCCACCGAGATCGATGCGCGTCGCGGCATGCCCGAGTTGGGAACGCTGATCGAGTTCGGGCCCCGGCTCAAGATCAACCTTGGCGAAGGGCCAGGAGGTGGTCGTTGGCGGCTCGACTTGCCGGTGCGTGGTGTGTTCGATCTGAGCGATGGGGGAGCGCATCGCGGGGTGGCTTTCGAGCCCAGACTGCTCTGGCAGCAGCGTGTGTCACCCCAGTTTGCCTACACGGCCAGCCTGGGTGCGATCGTCGGCGACAAGCCGCTGGCGCGTACCTTCTATGGCGTGGACAATGCCTATGCGCTGGTCGGCCGACCTGCGTATACGGCAGAGGGCGGGCTGATGGCCTGGAGGCTTGCAACCTCGCTGAACTACAGTCTCACGCCGCAGTGGCGCCTCTTTGGGTTTGGGCGAGTCGATACTGTCGCGGGCGCTGCAAACGAAGACAGCCCGCTCGTGCGTCAGACCACCGGCGTGAGTGCAGGCTTTGGCGTGTTCTACATCTGGCTGCGCTCGGAGCGCGGAGCGGAGGACTGACCCATCATCCGTGTGCCGCTGTCGCTCGCCCCGGTCCCGGGCACCTCATGATCCCCGTGATCGATCTCGCCATGGCGACAGCGGGCGACTGCGGACTGCGCAATCGCATGCTTCGGCAGCTTGATCAGGCAGCCCGTGACCTCGGATTCATGCAGGTGCAAGGACATGGCATCAACCGGCGGGTGCTCGGCGCGCTCCAGGACGCGATGGACGGGTTCTTCAGCCTCCCGCTCCACGAAAAGCAACAGTGGTGCGCACCCTCGGCTGAAATCAACCGCGGCTACAGCGGCCCGCTGTCGGAGCGCTTGAGCTACAGCGCTGGCGTGCTGAGCGCTGCGGACCTCTTCGAGGCCTTCAACCTGGGTGCGTCATGGAAAGACTTCCCCGGCCTCGATCTTGACCCGCTCAGCTATCCGGAGAATATCTGGCCGAATGAGCCGGCGCATTTCAGGGCGGGTGTTGAAGCCTGGTTTGCAGAGGCCGGAGCACTTGCACGACGGCTCACCCGGCTCTTTGCGCTGGCGCTCGACCTCCCGGCAGACTACTTTGCGCCCTTCGAGGACCATTCGGTGGACGTCTTGCGGCTGAACCACTATGCGCTGCCGGCTGGGCCGATCGAGCTCGAACCCGGACAGATGGGTATGGGGGCGCACACTGACTTTGGCATGGTCACTGTGCTCTGGGCCGATCCAGTCTGGCCCGGGCTCCAGGTGCAGGGTGCCGACGGAGTCTGGATCGATGTGATTCCGCAGCCCGGCGCACTGCTGGTCAACCTCGGGGACCTCATGGCGCGTTGGACCAACGGCCGGTGGACTTCGAGCCTGCATCGTGTCCTGCCGCCGATCGATCAGGAGGGGCGTGTGAGCCGGCGTCGTTCGGCGGCATATTTTCACGATGGCAATGCCGATGCCACGATCAGCGCGCTGCCTGCTTGTTGTGGCTTCGGGATGCCGGCGCCGCTCGAACCCATCACGGTTGCGGAGCACTTGCGGCGCAAGCTCGCCGGGTCGCGCGCACTACAGGTCAATACTGCAGCCCAGGGCGAGTCGCAACGCATTCGGCGCGGCGAGGAAAGCAGGCAGGCTGGCAACGGACCCACAACGATCAACGATCCGAGAGAGTCTTCACAGCGGCTGCCCCATGTGCGGGCAGCGATCGACGATCCGGGAGAGTCTTCACAGCAGCTGTCCCATGTGCGGGCAGCGATCGACGGATCACAGGAGTCAAGGGGCTCCAGAGGGAGATTTCAATGACGCGACGGGTTGCGATTGTTGGTGCAGGGCTGATCGGTGGGTCGTGGGCGCATGTCTTTGCGCGCTCCGGATGGGAGGTGCGGATCTGGGATCCGGCACCTGAGCAGCGTGCTGCCGCTCTGGGGCGCATCCGCGACTCGCTGCATGAGCTCTCCCGTCACGGTCTCGTCGAGGATCCGCATTCCGCCGCGGCGCGGTTGCACTTTGCCGACACGCTCGAGGATGCACTTGAGGGTGCTGAACATGTTCAGGAAAGCGGTCCGGAAACGCTCGAGGCCAAGCGCGAGATCTTCGCGCGGCTCGATGCGGGCGCGTTGCCGGATGCGGTGATTGCCTCGTCCACTTCCGCGATCGTGGCGTCGGCCTTCACCGAAGGGCTCGCGGGACGCGAGCGGTGCCTCGTTGCGCACCCGGTGAATCCGCCGCATCTGGTACCGGTCGTGGAGCTCTGCGGGGCTCCATGGACCTCCCAGCGCACGCGGGTGAGAGCCCGCGAGGTGTTCGAAAGCGTGGGGCAGGTGCCGGTGGAAGTTCGGCGCGAGATCGATGGGTTCATTCTCAATCGGCTCCAGGCCGCGCTTCTCGGCGAAGCCTTCCGTCTGGTGCAGGAGGGCTATGTGAGCCCTGAGGACCTTGATCACACCGTGGCCGACGGTCTGGGCTTGCGTTGGGCCTTCATGGGCCCCTTCGAGACCATCGAGCTGAATGCTCCAGAAGGAATTCCCGATTACTGCCAGCGATACACGCCCTGGTTCAGGCGCTATGCGGCGAGTCATCCGTCTCCGTCGGTTTGGGACGAGCCGAAGTGGCGCGCGGTGGTCGAGCAGTGGCCTGAACGGCTCTCGTTTGAGGCGATCGCGCGGAAGACGCTCTGGCGCAACGAGCGGCTCGCCGCGCTTCGGGCCCACAAGCAATCGAAGGCTTCGGCGGAGAAGTCTTCGCAACGAGGCGGGGAAGGCAGGACACGCCCGGCGGACCCGCTACCGGAGAGTCCGAGCGCACGCAATTCAGGCGAGGCTCCGACGACGGATCCGCAGATTCGCTACGGGAACCCGCCCGGTGCTGGCCCCGCGCAGGGGCTTTACTCGAATGTCACGATCGTGCCCTCAGGCAGTACGGTGTACATCGCAGGTCAGTTGGCGGTTGCAAGCGACGGAAGCGTCGCGGGCCGCCATGACTTCGAAGTCCAGATGCGCCAGGTCTTTGCGAACCTTGGTGCGGTGCTCTCGGGCCTCGGGCTCACTTTCAACCATGTCGTCAAATTCACAACCTATCTGGTTCACGCGCAGGATATCGAGAAGTTCATGCGTGTTCGTGCTGAACTCTTTCCGCACTTGTTTCAGGGGCGACAATACCCACCGAATACGCTTCTCGTTGTCGATCGCCTCGTCAAGGAGGAGTTCCTCGTGGAAGTCGAAGCGGTTGCGACCGGGGAAGTTGGCGCTGCGATGCGGCAGCTCGGGGGGTGAAGCCGCCGACCTCGGCGGGGCGCGGTCGCCGGAGTCCGCGCTCGCGTTGCGCGATCGTCTCAGCCCACGAGCCCGGCAAGAGCCTGGCGGGCAGCCTCTTCAGCCTGTTCAACGATTCGCTCTTTCCAGCCATCGGTATCGGTGTAGAACGCATCGCGCATGCGCCGGCGGATGGTTTCCCTCTGCGGTGCGCCCTGCGCGGGGTTCTTGTGCAGCCAGTGGTCACCACGCAAGGCGCTGATCACCTCGGCCATCGGCTGTGTGCCATATTCCAGCGCAATCCCGGTGTGCTCGGCCTGCGGGCAGTCCCAGCCCACCGCCTGCCACATCAGTCCTTGCAGCAAGGCTGAACTCGAAGAGCCGTCGTAGATCGAAGTTACTTCCGGCCCCCACCACATGCGTGCCCGGGCAAGCGCCAGCGCATCGTTTCGACAGGCAAAGATGCGCTCGCCGTGACCACTTGGCCCCAGGCCCGTGTGCAGGTCGATCCACGCCAGCCGGCGGCAACGCGTGCCGTGCTGCCGCAGCACGCTGCGCAGCGCCCGATGGCTCCAGGTTGGCGAAGTGCCTCCGAAAAAGATGCCATCGGGATGGCGGTACTGCCCGCCGCTCAGCGCAGTCTGCAACCCCCGCTCGCCGTGTTGCGAAGCGTAGTCCGCAAGTCGCTTCGCCGCTTCCGGCGGATCCGGCCAGGTCTGCGGCAGGATCGCGTCGGCCAACGCGTCGTAGCCCGGATTTTCCGGCAGCGGTCGACGGAAGTCGTGCCAGTTGCGGTTGAGGTCTACGCCCTCGGACGTCACGCGACGCCAATAGGAAAATCCGTGCGGGTTGAGCGCGTGAACATAGAGGACGGCGCAGGTGCTTTCGCGCACTGCGGCGTGCCAGCCCGGATCGCGCAACAGTGCAATCTGTACCCCCGAACCGCAAAAGCCCTCAACGCCGTGGCAGGCGCTGGTCAGCAGCAGCAGGCCTGCTGCGTCGCAATGCCCCTCGAGCACGACGTCCATCGCAAGTTCCTCACCGTCGTGGCCGGGCAGCGGCTGCACATGTGACTGTACCGACAGGCCCGCCTGGGCGGTGGCGTCGAGGAACTGCTGCCGGGCTTCGGCGTAGGTTTGCGAGAAATGGCGTGCGGCATGCATGCGTGCGTCCTCTTGTGAGTCCCTGGAACCGCAGGGAGCGTCAATACAAGCGTGGCGCAGTGGTTCACAGGCGCGGGGCTGGCCTCACCACGCCGCCATGTGGCCGGACAGCAATTCGCCAGGTCGCTGCGGCTGGGTGTTTGAGGACCGGCACCATGAGGACCAGCACCATGAGGACCGTTCCCACGGGGAACGGCAAGACCGAAGAAATCTTTGTCAGTCGACGGTTGCACCGGAGATCTTCACAACCTTTCCCCACCTTTCGATCTCGGAGGCAAAGAAGCTCGTGGTCTGCTCCGGAGTGTTGAGCACCAGTTCAAATCCCTGATCCGTGAACCGTTGTACCACCTCGGGAGAGCGCATACCCTTGGTGATGTCTGCATGAAGCTTTGCGAGGATCTCTTTCGGTACGCCCTTTGGCGCCGCCACTGCCTGCCAGGATGTCACTTCGAACCCCGGCAGGCCGTTCTCGATCACCGTGGGAACATTGGGCAACTGTGGCATGCGCTCGGCCGAAGTAACTGCGAGAGCCTTCATCTTGCCAGCCCGGATGTAGGGCACAACCGTACCAAAATTCTGGAACGAGGCCTCGATCTGTCCGGCCATGATGTCGGTCTGGGCGGCAGCACCTCCACGGTAAGGAATGTGGACGCCGAAGGTGTTGGTCTGCTGCTTGAAGAGTTCGGCCGACAGGTGGTCGCTCGACCCCGAACCCGAAGAGCCATAGGAGATCTTTCCTGGATTCTTGCGCGCGTATTCGATGAATTCCTTCAATGTACTGGCCGGAAAGTTCGGCGGCGTAATCAGCACGTTCGGGGTTCGAACCACCACGGTGATCGGGTCGAAATCGCGCAGGACGTTGTAGCGCGGTGCCCGGTAGAGCCCCATGTTGATCGCGAACACGCCGATCGAGCCCACCATGATCGTGTAGCCGTCGGGAGCAGACTTGGCCAGCGCCTCGGCTGCAACCGAGCCATTTGCGCCTGGGCGGTTTTCGACGACAGCGGTGTAGCCGGCCTCCGTGAGCCTTTGCGCAACCGCCCGGGCGACGATGTCGCTCGTCCCGCCGGCCACAAAAGGCACGAGCACTTTCACGGGCTTGTTCGGATAGGCCTGTGCCAGCGCGACACCCGGCAACAGGGCGGCGAGAAGCACCCCAACAACCGACCTGGCCGTCAAACGCCGAGCGCTCGCGCCGGGATTGTCTGGCAATTTCACATCGATGCACTGCGAAATCATCATTGGTCTCCTCACTCTGTTTTCACCGAAGTGTAACGGCGGATCCTGAAGGGCAGCAAGAAGAGGTGCTTGGCGATCATCCGTGGCGGTCAAGCCCGCAAGCTCTTTCAGACCCCCCCACCGTAATCAGCATCCCGAGGTGCGAGCCTTCCACCAGTGTGGTGCCGCCGCCCATGAAGAAGTCGGCCACCTTCAGGTGCTTGAATGCGCCTTTCTTCTGGTGGTTGGCGTAGTGGTTTGTCCCACACCAGCCAGACAGGTCTTGGGGTGGTTCGGGTCGTTGAAGTCGACGGTTTCGAGGGCGACCGCCTTGCTCGCCCCGGTCAGCACCAAATCTGCGCAATCGAAGATGGCTTTCCAGCGCTTCGACACCGATCCAGCCTGGCCGCTTGATGCGGTTGTGGGAAACCGGCAAGGTGATGACGGTGGTCGGCAGCCTGGCTTGAGCAGGCGCGGCGATCTGGATGACGTGGGTCGGTTCGCCATCGGGCAATTCCGTGCGCATTTGTAGTGGCTTTGCCGCCATTTCCCATTGGCCGATCTGGAGCGCGAGTTGCAGGACGCTTAGGTCTGGCGGTGGCTCCCGGGCGAGCGGGTCGATGTAGCGCAGGGAATGCCGCCCAGCCTGCGTAAGCCAGAACGCAGCCGGGGGGTGAAGGGCGGGGTTTGAGTTGCTGGCATCCGAGGCCTGCCTCAACTCCGAGCCGAACTCTGCAATGCCTTGAAGCCCCCAGCAACGAAGGGGACGAGGTGCGCAAGGACGAGTTCCGGATCTCTCGGTGTTGAACGCGGCAGCTCCTGGAGGC
>VGHO01000133.1 GCA_016868175.1 Betaproteobacteria bacterium
ACGCTGCAGCGATTCGCGCAACTGCCTCACCTCTTCGCCCGTGTGTTCGGCGGTGCTGCGCAAGAGCGCCTCGGCATCATCGACCACGGCCTTCACATCCTTGGCCAATTGCTGTGCAGCCTGTTGGGTGGACTGTTGGGCGTCCATGCTTGACCTCCCGCTGGATTCATGCGCTTCCCGCAAGGCCATCGCCGCAGGAAGCCGTTTTGTTGAGGGCAATATCCACGCTGAATACTGCGCATCCACCGCCCGGCCTGCCTGAGCGTTGCCGTTTCGATGGTGAAAACCGCCCGAGAGACGATAGCACAGCGCTACCCGCCCGGGGCCATCCACCCGCGCCATGCGCCGAGTAGCCGCCTACGCTTCAGGGCAGCAAGACGATCGATCCGCTGCTTGCGCGCGACTCGAGTCGGAGGTGTGCCTCTGCAGCCTGGGCAAGCGCAAAGCGTTCGATCGACGGACGCTGGAAGCTCCCCGCCTCGAGCGCGCTCCAGAGTCTTTGCGCCCGCATCTGGAGCGCCTGCCGGGTGGCCACATAGGCAAAGGCCACTGGGCGCGAGAAGCTTGCCGACTTTCGTACCAGGAGATCCGGTGCAAGGGGTTCGAGCCCGCCGCTTGCCTGTCCGAGGCTGATCCAGTGCCCGCAATCGGCCAGGGCCTGGAAGTTCTCGCCTGCCGCCGCAGCCCCGAGACCGTCCACGATCACTTCGGCGCCTTCGGGAAAGTGGTACCTCAAGGACTCGGCAAAGCGATACTCGCCGGTCACGATCACATGCTCACAACCCCAGTTCCTTGCCAGGCGGGCCTTCTCCTGGCTCGACACCGTGCCCACGATGCGCGCGCCGAGTCGGGTGCCCCACTGGCACAGGATCGAGCCCACGCCTCCGGCCGCAGCGTGCACAAGCCAGCGAGCGCCCGGGCGTACCCGCCCGAGGTCGTGCAAAAGGTAATCGGCAGTGATGCCCTTGAGGAGGAGCGCTGCGGCCATCTCCTCCTCCACGCTGGGCGGCAGTTGCACGAGCCAGTCGCGCGGCACATTGCGTCCGCTGGCGTAGGCTCCGGGCACCGGCCCCATGTAGGCCACCCGGTCACCCTCCTGCAGGCCGGTGACCTCGGAACCAAGGGCAACAAGCTCGCCCGCAGCCTCCATGCCGGGCACAGCCCCGGGCGCGAGCAACTCGGGAATCCAGCCCCTGCGCAGATAGATGTCGATGAAGTTCACGCCTACAGCGGTTTGCCGCACCCTGACCTCGCGTGGGCCGAGGCGCTGCAAGCGCCGGGTTTGCGGCTGCAGTTGCCGGGCATCTCCGTAACCCTCGAGCGCCACGGCCTGCACTGCGGGCTCTGCGCTGCTGCCCTCCCCCTGTGCGCCCGAAACCGCAGCGCCGCGATCACCCACCGCGCCCCGGGCGAGTGCCCGGCTACGACTCAGGTATCGGCGCAGATCGGCAAAGCCCGCCTCATAGACCTCGTCCCCGACCACCTTGCACAGGGCGAGCTCCTCGCCGCGAGGACAGCCGAAGGTGGAACTCCAGTGCCAGAAGGTGTGGCGCCGGTCGGTGACCGGCTTGAGGGTGACGGTTGCCACATAGCGCTCGAGCGGCAGCGTGGCTTCCACGATGCAGTAGGTTGAGCGAAAGTTCCGGTCGTCAAGACCGAGCAACTGCTCGCGGACGAAACCACCGTCGCGCAGCGTGAAGGCGCGCACACAGCCAACCTGGCTCGCGCGCAGACCCGATTCGATGGTGCTTCGGCTGACCAGACCGTGCCACTGATCGTGGCGGTTGAAGTCGCGCAGCACCTCCCACACTTCCTCGACCGGTCGCTCGATGACCGTGGATCGGACAACGCGCTGCAGCACCTCTCAACCGCCGCTGCCGTCGTGCAGCCTCGCACGCTTGAGTGCGTCGAAACCCGCCTGGAAAACGCCACGGCCGATGGTGTCGGCGAGTTCCTCCTCGCGTCCCGGCGCGCAGCCAAATTCGGCGCTCCATTCGGCAAAGCAGCGATCGCCGTCGGTGACTGGCGTGAGCTTGAGCGTGGCCACATAGTCGCTCACGCCCATCGGACTCTCGAGGATCTCGTAGGTGCAGGTGTAGTCATAGTCCGAAAGCGCAAGAAGACGCTCACGGATCGTCCCCCCGTCACGCGTTCGAAACTGACGGATGCAGCCGATGCGATCGGAAGGCCAGCTGTTTTCGATGCGGCTCTCTGCGATCAGGGGGTGCCAGACGGGGAGTCCGTTGAAGTCCCTGATGCGCGACCAGACTGCGGTGGCAGGCGCCTGGATCACGCTCGACACATACACCCGGATCACAAGGCATCCTCGTCGAGGTTCGCGGCTGCGAGCGCATGCGGCGAGGCAGCGAGGCTTGCCCGTGCGGCCGCCGGGGAAGCCACCCCCTGGCTACCCGACGCTGCCCGCCCTGTGGGCGCACCGAGCGAGGGGGGCATGGCGGAAGGCAGGCCCGCGCCGGGATTGGTGCCAGCGCCCGCACCAAGGTTGACTGCGGCGCCCGCGAGCTTTCGCACATCGGAGCCTTCGAGACCGATTTCACGCAGCAGATGGTCCACGATCGGCGCCTGCGCCCGGAAACGCAAGGCGGAATTCACGACGCTGTCGGCAAAGCCTCCCGAATACTCGCCGGAAGCACCCGCCCCCGATGCACCTGCGCCGCTGCCTCCGAGGCCGTCCACATGCAGGATCCGGATGCCCTCGATACGCTCGAGAGGCTTGACCGTTTCGCGGATGATCGCATCGGCACGTTCCACGATCTTGAGCCGCAGCGCGGAAGTGCGCGCCTCGGGCGACAGCACGTTTTGCGCCTCGTGCAGTTGCCGGAGGGCTTCGGCCTCGATCTGCGCGCTCACCCGGTGTGCCTCGGCCCTCGTCCGCTCGGCATCGGCATCGGCAAGCGCCTGTGCCCGTTGCGCCTCGCCGCGGTCTGCACTTGCCGCCTTCTCCGCAGCGGCGGTGGCCGTGACCTGCAGCGCCTCGCGCTCGGCCTCCTGACGCGCAGCGATCAGTTCGATCGCCTTGCGGCGCTCGGCCATCTCGATCTCGCGAGCTGTGAAGACACGCTCTTCTGCCGCTACCGCCTGCGAGCGCGCAATCTCGGCTTCGGTCTGCGCTTCGCTCAGGGAGCGGCTCTCACGGGCCACTGCGATGGCCCGCTGCTGTTCGGCGAGTTCAAGCGCAGTACGACGCTCGATCTCGGCGGCCTGCAACTCGCGCTCCTTGCGTATCCGGTCCTGCTCGATCGTCTGTTCGCTGCGGATGCGCGCACCTTCGATCGCCTGCCGCGCCGAGATCTGCGCCTCCTCGGCATCCTGATCCCGCATGGCCTTTTCGCTGATCACTTCGGCGCGCTGGCGTGCCCGCGCCACCTCGATCGACCGTTGCTGCAGCAGCTTTGCGCTTTCGGCTTCGAGATCGATCGCGAGCGAGAGCTTCTCGGCCTCGAGGTTCTTGTTGCGGATCGCGATCAGGGTGTCCTGCTCCACATCGTTGCGCTGCTTCTTGCGCTGCTCGATCCGCTCGGTGAGGCGCGTGAGCCCCTCGGCATCGAAGGCATTGCTCGGATTGAAGTAGTCCATCGAGGTCTGGTCGAGTTGGGTGAGCGATGCCGACTCGAGCTCAAGCCCGTTCTTCAGGAGATCCTCGGCCACCGCCTCGCGCACCTTGCGCACATAGGTTCCGCGCTTCTCGTGCAATTCCTCCATCGACATTTCGGCCGCTGCGGTTCGCAGGGCATCCACGAACTTGCCTTCGATGAGTTCCTTGAGCTGCTCGGGCGCCATGGTGCGCAGGCCAAGCGTCTGCGCCGCAGACGCCACGGCCTCGGGTTGTGCCGCAACCCGCACATAGAACTCGGCAATCACGTCAACCCGCATGCGGTCCTGCGTGATCAGCGCCTTGTCGCGACCGCGGCTCACCTCGAGCCTCAACGTGTTCATGTTGACCGGAATCACGTCGTGAAGGATGGGGAGCACAAAAGCCCCGCCATCGACCACAACCTTCTGTCCGCCAAAGCCTGTGCGCACGAAGGCGCGCTCCTTGGAACTGCGCAGGTAGAGCCAGTGAAGCAACCACACCACAACGGCCACCACAATGACAACCACGATCAATCCAAGAATGAAGCTTCCAAACTCGGCACCGCTCATACCTGCCCCCTTCCCCGTCTGGCCAGCGACCTTTCATGCTGCGCGCATGCAGCCTGGCTGATTGAACACGACATCATCGACCCTGCAACCGCAAGCGGGTGAACCGGCGGGCGGTTTCGGTGAGCGCAGTCTCCACCGGCAAGCGCTCCATCGAACTTGCGCCGTAGAAACCGTGACATTCCGGGCAGCGCTCGAGAATCCAGGCCGCATCCTCGGGCGTGGCGATCGGCCCGCCATGGCAAAGCACGATCACCTGCGCATTGACCTCCCTGGCGGCCGAGGCCCAGTCGCGGATTGGCGTGACGCAGTCCTCGAGGCGCAACGCAGTTTGCGCGCCGATGCTTCCTCCGGTGGTGAGTCCGAGGTGGCACACCACAACGTCGGCCCCGGCGCGCGCCATCTGACGCGCATCGTGGGCCGAAAACACATACGGTGTGGTGAGGAGGTTGAGGGCGTGTGCCTGCCCGATCAGTTCCACCTCGAGCGGATAGCCCATCCCGGTTTCTTCGAGGTTTGCCCGGAAGGTTCCGTCGATCAGCCCCACCGTGGGAAAGTTCTGGACACCGGAAAAGCCCAGATCGATCAGTTCGCGCAGAAACTTCGGCGTGATCATGAAGGGATCGGTACCGTTCACCCCGGCGAGGACCGGCGTGTGACGGACAACCGGCAACACTTCACGCGCCATCTCGCACACGATCGCATTGGCGTTGCCGTAGGCGAGCAATCCCGCGAGCGATCCGCGGCCGGCCATCCGGTAGCGCCCGGAGTTGTAGATCACGATCAGATCAACGCCCCCGGCTTCCTCACACCTGGCCGACAACCCGGTCCCCGCCCCTGCGCCAACGATCGCCTCGCCGGCGGCGATCTTCCTGCGCAAGCGCGCGAGTGCCTCGCTTCGATCCACCCTTGGCATCAGACCACACTCCTTCGCTCGGTAGTATCCGAGGACTGCCCGTCCGCATACGCGGCGACTTCACGCCAGGCCTCCACAAGGGCCTGTGCAAATGCAGGGTCGTTGAGGTGCAGCGCCAGGCGCTCGAGACGCCGACGCGGCCCGGGCTCAAACCCTGCCTCCAGGGTCTCGAGGAGCGCGCGGTCTGCCTGCGGGTCCCAGAAGGCTTGCCCCTCCCGGTCGATCGCCGACAACCCGTGCTCCGGCAGGAGCAGGCGCACCGGACCACGCATACGGTTGAGCTTTTCAACAAGGAACTGTCCGATGCGGATGCACTCCTCGGGCGTGGTGCGCATCAGGGTCACGTTGGGGTTGTGGCGGTACAGCCTGCGGTTGCGAAAGCGCTCCGGCACCGACTCGAAGGGTCCGAAGTTCACCATGTCGAGTGCACCCACCGAACCCACCCACGGCATTGGCTGCCGTGCAAATACATCGAGCCGCTCGGGCCCGGCCGAAAGCGTGCCGCCCACGATCTCGTCGGCGATCTCGGTGGTTGAAATGTCGATCACGCCTGCGAGAAGCCCCGAGTCGGCAAGCTTCTCCATTGACTGACCGCCAACGCCCGTGGCGTGGAACACCACGCAGTCGTGGTCGGCCTCGAGCGCCCGTGCCACCGCCTGCACACAGGGCGTGGTCACGCCGAACATGCTCAGACCTATGGCAGGCTTGGCATCGCCGCGTGGCTTCGGCGGATGCTGGATCATCCCGGCAAGCGCATGCGCAGCGTTGCTGAGAACCTGCTCGCTGATCCTGTTGATGCCCTGCACGTCGGTGATCGGGTAGAGCATGCAGATGTCGGAGGGCCCGACATAGGGCCGGGTGTCGCCGCTTGCCATGGTTGACACCATCACCTTGGGCAAGCCAACGTCGAGCGCGCGCATCCCTGCCGTGGCGATGCTGGTCCCTCCCGAGCCGCCCGCCGAGATCAGGCCGCCCACATCGCGCCGCGAGCGCACGAATTGCGCAAACGCGAGCCCCATCGCGCTCACCGCCGCACCGCGGTCGCCACAAAAGACCGCTGCCTCGCCCCCCGGGTGATGCCGCGCAACATCGCGCGCAGAGATCCGCGCCATCGAGGGCTGACCCGAAGTGGACAGATCGACCGTCGTGACCCGAAGGCCGCGGGCCTCGAGCAGCTTTGCAAGGAACTCGAGTTCGCGCCCCTTGGTGTCGAAGGTGCCCGCCACATAGGCAAGTCGCAATGCGGATCCGGCGGTTGGCCCCGGCGGTGCAGTACGTGCTGCAACCGGCGACGCCGCCGAAGAAAGTGCCCCCGCCGACCTGTTTGCCGGGCCAGCGGGTGTTGCAACCGGCACGGAGCCCGACGCAGCTGCGCCTGCGCCCTGAACTGCCACGCTGGATGCAGTCGAATCGGACGCAGCCGGGCCCGCAACGCTCACGCTGTTCCATGCGTTGAAGCGCGCCGCCGGTGCAACCCAGGACGCGGGCTCGGGGGCACGGGTCTGCGGGTCGGCATGCGCGCGCAGAACCCGGATCACGGCGGGCTGGGCGGACTGTGCAGACCCGCCGGTATCCACCGGAGCGTCGCGCTGCCGAGCGCTGCTGCCCTCCGGGGCCTCCGCCGCGTCGTCGTCGAGATGGCGGTGGCTGCGTACCCCGAGCAAGCGCTCCTGGAGTTCAGGATCCGACGCGAGCATCGAGGGCGGCATCTCCTGCGCGATCCTGCCGTTGACCATCACCGCAATCCGGTCGGCAACCCCGAGCGCAACGCGCAGGTTCTGCTCGATGAGAAGGATTGCGATCGCGTCGTCCCGGCTCAACTGCCTCAGCGCCTGGGTGAGCTGCTCCACGATCACCGGCGCAAGCCCCTCGGTGGGCTCATCCATGATCAGCAGGGCAGGTTGCAGCAGGAGTGCCCTGCCGATAGCGAGCATTTGCTGTTCGCCCCCCGAGAGCTGGTGCCCACCGTTGGATCGGCGTTCGGCAAGCCTCGGAAAGAGGGTGTAGATCCGGTCCCGGTCAGCGGGCGCCGAAGCCACCAGGCGCAGTGTCTCGTCAACGCTCAACGAGGGCCAGACCCGCCGGCCCTGGGGCACCAGCGAAATGCCGAGCCTGGCAATCTGGTGCGGCCGCATGCCCAGGACTTCGCGTCCCCCGAAACGGATCGATCCCGTCGCCGGGACAAGTCCGGCGATCGCGTGGCAAAGCGTTGTCTTGCCCATCCCATTGCGCCCAACCACGCCGAGCACGCCCGATGCAAGCCGAAGGCTCACCCCCTGCACCGCGTGGGCCCTTCCGTAGTAGACCTGCAAGCCCTCCACCTCGAGCAGCGGTTCGCCCGTGACTGGGGCGGGCTTCACCGCGCTCGGCGCCGAGGGCCGGGACGTTGAGGCGGGCCCGGACGCTGCCGAGGGCCGGGAAGCTGAGGCGGGCCGGGACGCTGCAGAGGGCCGGGGCGCTGCCGAGGGCTTGCCGCGAAACCACCCGTTCACGCTTCAGTGTCCCGCAAATCCGTCG
>VGHO01000134.1 GCA_016868175.1 Betaproteobacteria bacterium
CTGGCTCCCGGTTTTTCAGGGGTGCCGAGGGTGGCGCATGGAAACTCCGTTTTGCCCCAAGGGGATCGGGGGCCCATCGCTCCACACGCGCCCTCCCCATCGGTGGAATCCAGGTACCCAACGCTTGACGCTGCGCCTCGAACTCCTCCGGTGATGGCACAGGCGCCGGGCCAGGGGAGCGCGGAGTCCATGCGGCAGCTGCGCCTTGCCCTCAGCGTGGAGCAGGATCGGCTTGCCGATTTCATCGCAGACCGCTACCGCGTGGCGGGGGATCTGGTGAGCGAGGTGGTTTCTGCCGCCTACGAGATCGCCCACGAGCACAGGCTCGATCCGCTCCTCGTGCTCGCGGTGGTGGCGGTTGAGTCCCGCTTCGATCCTCTCGCCCAGAGCCCCAGGGGAGCGCAAGGCCTGATGCAGGTCCTCACAAGGGTGCACGCCAAACGCTTTGAGGCCTTTGGCGGCGTGGCCACCGTGTTTGATCCGATCACCAATTTGCGCGTGGGGGTTGCGATACTCAGCGAATACCTGCGTCGCGACGAAAGCATCGAATCGGCGCTCAAGGCGTATGTGGGCGCTGCCCACCTTCCCCACGACCGGGGCTTTGGTAGCCGGGTCATGCAGACCCGCAGCGAGATGGAGCGGGCTACAGGGTTATCGCCCCTCGCCGAACCTGCCCGTTGAGTCCGGCCGACCAGGCTTCGATCCGCGCAAGCGCCTCCTCGATGCCCTCGAGCGAGGTAGCGTAGGAGAAGCGCACCCAATCGTGCGCAGCGTGGCTTCCGAAGTCGGTGCCCGGTACGATCGAAACGCCCGCTTCGTGGAGTAGCCGCTCGGCAAATGTGCTGCTCGACATCCCGAAATTGCGGATGCTGGCCCAGACATAGAAGGCACCGTCCGGGGTGACGGGAATATGGAAGCCGAGCGCCCGGAGCGCCGGCACGATGCGGTTGCGCCGCGCCTCGAACTGGTCTCGCCTGCGCGCGAACTCCGCAAGGCATTCCGGCAGAAAGCAGGCCAGCGCTGCGTGCTGCGCGAGCGCCGAAGGGCAGATATAGAGGTTCTGCTGGAGTTTCTCGAAGCTTCGCACCCACTTCGGCGGAACGATCAGCCAACCGAGTCGCCAACCGGTCATGTGGAACTGTTTCGAAAAGCTGTTGGCGATCACGAGATCACGCCGGATGTGCAACGCGGAGTACGCACCCGGCGCAATCCCGGCAGCGCGGTCTCCATAACTCAGGCCCTGGTAGATCTCGTCCATGATCACGAAGCCGCCACGTTCGCGTACTGCTTCGAGCGTGGCGGCAAGCGCCTCGCGCCCGAGCGAGGTACCGGTGGGATTGGCCGGGGAGGCGAGAAGCATGCCGCGGCTTTCCTTGCGCCAGTGTTGTGCAACCATCGCGGCGCTGAGTTGGAATCGGGTGGCCTCCCCGGTGTGGATCGCCCGGGGCACTCCGCCTGCGGCGGCGACGAAATGGCGGTTGCAGGGATAGCCGGGGTCAGTCATCAGGACTTCGTCGCCCGGGTTCACCAGCGCCATGCATGCAAGCGTGAGCGCCGCAGAGGCGCCCGCAGTGATGAGAACGCAATCGGGGTCAACCTCCAGCGCTTCGCTAGCCAGGTAGTAGCCGGCGATTGCCTTGCGCAATTCGGCCACGCCGGTGGCCGCGGTGTACTGGCTCCGGCCTTCGCGTGCCGCCCGCGCCAGCGCCTCGACAACCGGCCTCGGTGCAGTGAAGTCGGGCTCGCCGATGCTCATGTGGATGATCGAGCGGCCGGCCGCTTCGAGCGCACTGGCCTGGCGCACCAGATCCATCACCTGAAAGGGCGCAATGTGCGCATTGCGCCCCGCAAGCGCAGGGAGTTCCGGGCAACGATCCGGGTCCGCAGGGGCGCAGCGGCGCGGGTTGCCGGCCTCTTGCACACCGAGCACCTCCATCGCACGCTGCACCCCGCCGCTGCGATGCGGCACGCCGGCGAGCCTGAGTGCCATTTCCACCCCGCCCAGGGCGCCAAGGAGCATCAAGGCGTTGAAGTCACCCAGGTGTCCGATCCGGAACACCTTGCCGCTGAGCCGTCCGAGGCCCTGGCCAAGCGAAAGGTTGAAGTGCTCCAGCGCGATCGCCCGCAGCGCGTCGGCATTCGCGGGCGAAGCCTCCGGAATCAGGACCGCGGTGAGGGTGGCGCTGTACTCGGCGGGGTCTTGCGCAACGATCTCGAGCCCCCACCCCTGAACCGCGGCACGCGTTGCCTCGGCCAGCCGCGCGTGGCGTGCAAAGACTTCGCGCAAGCCTTCTTCCTCGAGCATTGCGATCGCTTCATGCAGGCCGTAGAGCAGATTGCTGGCCGGGGTGTAGGGAAAGAAACCCCTCGCATTGGGTTCGAGCATGTCGGCCCAATCCCAGTAGGCGCGCGGCAGCTTCGCGTGCGCACTCGCCGCAAGAGCCTTGCGGCTGATGGCGTTGAAGGAAAGTCCGGGCGGAAGCATCAGGCCCTTCTGCGAGCCGGCGACGGTTACATCCACGCCCCAGGCGTCGTGCTGGTAGTCGACCGAGGCGAGCGACGAGATGGTGTCCACCATCAGCAGTGCCGGATGCTGCGCTCCATCGATGGCTGCGCGCACTTCGGGTATCCGGGTGCAGACGCCGGTCGATGTTTCGTTGTGCACCACACACACTGCGCGGATCTTCGCCGCTGTGTCGTGGCGAAGGTGCGCCGCGATCGACTGCGCATCTGCGCCGCGACGCCAGGTGCCCTCCAGAAACACCACTTCGAGCCCGAGCCTTTCAGCGAGACGCTTCCAGAGGGTTGCGAAATGTCCGGTCTCGCACATCAGCACCGTATCGCCGGGGCTCAGGGTGTTGACGAGCGCAGCCTCCCAGGCGCCCGTGCCCGAGGCGGGAAAGATCACCACCGGCTCGGTGGTCCTGAAGATCCTGCGCAGGCCTTCGAGGACCGAGCGTCCGAGCTGCTGGAACTGCGGCCCGCGGTGGTCGACGGTGGGCGTGCCGATCGCGCGCAGGATGCGGTCGGGCACATTGGTGGGGCCGGGTATCTGCAGGAAGTGTCGACCGCTGGGGTGCGCATTCAATGCAAGCTCGCGTGCCGGTTTCATCGACCCCATCCTCGTTGCCTCGTTACCCCGCTGATACCCGGCTGATACCCGGCTGGCTTCCAGGCGGGCCCTTTGGGTTTCCGCAGCCTTGGAGGATCGGCCTGCGGATTACACTTTGCGCATTGTGGACCATGTCGATTCGCGCGTCTTACCTGCAGGCCAGCCTTTGATCCGCAAGGCCTGATGAATCCAGGCAGGATCGTGCGTGCCAGCCCCATGGACCGGACAGAGCTCTTCCGCTACAAGCCCGGCTACGCCATGCGGCCACTCGATACTGCGCTCGATTGGTCGGCCTGGGATGCTCAGAACGACCCGCTTACCGGAGTGCTCACCCTGCCGGGCACCGGGGGCGACCCGGCCCTACCACCGTATGGGCCGAAATGCGGCGGCAGTCGATGCTGCGGCCGCGCATGTCGTGCCACTTGCCCTGGGCGATGTGGAGGGAGCGCGGCGTGTACCTGGGCGCACGCTCGCGTTGCTCTTTGCCGGGTTCCTCGAGCGCTGTTGCGGCATGGCGGGAGCCTTCGGCTACCATGCCGAGCACTACACGCTATCCATGGCGATGGCCGAGGATGTGTTGCTGCCTGCGGTGAGGCACGCCCGGGCGCAGGACCTCGTGGTTGCCGAAGGCACGAGCTTTCGTCACCAGATCAGGGACGGTACCGGGCGGAAAGCGGCGCACCTTGCGAGCGTGGTTGCGCGCAGCGCCGGGCTGGTGCCGGTGATTGCGCCGTAGTTTGCTGAGGCGTTCGAGCAAAAAAGGGAGGAGACGAAATGGCGATGGATCCGCAGCTGCGGCGCGCGGCACTCGAGTACCACGAACAGGGACGACCGGGGAAGATCGCGGTGGAGCCCACCAAGCAACTGACCAACCAGCGCGACCTCGCGCTTGCCTACACGCCTGGTGTTGCTGCGGCATGCGAGGAAATCGTGAAGGATCCGGCGAATGCGCGCCGCTACACAGCGCGCGCCAACCTGGTTGGGGTTGTAACCAACGGGACAGCCGTCCTTGGCCTCGGCGATATCGGGCCGCTCGCCGGCAAGCCGGTGATGGAAGGCAAGGCGGTGCTGTTCAAGAAGTTTGCCGGAATTGACGTGTTTGATATCGAACTTCACGAGAAGGATCCCGACAGGCTGGTGGAAATCATCGCGGCGCTCGAGCCGACCTTCGGAGGGATCAATCTGGAGGACATCAAGGCGCCGGATTGCTTCGAGGTGGAGCGCAAGCTGCGCAAGCGCATGAAGATCCCGGTCTTCCATGACGATCAGCACGGCACCGCCATCGTGGTGAGCGCAGCACTGACCAACGGGCTCAAGGTGGTGGGCAAGTCGATCGACAGGGTCAAGCTCGTGACGAGCGGCGCCGGAGCCGCGGCGCTGGCGTGTCTGGATCTGCTCGTCGATCTGGGCCTGCCGGTGGAAAACATCTGGGTGACCGACCTCGCCGGAGTGGTCTACCGGGGCCGCAGGGAGCTGATGGACCCCGACAAGGAGCGCTTTGCCCAGGACACTGCGGCGCGCACCCTCGCCGAGGTGATCGAAGGTGCCGACGTGTTTCTCGGGCTCTCCGCCGGGGGCGTGCTCAAGCCTGAAATGGTGGCGCGCATGGCCGTGCAGCCGATCGTCTTTGCGCTTGCCAACCCTGAACCCGAGATTCTTCCCGCGCTGGCACGCGAGGCGCGCTCCGATGCGGTGATTGCCACCGGACGCACCGATTTCCCGAATCAGGTCAACAACGTGTTGTGCTTTCCCTTCATCTTTCGCGGCGCGCTCGATGTGGGCGCCACCACCATCACCCGCGAGATGGAGATCGCTGCAGTCCATGCGATCGCGGATCTGGCCCGCGAGGAACAATCCGAAGTCGTGACCGCCGCCTACGGCACGCAGGGGCTCAGCTTCGGTCCCGATTACATCATCCCCAAGCCCTTCGATCCTCGGCTGATCGCGCGGGTGGCGCCGGCGGTGGCGCGCGCGGCGATGCAGTCGCAGGTTGCCACCCGACCGATCGAGGACTTCGCCGCCTACCGCAGCACGCTCGAGCAGTTCGTGTACCGCTCGGGCAACTTCATGAAGCCGATCTTCGCAAGCGCCCGCCGCGCGCTCACCAAGCGCGTTGTCTATGCCGAGGGTGAAGACGAGCGGGTGCTTCGTGCGGCCCAGGTGGTTGTGGACGAGGATCTCGCGCGGCCGATCCTGGTGGGGCGACCTGCCGTGATCGAGTCGCGTATCCAGCGGCTTGGGTTGCGCGTCCGCCCGGGTCATGATTTCGACGTGGTCAATCCCGAACGCGATGACCGCTACCGTGTGTACTGGCAGACCTACCACCGGCTCACCAGCCGCAGGGGTATCACCGAGCAATATGCGCAGATCGAATTGCGCCGACGCTTCACGCTCATCGGCGCGCTGATGGTGCATCTCGGTCAGGCCGACGGTATGATCTGCGGCACTTTCGGGGCCTATGTTGCGCACCTCTCTTTCATCGACCAGGTGATCGGCAAGCGTTCTGGCGTGAACTGCTATGGGGCGATGAACACTGTGCTGCTGCCGGGTCGCCAACTCACGCTTGTCGACACCCATGTCAACGCCGACCCTAGCGCCGAGCAGATCGCAGAGCTCACCATGCTTGCTGCGGAGCAACTCGCGCAGAAGGGGGTGAGGCCGAAGGCAGCGCTGCTTTCCCACTCGAACTTCGGCACCTCGGATCTCCCGGCGGCAAGCAAGATGCGCGCGGCGCTCGCCTTGCTGCGCGCGCGCGGGGTGGACTTCGAGGTGGATGGCGAAATGCATGCCGACGCGGCCCTCGACCCCGACTACCGGCGCACCATCCTGCCCGACTCGACGCTCTCGGGCGAGGCCAACCTTCTGGTGATGCCCACCATTGATGCTGCCAATGTGTCCTACAACCTGCTTCGCGTGGCGGCGGGCAACAATGTTGCCATCGGTCCGGTGCTGCTCGGGGCTGCCGCTCCGGTGCATATCCTCACGCCCTCGGCCACAGTTCGCCGGATCGTGAACATGACCGCATGGACTGTGTCGGACATGCAGGCAAATGCCAGACTGAGCCTGTAGCAGGGGCGCGCAACTCACGCTTCGGTCGGCAATCCCTTCGGGGCGATCCAGTCGCCCCACGCCGACTGGATCGCAGCCAGCGCAGCGAGCGCTGCGGTTTCGGTGCGCAACGTGCGCGGACCAAGGTGCACTGCGAGAAAACCGGCACTGGCCGCCTGCTGCGCCTCGGCATCGGAGAGGCCTCCCTCGGGGCCCACCAGCAGCGTGATGCGTTGGGCGCTGGCGCGCATCGAACCCCGCCCGTCGTCGAGCGCCTGCGGCGCGGTTGACGCCTCGGGTACCTCCCAGGGAGGGGGTTGTCTGAGGCGTGAGGCGAGCGCCACCGGCGCATGGGGATCGAGAACCCACCGCGTCCCTGGCTCTTCGCCAGCGCAGGGGCCGGACGGCGACCACGCAAGAGCATCCTTCCACGCCAGGGGTCCCTCCACCGCAGCGAGCCAGGGGTTGCCGGATTGCTGGCACGCAGAGGCCGCCACCGCGCGCCAATGCGCCAGTTTGCGCACGGCGCGCCCCGCATCGACCTGGCCAACGCTACGCTCGCACCGCACCGCAACGAAGTGGGCAAGACCGAGTTCGATTCCCTTTTGCACGGTGAAGTCCATCGGATCGGCACTACTCAGCCCCTGCAGCAGGCAAAGCTGCGGCCTTGGCGGGGGGGTGGTGTGCGTGTGCAGTGGCAGGAGCCAGGCCTGGTCGTGGTGGGTGTTTACAGGGGCGGCGTTCGGCGGGTCCCTCGAGAGCCGGCAACGCACAACCGTGCCCGCACCGTCGAGCAACTCCAGTGTGTCGCCCGCGCGCATCCGAAGCACATGCAGGACGTGGTGCGCTTCCTCGCGGGAGAGGCGGATGTGGGCGAGGCCGGCTCCAGCGTGGACACCTTCACCCGCTCCCGGGTGGTACGGTCTGAGAAGGCGTGGCTGATGCCGACGCTCGCTCCGACTCATGCGCTTCGGCGGGTTGGATCGGGGCGAAGCGGTGTGAGCGCAGGAGTTTGTGCACTTTCGGGGTTGGCAAGGAGCGCACGCAAGGTATTGGGCAGGGCAAAGAGGGCAGGGTGGATCTCGGCGTTGTAGTACCGAAGCGCAGGACCCATGAGTTGGGAAAGCCGCTCCCGGACCGCCTGGGGGGCGACACGCCGGGGGTCGCTCGACTGGCTGCACACCGCAAGGCTCCAGTAGCTGCCGTAGAGGGGGATGTAGAGGCCGAGAGGGGCAACCACAGCAAAGTGGCGCTGCAAACGCCCCTGAAGCTGGGCCACCAGTTTCGGGGCAAAGATCGGGCTGCCGGTGTGCAGCACGAGCGCCCCGTGGGGTTCGAGCAGACGCCCAACGT